>NZ_PUJV01000002.1:0-343832 GCF_011189495.1 Photorhabdus stackebrandtii
ATAATCAGAAAGGGAAAGAGAACCCGCTAAGACAGGTAAGTGCTGAGCGGTGACAAACTGACGTCCAGTATGAATAGAAGGTTCCCGTTTTCGAATGAATAAGGTCATAAAAGATCTGCGCTTAAAAGAAGTACGCAGATCTTAACGGATAACACGCGCCTTTTGCGACACCCTCGCACTGGGCGAGGGTTTACGGCGGGTCTTGCTCATCCAACATTTCCTCACGATATACGCCATCCACTCCCTGAATTTCACGGGTTCCAATTTCAATGTCCTGTCTGGTTTTCATCATTAATTTCAACGTTAAGCAGACGGTAGAGATAACGACTGTTCAATGGCATTTTCAATACCAGATACTGCCGTAACAACCAGCATCAACATGCCACCAATCATCAGGATTGAAGCCAGCAGGAATCCGCGGGTGACTATCTGAACTTTGACTATCGTTTCATCCAGCCAGTGCCGTGCAAACTTCGCCATTGACTGATCAAAACCCTGCAATCGTGACAATAGCCTCAGATAACTGATCGCCTCGCTATCGGGAAAACGATAACCCGTATCGCGCAACGCCTCGCCAAAACCAGCCCCCATTGAAATATGTTCAAGCGTGGCAGCGATACGTACATACAACCAACGCGAACCCGCCTGTTCCAACAGCAATTCCAGCGCCGATTGCAACATCATCCCTGAGCGGATCAGCAACGAGACATTCAGTATGAACATGCTGCCATGAATGGTTCTGTACAGTGACCACGGCGGAAACCGGTCAAGCACCGTTCGCAACCGTCCGCCCAGAAAAGGCAACGATAATGACAACAGAATGATCAATATCACCAGGAATATCAGCGAATACAGCCCATAGTCATTAACAAATGTCCCCATCACATAAAGGGTATAAGCCGCACCATCCCAGGTTTCCGGCTTAGAAACCGCCGCCAGTTTGGGAACCAGACTCCCCGCCACAATGTGCAACAAGACGCATATCATCCCAATCAGCACCGCCGGATAAATAGAAGCACCGATAACCGCATTGCGGATCTTGCTACCCGCTTCAATCATGGCGATCGCATCCATGAAAGCGCTATGTATGTCGCCGGAGCGCTCACCCGCAGCAATCACCGCGACTTCATTAGGACCAATCCATTGCTGCAAACTCTCTGCCAAAGTGCTGCCCTGACTCACCGATTCATAGCAACGACTCAAGACCAACGCATAACCACCGTTGGGTTTTTGGCCTTCATTACTGGCGACATTATACATTTCGCGTAATGCATCAATCAGCATGACACGATTTTCCAGCATCATAATAAGATGCCCGTAGAAACGAATCCGCGCTTTCTTACCGAACTGTATCTTCGCCATTCGATAGTTCAGTCTTTCAATAAAATCGGTCAGGAACATGGTGTTTTACTCTATTTGATGGATCGTGGGGATAATCGGCCCCATGACGCGTTCTCCAGCACGGGGATCGACGATTCCGTCATTTATTTTGTGAATAAGTGCATCGTTCTTGCTTAATCCGCCCATTTCCGTCATCCAATACCGGGTTGCCCCGTGATGATGACCAGCTCGATAAGCTTGCATTAAGCCCGGAGATGTACGTACCACTTCAGCGACTACCGTTCGGCCCACGATGCCGCTCTGCTTGCAATAATCACAGCCTTCTCCCTGCAAACAAACCGATTCCGGCTGGCAATAAAGATTCAACCGTTTTAACAGACGTCCGGAAATTTCCTGCTCATGCCCTTGCAAGGGAACTTTGCAACGGGGACATAACACTTGAACCAACGATTGACTGACTAAACCAATCACCAACCGCGAATCCATCAACAGTGATTCCATTACCGCCTCATCCTGCAAACGGGGCAGGATCGCTAAAGCATCGTTTGCATGTATCGTGGTCCAAATGAGATGGCCCGTCATTGCGGCACGGAACGTCATCTTTGCGGTAACCGCATCACGTATCTCGCCGACCATAATGACATCAGGATCGAGCCGCATAGCATCAGCGATTGCCATTGCCCATTCTTGTTCAACAACCACGCTATCGCCACGATCGCCGGTTATCGGCGACTGATTAGCGCCTTCAATCTCATATTCAGGTGGATCTTCAAGCGTGAGCAAATGAATACCCGCTTGTTCCGCTATCAGCTTCTGCATCACAACTTTCAGGGTAGTGCTCTTGCCGCTACCGGTCGCGCCGGACAACAGGACAACCCCGGCCCGATGGTCCATCAACTCTTCCAATATCTGACACTGTTCCGGCAAATAGCCAAGATCACTCAGGGTGCACACCGTACCGGGACTATCCGCATACAACAACCTCAGTACCATTAACATGCCACGATCAAGCGGGCGGGTATTAATCCGCGCCCCGGAAAGCCCGCATTCGGTAAGAAATTCATCCTTCATTCGCGCACGCTGTGCCTGCATCGGCTTAAAAGTCGGCTCTGCCACGTCGCACATACTTTGGTAAATCGTCGCGCACAGTCGTAATCCTTCTTCGGGACGCAACTGCTCAACAGGCCGCAAATAACCATCAATACGGCAACGGATCTCACAATAATTATGCCGGGCGACAATATGTAAATCCGACGCTCGCTCCTGCGTGGCTTCTCCGATTAAGCGAGTGATATAACGCTGAACATCGGATTCTGTGCCTCCCAGCCCATGACGATGATGATGGCTCTTGCTGAGACGGTACAACTCCAATATGTTCCCCATTCCACAGGTGACAATCTGATAAATGAAACCGTGTCTTTTAACCGTTTCCTCATAGGCCAATACATGGGGATCGAGCCGGTGAGAAGCGGATACAGCAAGCACGCAGTGCCCCTTTTGCTGGGGTAACTCAATAAGACATATCAAACTGCGGTTCGCCAACTCTATTTCAAGTGCGCCGCTCAGGGCAGATAACACTTTTGCCCCCTGCCTGACCATACACAGCAGATCGGAACTTGTTATTACCATAGGAATGTCCACTTATCAGCAATTAACGACTTAACGGCAACGGCGGTGCAACCATTAAATCCAGGCTATCCAATAACGATGCATCGTTAGTCGCAGTCAATCCCACATCATAGAATCGTCCCTGTTTGGTAAAAGTGACCACACCGTTATTAATGCGCACCACTTTATAACCATTCGGCAACTGATCACCGGCTTTCACATCCATGATGCCACCCGAACGAAACCGCAGCGTGGCAATCAGCGCACCGTTGCGCCCAAAGATTGACTTAACTAAAGGCAGATCATTATTAATCGCGCCACTTTTATTCACGACGCTGGAAATTTTATCGAGTTCAGCCTGCGCATTTGCTCTGGCGGTTTCAGCTTTAAGTAACATCACCTCGGTCTGTAACTTTGCCAATTGTTCAGCAACATTGTCAGTCGTTGCCGCCGGCAATGCCGGTTTCTGCGCCACAGGCTTTGCCTGAACCGCCGGGATCTCAGCAGGTGATGTTTGTGCATATGCCAGAGAAAATACCGACACCACCAATACACTGATTATAAACTGACTAATTTTTTGCATAGAAAACTCCACTAAGCTCCCACTGAGGGAAACCGTCAGATAACACAACTCTGGCGCTGGTGACCCTCAACCCAGGGAGCGGCTTACCTGAAAACAAGGCATCTGGCGGTAATTGAGAAGAGAGCGTCCAGCTATAAGTCTGCCAATCAGGGTTCGCCCACACGCGAGTCTCCCCTTCTGCCGCAGGAGGCGGGGGTGGCGGCAGAACAGAGGCGCTCTCAGTTAAGACCGGAGGCGGCAAATCCAGCGCCTGGAAATAAGACGTTAACTCAATCAGCGCCTGATCTGACGACAGCAATAGGTCGTCGTGGCCTTCCGGCAGATCCTCATTCTGCTGACTGAACGGTATCAATACCTGTGCCTGCTCTCCGCCATTGGAAATCACAGGGCCAGACTGGAATATATTGATAGCAGCAACCTGAAAAATATTGATCGGCATTCCTTCATGACGCTGGTAGCTCACAGAAATCGTATCAGCATCCAGAAGAATGGCGTCAATTTGCCAACCCGCAAGGGACAAAGGGATCCTGGCTAACGCTCGGTTCCATGCGGCGAATTGCCATGCTATTTGCGGTTGCGCAAGCCACGGATGCGGCGGCGGAATTTCCTCGACTTCGTTGGATAAATCCGGTGTGATCAATACCGTATTCTGCTTATAGGTGTGCCACCCCCACCAACCACCGGCCAGCAAAATCGCCAAACCCGCGCTCATGCCAAAGAGCTTAATTTGATGCTTCGACATTTCACCCGTTAAGCTTTCCAGCTGACCGACAGATTTTTTCAATGCAGATTTCGACAATAACTGCGCCAATGGCATCTCCGGCCACAACGATTCAAACTCCTTCGGCGCATAAATTGCATTCCATACCCCGTTGGCTCCCTCTACCAGTTGTACCGTATCACGCAACTTCGCCTCGATCTCTTCGCGGACGCCGATCAAGTCACGTCCAGCCATGATTGCACCCTGATGTACCGCGACTAACGCATAATGCCCATCAGGCAAACGAAACGCGCCGATCCAGTTAGGTTTATCTACCGCTTTGGCAAGGGTAGCGGCCAATGAATAATCACCCGGCGCCCCTGCCTCCTTTGGTACGTAGCCGATCTGAATACCTTGCCCGACACGATGCCGGACAGCCAGGGTAAACCCCGCCGCAATCCCATTTCTGCGCATGTTAGAACGCGCCAACGCAGTTACCGGTGGTCGCCAGATGATGCCAGCCACCAGCGTTTTACCACATAGCTTGATTTGCATGACGTGCTCCACGTCTGTCCCGGTCCGGATCATCTTTCAATCTACCACTATAGGAGTAATCATGACCACGATCACATTATGATTTGTTTTACCCTCACGACTCCCTCCCAGAACCTGATTATCTGGGCTGCCCAAGCCACTGCGTTCACTGGTATCTGACTGTTGCTCAAACCCTGACAACACCAGAGTTTCACCTGAGTGCAACCGCACTTTCTGGCTGAACGCACGCAAGTCTATCGTCGGCAATTGCACCTGACCAGTCTCTTCCTTGCCAAATTTCGCCAGCTTCTTCAAATCGCTTAAGCTAATGTTGTATTGCAACAATATTTGCTTATCAGCCATGGCATAAGGCAGCATCAACATATTAAAACCGGTCGTCACTGTCGCGGGTTCAATCCCCACCGAAGTACCGACTTGTGGCGTCAAGGTGTTAGAAATTGATGAAACATACCCGGTCTGAGTTGCCACCTGCATCGGTACCGCCTGCAAATTCAATGTGGTAACCGAGGGTTGCGTCACTATGGAGACTTTGCCCTGAGCCGATAACGCCTTAATCAGCAAAGCGCTGTCACTGAATGGTCCTTTGAGAATGTGGATATTGGTATTGATACCTCCCTCATCAATAGCAGTCGAGTTCTTATCAGCCAATCCTATATGAGCGCTTTTATAAGCCAACGACCAATCGACGCCATACTGATCATCCCGATCGAACGTCAGATTAAGGATCTTGACATTAAGCACCACCTGCGTAGTCAGCAATTTATTCTGCTGATCAATATAATCCTTAACTCTGTCGAGTATTTCAGGGGAGTCGGTTACCGCCAATGATGCCGTCGCCATCGACAAAGTTAACTTACCTTCTCCCGGCGTCAGCATCCCTGACACCGTTTTCTGGATCTCATCCATCACCGAACGTGTCAAAGAAGTGGCAAGGGTTTGCGTACTGCCGCTGTTACCGCTATCGCCCCCACCCGCACCACCGCCGAACGTCGCACTGGTCGTCGCGGTCACGCTGGAAGACAATGCATCCGTGCCCGGCAATGCATATATCTGAAACACCCGCGTCTCTGTTTTGAAAATATGCACTGCGCCATTATGTACTTTCCAATGCAACCCTGATGATAAAATGACTGAATCGAGCAAACCCGCCAGAGATCCATGCCAATTCACATTGATTTTCAACACGTCCGGTTCACCGCTTTCAGATACGGGTTGCGAACCTGAATTGACAACCACAACCCCCCGTTCACTTCCCTTTTCACCCGATGACGAGCCGGGATACGCGGCAAGCCGCGCATCCGCACTGATCACTACCGGTACCCCGCAAATGCGTTTGATCTTGCCGGCAAATTCACTCAACGTCATCGGTTCCGCTTCCTGCAAGGTTAAGTTACAGGAGACCGTTTCACTTTCTCTCTTCGATGGGATCTCCTTGGTTGATACCCAATAACCATATTGATGAACATGCACTGAGGTGGTAGCAGCACTATTGCGCAATCCCTTAATAATTTTGGTCGCATTCGCCATTTCATTATCCGCCTGATGATCGACCTTGTTGATTGCCGCACAACTTGACAAACCCGCAGCGATGCAGGACAGCAATATCAATCTGGAAAACGTCAAAAACTGAATAGACATGGTTATTACCCCTGCGCCTGTACATGAACAAGCCGCTGCTCCTGATAAATATCAACGGTAAAAGGACGGTTCGCCATCGTGTAAGCGTCGAATAGATCACTCATCGCCTGAATAAACGTCCCCTTGAAACGCAGGCCAGCCCGGATCGGAAAATCATAGGAGGCATCCCATACCACTTCATAGCCGGACTTGCTTGCCCATGCTTGCGTAACATTACGCAGAGTTTGCCCTGGAGTTGCAGTCCACACCGCAGCCAAAGGAGCCGGCGTTGGCACCGGTGTTGCACAAACGGCGACATTTGACAGACAGACAAGCGCCGTAAAAACAGATGCGATTATTTTGTTCATTGATCTTTCCAAAGAAAAAGAAGTAGCCAAACAACCTATTAATCAGTTAGTTACCCAAAAAAGCCCACTTGCCGAACAGCAACTACAGTATTTCCACCAGCGCGCCGTCAGATATAAATTTCCGGACACCATCGGGTAATTGTCTGGCAAGCGGGCTGCCTATTCGTTTTCCTCTGCCGTCGATCAGCCTGGAACCGCTCTTGAAACCGATCTGATCGGGTTCCGCCCCCCATCTCAGCAATTCTGCGAAAGCGCCATGCAGCAGCACATTGTCGCCGTAGCTGATATTTTTGCGGAAAATATAGACATGGGACCCTGAGATAAAGGCTCCCCAGAGACACTTGCCAGAAAAGTTGTCACACCAGGCATCGGTGTTCACCCACTCCATGTGCATTGCGGTCAAGACCTGCCGCATCTTCCGACGCCTGACCTCTCCCTGCGCATGATGATTAAGCAGTTGCTCACGGGTTGAAGCATAACTACGAAACAACGCCGCCACATCCGTTCTGGCCCGCACCGCTTGCACACGGACTTCATGCAATAACTGGCCGAAAATCAGTTGTATGAAAAATACAATGACGATCCCAACAATAGCTAATGGCCACATTCTTGTTCTCCTATAACCGTCTGTTTCGCAAACAACCTTTCGCCTCCGGTAGCCTCTTTCCATCGCAACGCGGGAATACCGGTGCTAGTGTGCTGGCACACCAGCAATTCCCCCTGCTTACTCATGGAGACATTCCCCAAAGCCGGACAACTGCCACCAGCAAAACTTCCGGTTTTGGTGTTTATCACTAAATTGTTACCGACAACCACATCCTTATCTGCATGAACATCACCGACGGCCAGGGTGCCTTTTCTATTAGAACTGGCGTTGCCATCCAAGATAAACAACGTACCATGTGCTGGATTGACAACAATTTTCCCATCATCACCTTGCGCAACATAAGATTGCTTTTCCTGAAAACGGGAAGAGAAAACCATCTTATTCACACCATCAACAACACCAGCGCCTTTCATCGACAGCGTATCCACCTGATCGAGTCTATTGCCGCCCATATTGATGCTGGTTTCCATCCTATTCCACTCTGGATGACCATCTATCTTTTGCCGGTGAAGCAAATCACCGGCTAATGTACCTGGCCCATAGGTTGCCGCGTCCCGGATGAACGGAGCATAAAAAATGCGTCCGATTTCATTAGGTTGTTCATTGAAAAAACCGGCAAAAGATTCAGGCGCATTGACCTGACCGTAGCTGTTCCAATAAGTGGCCGGATTATGACTGTCACGATCCCGGTAATCCAGGTAGAGACCGCCAACACCAATCAACTGTGCGATTTTCATCGAATGACCAGCAACGTCCGGCGGCTTGCCGTCAGCCATTGCCGGAACGGTGTAAATCAATGGATCAATGCGTTTCTTGCCATTGGGCAACATGACAACACGTAATACGCCATCATATTTCTGACCCAGCGGATTGACCGTATTCTGGTTCAGTCCCGGGGGTAAATAGGGGAGCATCTCTGCCCAATTGATAGGTGCCGGCGTGGGCCCCTGACTTAAAGCGGTGTAATTATCATTCACATAATCCGCCACTGCATCACCAAGATGTTGGATCTGCCCGGCAACTACCTGATTAACCAGCATATCACTCTGCCTGTTCAGATAAACCACACCAACCACCATCATTGATGCCAGCACCATCAGTGCAACCGTCACTTCCAGCAAAGTGAAACCTGCATTACGGCGGCGTATTGTTAATATGGATACAGATTCATCATGCATAAACAGCCCTTCTTAAAAGTATCAACATCTATTTCATCCGATGGACTCTTTACCCAAAAGAGAATTCTGCCCAAGGGTGCTGCGCTCATATCCGACCCGGCTATCTATGGAAAAACGCCACAACTAACCCAGCCATCGCCAAACCTGGCCCGAAAGGTATCTGTGGTACCGTTTTAACTCTGCGTCGCCACCGAATCGCCAGATAACTTATCAGCGTGAACTCTGCCGCCAGCAAAACCACGGATGGCAGCGCTTCCACCCCCAACCAGGCACCCAGCGCCGCCAGGAATTTGGCATCACCCATTCCCAATGCATCACGCTGAGTCAATCGCCGGGCGATCCACTCAACCAGCCTGAAAAACAGATATCCACAAACCGCGCCACTCACGGCCAAAGGCAGTGCCACAAATCCGGCAGATTGCAGATTGAACAACAGCCCCAGCCACAACAAAGAAAGTGTCAGTTGATCAGGCAGCAACAAATATTCGAAATCAATGACCGCCAGCGCCACCAACAAAGAACTCAGCACCAACAGCCCCAACAGCGAGTAACTCCAGCCCATATCCAAAGCCAGCAAAGAGAAAAGCAGCGCCACCGTTCCTTCAACCAGCGGATAGCGTATTGAAATCATCCCCTTACAATATCGACAGCGCCCTTTCTGATATAAATAGCTCAACAGCGGAATGTTATCGCGGACCGCTAACACATGACTGCAACGTGGACAATGTGAACTGGGAAAACAGAGATTAAAGCCAGCCGCCTCATTATTGATTTCAGAGAAAATCATGATCGGCAGGCGAAAGATCACAACATTTAGAAAACTTCCGACACATAATCCCAGTAATCCAACCACCAGGATCAGACACCCAGTCGAAGATTGCAGCCACTCGGTCACCATGATCATCTCCCGGCACAATTAGCGCAAAACAGATCAAAACCCGCCAGGTAGCTTGAAAACCTTCCACAAGCCCCTCAAGCTACCTATCACATAAAGAATCAATAACTGACCTAACTGGCAGAAATAAACGTCACCGTATTGGCATCATTGGCATTACATGCAGTATTAATTTGCGCCAACGTCGAATCCGGCTTAATTTCCGTGGCCGACTGTTGCCCCTTCCCGCCACCACCGACGGTCATTTTCGACCAACCCGCCACGCGCAACTTCAACGAAAGTTGCTGGCAAGCCTCATCAGGCACATTTTCATACTCAATCTTAAACGTCTGAGCAGTAGCATCTCCCGGTGAAATAAGCACCTTGCCATTCCAACTATTAAAAATAATTCCACTTGAACCATCCTGAGTCATATTGGCCGGAACAACCTTATAATGGATGGCAATCTTATTATCCAAACTGTCATAACCTTTGGCGCCGTTTTTAATTGATTTCAAATTTGCTGCCATCTGAGTAATATTCGACGATTCTGTCGAAATTTCCGAAGCCCGGAACAACTTACCAATCCCCGCTGCGGCTGCGGCTAATATCACAATACCAACAATCATCACAACCAACGCTTCAATCAGAGTAAAACCCGATTGACGCCTGGCTTTAAGTAACACACTGACTTTCTTATTCATGCTGATAACTCCAAAATCAAAATGATAGACGTACTACAACGCGCGACTTCAGAACTGCCGCCTGAACTGAAAACTCACATGCTTACAAAAAGAAATAAAACATATAAGTTATAATCACACAAAGAAAAACATTCATAAAATTGAAATATTTCAAATTGAAATAAATCTTATAAGTTATAATTTGGAAAATAAAATTGTTTAAAACGTTCAAAAATCACACTATCGATCGTTAAAAACTATCAAATATATTAATTTCCATCGTGAGTATCGATTAAAATTAATGATACAGCTCATTAAAAAACCAAGTGATTTTATTCTGTCAATTAGTTAGAAATTATTATTTATAAATATTTTTAATTAGTTTAACGCGGCCGTTGTTAAGCCTTACTGTTGTGATGTGTCTGTCACAGACTTTGTCCAAATCGAGCCAAGGATCACTATGTCCGACACTGATATGCTGGAAAAAAGCAGACGCAATT
The DNA here is from genome assembly GCF_011189495.1 of Photorhabdus stackebrandtii. NCBI lineage: Bacteria > Pseudomonadati > Pseudomonadota > Gammaproteobacteria > Enterobacterales > Morganellaceae > Photorhabdus > Photorhabdus stackebrandtii. The sequence continues at coordinate 10,615 of NZ_PUJV01000002.1, forward strand.
AGGAAGTCTGTGCAAATTCAATCCGAAAAAAATACCCATCTATTTTCTGAATTAACAAACCTAGAGGAACACAATTTTTTTCTAAAACAACCAGGTGAAAAGGACTATGCATGGGTAATCCAACACTAAATCTACTTTTCCTACAATAGCAAATAACAGTAAAAGCGACTCTTCTCCTTATGTCTAAATAAGATTTTTAGTTTATTTTGTTAATAATGATTTTTACGATCACACTAATATACCCATTTTTTTAACCATCAATTGCTTGATGAAAAAACATCCAATGATCCCCTTCCCTGCCTTTTCTACTCCTAAAGCAACATTACAAAAAAATAACCTGTAAATAAAACCGCGCTAAGACCTAAAATGGTTAACCTCGGCCATACCAATTAATAATTACCCTTCATTATTAATTAATATTCCCTCTGAATATTGATTGCTTATAATCATGCCGGTTTATTAAAGACGATTTAAATAATCGCCAGATAAATCTTTTCAGTATAAATAATAGCTTCTATATCAGGTTGCTGCGGTAGCTATACCCATCACTCAGTGCTAGTCAAAACAAAGCAATAATACTTTGTTTATCTTTTAAACGTAAATAACCCATTAAGGAAACATTATGTCTACAACTCCAGAACAAATTGCTGTTGAATATCCAATTCCTACTTACCGATTTGTTGTCTCTATCGGTGATGAGCAAATCCCTTTTAACAGTGTTTCCGGCCTCGATATTTCTCATGACGTCATAGAATATAAAGACGGTACAGGCAATTACTATAAAATGCCGGGTCAACGTCAAGGGATTAATATCTCGCTGCGTAAAGGTGTATTCTCTGGCGATACTAAACTTTTTGACTGGATTAATTCTATTCAGCTTAATCAGGTTGAGAAAAAAGATATTTCAATTAGTTTAACCAATGCAGCCGGCACCGAGATTTTAATGACCTGGAGCGTGGCAAATGCGTTCCCAACCTCATTAACGTCCCCTTCTTTTGATGCCACCAGCAACGAAGTTGCCGTGCAGGAAATTACCCTAACAGCAGATCGAGTGACAATTCAGGCAGCTTAAGAGCGGAAGGTTTTTATATCCATCATCAGGTATCAGGTGTTTATATTGAGGAACGTATCTCTTGCACTATCGATTACCCATGCGTAAACAATAGCGCCCATTTTCACCTGTGATGCTTCCGATACTAATCCACCTGAAACAATCGTCCGAATTCATTCGCTGACTCACTTTATTAATCTGTTTACTCAGAATATTGCACAATAATTGGAGGCAACATGCCAACATATTCATATCCCGGCGTTTATATCGAAGAGGACGCCTCACCGGCACTTTCCGTTCGTGCTGGTGCAACAGCAGTGCCTGTCTTTGCCGTCGCAAAAAGCAATTCATTAATAACCGATAATTCTTATATTCGTGTTAACAGCTGGTTGGAATATCTGTCACTCAAAGGTGGCCCATTTACTGCCACTGACAAGCTTGATATCGCACTCCGCGCTTATTTTATTAACGGTGGTGGATATTGCTATCTCGTTAAAACCGAAGAGTTAGAAAAACACGTTCCAAAACTTGATGATGTGACATTGCTGGTCGCTGCCGGAGAAGAAATCATCACTGCCGCAGATGCACTTTGCAAATCTGGCAAAGGATTATTCGCCATTTTTGATGGTCCAATCGCTCAAATAACCTCAGACCAAAAACCCGATGAAGTGCTTAAATCCTATACCGCCACAGCCTATGGCGCAGTTTATTACCCCTGGCTAACCGCTGAATGGGGAGAAAATAAAGCCACCATTGATATTCCACCCAGTGCAGTTATGGCCGGTATTTATGCCCGTGTCGATAACAACCGGGGTGTTTGGCAAGCACCAGCCAATGTGGCTATTCAAGGCGGATTGCAACCTAAATATCCAGTAACAGATGATTTGCAAGCGCAATACAACCAAGGTAAAGCGCTGAATATGATCCGTACCTTTCCTAAGAGCGGCACGCTGGTCTGGGGTGCTCGCACACTTGAGGACAATGATAATTGGCGTTATATCCCAGTTCGCCGCCTGTTTAACAGTGCGGAGCAGGATATTAAAAACGCCATGAGTTTCGCTGTTTTCGAACCCAACAACCAGCCCACCTGGAAAGCCGTCCACCGCGCTATCGATAACTATCTTCACTCCCTCTGGCAGCAAGGCGGCTTAATGGGTAACAAAGCCGAACAAGCCTACTTTGTTCAAATCGGTAAGGGCATCACGATGACCGATGACGATATCCAGCAGGGCAAAATGATTGTCAAAGTGGGTCTGGCGGCGGTTCGTCCAGCCGAGTTTATTATCTTGCAATTTACGCAGAACATTGCTCAATAATTGGAGGCAACATGCCAACAACACCAACTTATCCTGGCGTCTATATTGAAGAAGACGCATCACTGGCACTTTCTGTTAGCCAGGGAAATACCGCAATTCCCGTTTTTATTGGGCGTTTCTTACCCAAAAAAACCAGCACAACACCTCAAATAACACGTGTTAATAGCTGGTTGGATTTTACTAACCTGTTTAACGTGGGTTGTGCCAGATCAATAGCAATTACATCAACCGAACCCACTCCTTCTGAAAAACCTAAGACAGTCGAAGGCGATGTATCAGTCAAAGACAATGAACGAGTTGAAAACGATACAGCAGTGACTACCGCAGCAAATGCCACAACGCCCAATGCAACTGAAGAAACCCCCGGTTACACTTACCAGGTAGTGGTTGATAGCTACACAATAAGCAGTGATGCTCTAAAACTTTATTTCCAAAATGGCGGCGGACCTTGTTATCTCCTGCCAATTACGGATACCAGCAAGACTGACACTCTGACCTTAATCCCTCAGTTAATTGAACAAGCGTTAGAAATCACTTTAATTGTCTGTCCTGAACAAGATTCTGATTATCAGGGCCAGATATATAACAACCTGACACCTCCATTATTGAATAACGGCTATTTCCTTATCGCCGATAATCAAGATAAAGCAACCGCTATCAGCGCTAATGTACCCTCACAAACTGCAACGTATTATCCCGCTGTGAAAGTCTCACAGCTTATGCAAACGGAAGAGGAGCTTGTCGCTGTTTCAGGCTATAAAGACGCAAATACGACATCAGACAAAGTCACCAATCTGGCACAGCTCAAAGAGAAAAACCCAGATGTCTATCAGCAAGCCATTACTAAAATACAGGATATAAGCAAAACGATTCCCGCCAGTGCAGTGATGGCCGGTGTCTATTGCGCCACCGATGCCCGCCGTGGCGTCTGGAAAGCTCCCGCTAACGTTGTGCTGAGTGGGATTAGTGATGTAGCCGAACGACTCACTGACGATGAGCAAGGTACCATGAATCAAAACGGTATCAATGCCATTCGCTACTTCACCAACAAAGGTTTTGTCGTCTGGGGTACGCGTACTCTGCAAGATGATGACAACTGGCGCTACATTCCAGTTCGGCGTTTATTTAACGCAGCAGAACGAGATATCAAACAAGCAATGCGATTCGCCGTTTTTGAACCCAATAGTCAGCCAACCTGGGAACGCGTCCGCTCAGCCATTGATAACTATCTCCATCAACTCTGGCAACAAGGAGCACTGGCCGGTAACAGCCCGCAGGAAGCTTATTTTGTTCAAGTTGGTCAAGATCTCACTATGTCCGACACTGACATTAAACAAGGCAAAATGATCGTCAAAGTTGGTATGGCGGCGGTCCGTCCGGCTGAATTTATTATCCTGCAATTTTCGCAAAATGTAGCACAGTAACCGTACTGAGGCGCGGTTCGCCGCGCCTGTTCTATTGAGGAACCGAGAATGGAAATAAAACAGCCCGGCATCACAATCACGGAGAACCTGATATCCCAGAAACAAGATGATGCATTTATCGGTGTACCGGTTTTTATCGGCTATACCCAACCTGCTAAAAATACTCGTGTTAATGACAAAACCGCAGTCAAGTTAAATAGCCTGACCGACTTTACCCTGTCATTTGGTGAATCAGGATTAACGTACTATTCCGTGCGTCACTTTTTTGAAAACGGGGGTCAGCAAGCCTATGTACTGTCGCTAGGATCTGATGAATCCCGAGACGATTTTCAATCATTGACTACCAGCCTACAACAAGATTGGATTAAACAAGCGATCTCCGCCCAGAGTGCTATCACGCTAATTGTGGTCCCCGATATTGTCTATCTGAATCAGATGGATGATCCCAATTCAGGAATAGATCAACACGATAAGATTCAGTTCTGGCTACAGTTTTGGCAATCCGTACTCAACCTTTGCAAGAGTCGACGCGGTATCATGGGATTGCTGGATGCCCCAGATGATCCCGTGCTGGCCGCTGAATGTTTAACACAGTTTTCCTCAGATGATCGGCAATGGGGCGTCGTATACTGGCCAAGACTGAACAGTGCCTATCAGGAACAAGGTCAGCAGATTGTGCTTTCACCTACTGCGGCGGTGGCCGCCATCATTCAGCGTAACGATAACCAAATGGTCGTCTGGCATGCACCTGCAAATGTCCCATTAGCCAAAGTTATCAACCCGGTACGTTCTTATATTGAAGCTGATGACCTGTTTAATCAGAACGGCACTTCGTTGAATCTGGTCCGCAGCTTCCCCGGCAAAGGGACAAGGATCTGGGGATGCCGCACGCTAGACAACACGCCCGGCTCTCCCTGGCGCTACATCCAGACACGCCGTCTGGTTTCTTATATCGAAGCCCATATGACTCAACTGGGCCGAGCCTTTGTGTTTGAACCCAATAACGCCATTACCTGGATGAAGTTTAAAGGTCAGGCTTACAACTGGTTACGTCAGTTATGGCTAAACGGCGGATTACGGGGTACGCAGGAAGATCAGGCCTTTGAGGTTTTACTGGGGATTGACGAATCGATGAGTGAAGCAGATCTGCGGGCCGGAAAAATGATCATGAAAATCAGGCTGGCGCTACTAATTCCGGCAGAATTTATCGAGCTCAGCCTGACATTCGATACCCGTACCGGGATCACCCATTAAACAGGGGCAAAACATGAACAACTTATACACCCCGTCGGTGTCACACCGTTTTATTGCCAGTTTTCTTTTTAACAATATTCCCAGCCCACTCGACATTGCCTTTCAGCGGATATCTGGCCTCAGCCGTGAGTTGCAAACCAGCCAACACAGTCAGGGCGGGGAAAACACCAGAAATACCTGGCTGGCCGAGAAAATCCAGCATGGCAATCTGGTACTGGAGCGCGGCGTGATGACCGTTACACCGCTGACTCTGACGTTTGATCGCGTTCTGCGTGGTGAAAAAGCAACTTATGCCGATGTGGTCATTATTCTACTGAATGAAAATTCAGCCCCTGTGGCCAGCTGGACGCTAAGTAACGCTCTGCCAGTTCGTTGGTCTACCGGGGATTTTGATGCCAATAGCAATACGGTTCTGGTCAATACGCTGGAGCTACGTTATCAGGATATGCGCTGGTTAGGAGTGAAAGCATGACCGTCGAAATTAAGGAGCTGATTATTCAGGCTAAAGTTACTGATTCAGCGAGTCACTCCGTCGCAACACGCACACTAGCGCAGGAAGCGCTGGATAACGCCTGCCTGATTGAAAAGGTGAAACAAGCAGTACTAGATGCATTGCGCGAAACAGGAGGTCATTATGAGCTTAATTGAACGCAGCCTGTCCCGACTCACTCTCACCGCATTCAAGGACCGTGAGGGGAAAATCTCGGTAGGGAGTTTGCAGGCGATGTATAACCCTGATGCTATCCAGCTCGACTACCAAACCCGTTATCAGCAGGACGAAAGCGTTAACAGCGCCAGTCAAAGCAGCCGCTATGTGTTATCCCAACCGGCTGGCCTGTCATTAGTCCTGCTATTTGATGCCACCATGCCCGGTAGCAACACCTCAGTGGAAACACAACTGGCGGCCTTGAAAGCCCTGTGTGCCGTTGACGCCAGTACTAACGTCCCCCACTTTCTTAAAATTAAATGGGGTAAAATGCGTTGGGAAAACAAAGGCTATTTTGCTTGCCGTGCCAGCGGCCTTAGCATCAGTTACACCCTGTTTGATCGGGACGCTACACCGTTGCGGGCCAGCGCTACCCTATCTCTGGTGGCAGATGAAAGCTTTGTTATTCAGGCGACTGAGCAACAGTTAAAATCACCGCCAGTCACCGCAATCAATGTAGCCGATATGCTCTCCCTGCCCTTGATCGCCTTAGGTGCCGGAGCATCCCTGGCGGGCGGTATTGATTATCTCTCGCTGGCCTGGCAAAACGATTTGGATAATCTTGATGACTTCACCCCCGGGCAAACACTGCAAGCGCAGGGGGATGTATGAAGATACCCGCAATAACTATCAAGATAGGTGGCAAAGCCCTCAGCCAATTGACGGTTATCAGTCTGACCGTCAATCATCAAATCAATGGTATCCCCTCGGCTAACATCACCTTGGGTATTGTCGGTGATGCAAATCATATTTTTGATGCCAAGGTGCAAGCTGAACTGGCAAGTTGCCGCCCCAATCATGAACTTAGCGTGCAGATCGAAAAAAACGTGGTATTTAAGGGGATCATCGTTCGGCAAACATTGGGGCTTAAAGGTCAGGACAGCCTCATTACCTTGACCGCTAAACACTCATTGCAAAAATTAACTCACAACTTCCACTCACAACTGTTCAACAAACAAAGTGATGAGGCAATTATCAAGAAATTGTTCAGCCAGACCGGTATCCCTGTCACGATAAAACAGGCCCCTCAGCTTAAAACGGTGCATGAGCAAATGGTACAGTTTCGCAGTAATGACTGGACTTTTCTAAAAAGTCGGCTGCTCGCGACCCACACCTGGCTACTGCCCGGTAACGATAACGTGACGCTGGTCACCCCGGAATCCCTTAATCGGTCAACGGTACATACTCTCCACCAGCGAGCTAACCATCAGGATGCCGTACTATTTGAAGCGAATCTGCAATGGGATAACCAACGCAACGCTAAAACAGTGAGTGTACAGTCCTGGGATATTGCCCAACAAAAGCTGTCTCAAGCCAATCAGGCCAAAAGTAGCGGACTGGGTCGCAATCAACTCGCCACCGACAACCTGGCATCGTTGACCAATCAAGAATGGCAATGGATTTTCAGCTACCCGTTGGACAATGAACAAGCCAAACATCTTGCTCAAGGCATTCTGAATAACCGGCGCAGTCATAACGTCTCCGGTAATTTTGAAGTCGAAGGCGATGACCGTTATCAAGCAGGCGATGTGCTGGCGTTAAACGGCTTCGGTCAGGGGATGGATGGTCAGACAATTATTACCGGTGTCAGTCATACCATCAACCAGCGGCAAGGCTGGCGTACCCGGCTAACTCTGGGACTATTACCGGAAGTAGAACACGTTGTACCGCAGGCGAAAGAGCTGCATATTGGGATCGTGGAAAACTACCAGCGGGATAGCCAGTCATTGGGGCGTATTCCGGTCAAAATACCGGCTTTGAACTTAACCAGCGGCACCCTTTTTGCCCGCTTAGGTAAACCTTACGCCAGCCATGAAAGCGGATTCTGCTTCTACCCTGAACCGGGGGATGAGGTGATTATCGGCTTCTTTGAATGCGATCCGCGCTTCCCAGTGATATTAGGCTCTATGCATAACCCTAAAAATAAATCACCGTTAGAACCGAGTGAAAAAAATCCGGTGAAAACCTTAGTGATTAAACAGGGGGAAAAACAACAAGCATTAATCTTCGATAATCAAGATAACACCCTCGCATTAAATAGCGGCAAAAATACCTTATCTCTGCAACAGGATAAAGATATCACGCTTAATTCCGCTAAGAATCTTATTACCCATGCCCAGGAAATTAAAATAGAGGCCAAAAAATCTCTGTCCGCCGCCGGTAAATCCGGGGTTGATATTAAAGGTGCGAAGATTAACTTAACCCAATAATAAGGTAATGAGATGACAAACAAAGTATTAGCCGACAAAGTATTAGCCGATATTTATGGTCGGGGTTGGGCATTTCCGCCTCAATTTTCTATCAAAGATAATGCACATCCTGAAATACCAACAGGTGTAACCATGGCGGAAGGGGCTGAAAATGTTCGCCAAAATATGAAAATTCTTTTTCTGACTGAACCCGGCGAAAGAATTATGCATGAGAATTATGGTTGCGGCCTGAGTGATTATCTGTTTGCCAACATCCGTGACGAAATGATGGCAGAAATTCAAACTCGGATTGAAGAACGGGTATTGCGCTATGAACCTCGCGCAGATATCCGCGAGATCCAAGTGAACCAAAGGAGGAACTTGCCCAATACCCTGCATATTCAGGTCACTTACACCCTGAGAGGCAGCGAAATCAGCCAACAAATTGAAAGTGTCCTTGAAGTTAATGAGGGCCGGGTACAGGTGAGTTTATGAGTAAACAACTGGTAGTTGATGGCGACAACCTGCTATTCGAACCGTTATTCGGCAACCGACAAGTTACTCTTTTGGGGCCAGCAACCATTCGAGGTAGCGGACACGCCAAAATCCAGGGCAAAAAGATCGTCATGGTGGGTGATGAAAAAAAGGTGCAACTTCAGGCGCAATATATTACCCCAAGCCATCCGGTACCCGGCATGGGTATGGTCACTATTGCTCAGTTGGATACCAGCCAACAAGCCAACTTTTGCCGCAGCCCAGCCACGGTAATTGTTGTCGGGCAACAATTTATCGCCCGATTTACCCCAACCCAACCAGCCAATAATCCATCGAGTGGCCCGGATGTGACAGCCCCCAGTATGGGTAAAGGCCGTTTTATCGCCAGTCAATATGCGGTCACAGCCGGATAAATAACCTCTTCAACTTTATTTTAAATAACAACGATCTCCTGAAAATCTATCAGGAATATATTCAATAACAGGTGGTATAAATATGGGACAGGCCGAGTTAGACAATAAACTCTCTGCTATTGTGCCAGATACTGTATTTAAACTTGACGAAAGAAGTACACTGGATATTTTAAACTGGCTTAAAGCTTATGCTGAAAAAATCCCTTTCGATCAAGAAAAAAAACAGTTCTGGGACAGTTTCTACTTTATTCAAGAAAATAATCCTCAACAATTGGCGGATATTTACCAAAATGTGAATAAAGCGGATGGCCTTTTACCGGCACATCAAGCTTTTATATTGGCTTTTTTAAAGTTATTAGAAACAACCAACCGATTATTAAATACCTTCCCAGCCCGGCATCGTGATCTTTATTACCGGGAATTATTGGGGCTAAAACCTAAAAAAGCCCAAGCGGATAAAGTTGCGCTAGGAATTACCCTCAATACCAACAGCACAGAATCGCTGATAGCCCAAGGCACGCTGTTTGATGCAGGACAAGACAGCGCCGGCAATCCGTTACAATATGCATCAGATACGGATTTGCTGGCAAACCAAGGGGAATTAACCGACCTATATTGGTACCGCAAAGATAAAGATGGCTGGCAATCAGCAACACCACTGAACCGTTCAAATAATATAGCATTACCCGAAAACGGTATTCGGCTTTTTAGCCCAACATCCCATGATACTCCGGTTCTGTCTGGTTACCTGATTACCTCCTCTTTATTTGCCATGCCGGCAGGAGAACGCTGCATTAAAGTGACTCTGGCAAGCGAATGGGCAGGTAATGCCGATCACATCACCGCTAAAATCAGCGCAGGAGATCATTGGCTTTCTTTGTCAATAAAATCTATCGACAAAAAAAACCTTGAGCTTGGATTATCATCCAGTGATGCCTCTGTCACGCCGCCTGATGCCTTAGATAATATGGCGTTTAATGTACCGGCATTAAAACTGGGTACCACTCAAGGCCCTATTCTGCCCGAGATTAAAGGCATCGAAGTCAGCATTAACGGCAACCGCAGTGTGCGCTATGCCTCTGACGGCGGTATAGAACAGACGGATACCACCAGCTTCCCCTTTGGTCAATCACCGTCGCTGGGTTCCGGTTTTAACCTGATTGCCTCGGAATGGTATGGCTCGGAAAACGCAACATTGACGATGACTCCTCAATGGGTTGGCTTGCCTACCGGTAGTTTTTCAACATGGTATGACAAATACAATCCGAAACCAGCCAATAATAGTGTATTCAAAGTACAAGGCTACTTAGTCACATCTCAAAAGAGAGATGTTCTTAATCAATCTAAATCTCAGTCATTATTTGGTGGAACAGGTGCCCCACAAGGACAAAGCCTGACATTTACCTTACCGGCGATGAATTATCCCCTTGTAGACAGCCCATCGCCCAATGAATGGCCGGCATCAGTGCGCATAGAATTAGCGGAACAGGATTTTATGCACGCCCAATACTGGCAAAATCCCACGGGTAAAAATGTCCCCTACACCCCGCAAATCAGTGCATTGCAGGTACAATTCAGCGCTAAAGCCAAACCTGAGCAATTCACCGTTTACCCTCTGACGCCTTTTGGTCGAGATGAAGCAACAGCAAAAATGCCAGCACTCACCCATGAAGCCTTCTATTTAGGCTTTACCGGTGTATTACCGGGACAAACTATCTCCTTATATTGGCAATTAGAAGGTATTAAAGCGCTCACTTTATCCTGGTTTTACCTCAACGAAAGCAATAGCTGGAGCACATTAGACAAATTAGTGGACGATCAAACGGGTAACTTGTTTGACCGGGGTATCTGGTACACCTTATTACCACAAGATGCTGCAAATCAGGCCGCTCTAATGCCGACAGGACGGTACTGGCTGAAAGCAGAGATAACTGCGCAGACTGATCCTCAGGATTACCCACGCATTAAAGGTTTGCTATATAACGCCACGACAGCGACGTTAGTTAATACAGAAACCGTTGAGCCGGCTCATTTTATCAACGGATTGGCCGCTGGCAGCATTAAACAGCCAACCAGCACATCAGTAGCAATCAGTAACGTCACTCAACCTTGGGCTTCCTGGAACGGCCGTTCGCAAGAAACCGAGCAAACTTTCCTGACGCGTCTGCCTGCCCGGTTGTCTCACCGTAATCGGGTACTGAGTTGGGGCAATATTGTCACCTTATTAAAAGAACAATTTATCAGCCTGTTTGATGTCAAATATCCTTCAGCTAATGAATTAACCAGAATTCCGGCACCAGAAATACAACGACTGATTGTGATCCCTAACAGCCGTTACAAAGATAACGATGATGTCCTACGACCAAAGTTAAACCCTGCCCGGCTGGCAGAAATGGTCGAATGGATCAAACACCTCAGTAGTCCTTGGGCAACGATTGAAATTAATAATCCCACCTACGTTGACGTTAATGTGGACTACCAAGTGACCTTTATCTCAGGTATTAACTCTGACTACGGCCATCATCAGCTACAACAGCAATTAAGTCGGAAATATATGCCATGGGGAGAAAATCCGACTATCGGCGTGACAACCGGTAACCGTATTGACTATTACCAACTGTTAGCCAACATCCAACAATCCCCCCTGGTGGAACGAGTCACCAATTTAAGCATAACGAGAGCTGACCGAACCACGGGTGCCATAGGCGCTATAGGTGAAAGTATCGAAGCTGCCGATGATGAAGTGCTGATTTTGGTCTGGCCTGAGAAGCGTCCCTCAAACCAAGGAGTTAACCAATGAATCATCAGGATGCCCTGTTTCCCATCGTCAAAGACGATATTACTTTCGATGCCTTACTTGCTCAGGCCAAAACGGTGATTGAGCAACAATCCGGCCAATGCTGGAGCAATACCAGTGAAAATGATCCCGGTATCACCTTATTGGAAGCCTGTTGTTATGGAGCCTCTGATCTGGCTTACCGCCATTCATTACCCCTGAAAGATCTTTTGACGCCCAACCCCACGGAACAGATACCCGGCGACGGTATTTTCCCCCAAGAGTTTGGTCCACAACAAACACTGACCTGTGGCCCGATAACTGCGGAAGATTATCGCCGAGCCTTACTGGACCTGCACAATAGCGACACAATTAATGACACCAGCGAAGGTTATTTTTTCTTTAATGATGTCCAATTAATTCGTGAACCCGAAGATAAACGCTATAAGTATTGGTACAACAAAAAGAAACGTGAATATACCTTTAATAACTTGGGAGCAGATGGAAAATTAACCTTAAGAGGAAATTACTGGCTCTATTTACTGCCTGGTCAAGAAGCTCAGGCCAATAATAAACTGGCTCAGGAGAAGCTCAACGATTTCCTAAAAAATAACCGTAATCTGGGGGAATCCATCAGCAAAATTATCTGGCTGCAACCCACCAATTTCCCTTTGCAGATTGATATTGAGCTTGATGATAACGTCATCGATATTCCTGACATCTTCGCCCAGGTTTATATGACGGCGGAACAAATGGTGCAGGAAAAGCCCGTCCGCTATACCACTCAAGCCATGAAAGATCTGGGCTACAGTAATGAAAAGATATTCTCCGGCCCTTATTTACATCACGGCTGGATACCTGCATTACCTAAAGCCAAAGATTACACCAGCGCTACCGTATTAAATCTAAGTCATTTGGTTAACCGATTATTGGCTATCAAAGGTGTTCAAAGTGTAAGCCGGCTGGCATTAGCTAATCACGATAAAACCATTACTCCACAGTTGAACGATAATTGGTCCTGGGAAATTGCCCAAGGATATTACCCTAGATTATGGGGTAACGACCCACTCGCATTAATCACCTCACCAAATAGCCCCCTCACCATTACCGCCAAAGGGGGTGTTAAAATTATTGTTTCTAAACAAGATATCGAGGAAAAGCTTATTGCAGAGCCGCTGATCGATACACAGCCGGAATTACTGGACTGGGGTAAATATCGTAAAATTCTGGATTTCTACCCGGTGAGTAATAAGTTACCTGCCTGCTATGGATTACAGAATAAAAAACGTACTCCACCGCAGGTACAATTACACCAATTTATGCTACCGTTTGAACAAATGCTGGCTAACGGCTGTGCTGAACTGGCCCTGTTGCCAAAACTCCTGGCTTTTAAACAACGGGGGGAAACAGTATATGGTGTGCAATGGCCTTTCAAAGCGAACACGGTCAGTTACAGCGTTCATCAACAGATCATCTCTGACTTAACTGCAAAACTAAATTACGATTCACAAATCTATATTGATGATGACATTCAAAGGCCAAACTATATAAAAGAGCTGGAAATCTTAGATCATCTGTTGAGTTATTTTGGCGCTCAACTTGCCGCCAGACCACTTACCCTCGATTTTCGGGATTTTCTGGATACCCAACGCGGTTATCTCGCTCAACAACCGGAACTGACCTATCAACGTAATAATATTCGTATTGATAAAGTGTCGGCGCTACAAAAACGAATTGCGGCCCGGTTAGGTTTGGGCGGAGAATGTTTCAGCGATACGCCCGATCTAGCTAATCTGCCTTTCTATTTAATTGAACATCGTCAATTACTACCGGTAAAACCCGATATCCAATTCGATACTAAGCAACAGCCTGATTCTCTGATAGTTGAAGATGATCAATTAAAAATCACCCAAAAAGGCACAGCAGACCGCTTATTACAAGGCCAGGTGATTAACCTGATTATCATTGAAGGTGACAGAGAATTTACATTACGGGGACAAATGATCACCGAGGTGACAGGAGAGACATTCTCCCTCAACACACGCAATAGCACGGATCTAAAATATAATTTAGAAAGAGTGCTGGTGGCATTTGAACAAAACAAGCTGTTTTGGCAAAACAGCCCTGTGTGGTTGGAAGATATGGATTACCAATTAGTTTATGCCGATGCCACATATTACAACAATGCTGAAGATGAACGTTGGATTACCTCCAGCGCCCAAAGCCCCTTCCCGGCCATGATTGAAGAAAATGACGAAATCACACTGAAATATGTCATTAGCCCATCTGGACCCATCAAAAAGACATTAGCCCGTACAGTTCGTGCTGAAAAGAAATCCGAATATGAACTTAAAGCACAAGTAGTCAAATTTGATCGCATTCAAGGCAAGATATTAATTAAACGCACCCAAGACTCACAGGATAATTTTCCACCCGAGACAGAAGCATGGCGCTATCGCTGGTATTTCTCCAGTGAAAAATATGCCTTGGCCGATCGTTTCTCATTTGTGGTTAGCGTGGTAGTAAATCACCTGTTAATTGAGAGCAGCAAAGTTGACCCTTACAAACTGGAATCTTGGGTAAAAACGGAGATTCTCGCTGAATTTCCCGCGCATATTTCGATGATTATTCACTGGTTATCACCGAAACATTTTGAAGACTTTGCTAATACCTATAAACGCTGGCAAAACAATGATGCGCCTTTAGGGGACGAGGCATACCATATTTTAGAGACCTTAACCCTGGGAAGATTACCTTCCGCTGCAACCGGTATTGGCAGTATGCGAATTGCCACCGAACAGCAACGTATTGAGGTCATTGGTCAATCGGGCGATCAATGGAACGAAGAAGTGATAAAAGATAATCAGCTATTATATGTGCCTTATGCTAAAGGTATATTGCGAGTAGATTTTGATCTTAATAAAGAGAATAATAAAGCAACGGCTATTTCAGAATATTTGTATCAACCGGTAGATAATAAAGGCAAGCTGGTATTTTTAACCGATAACAGCCAAATAGGGCCTGAATATGCCGTACTGAAATCAGATAATGCATGGACAGATTATTATATCAAGGTGAAGAAGAACAAAAATGGGGTTATTACTGATGAAACATTACATATTAAAGGAAGGAAAAAAGTAGGACTTAACTTATCATGGAAAGCAATGAATTTATATGACCCTCCAGCCGAAAATAGCTGGTCATTTTATTATGGATTTGTATTAGACGAAAACCAAAATCTTTCTGGCGCATCATTTTATACCGAAGAACCGCTTATTTTATCACTGAATTACCTCTCTGATCCTAATGATCTTAAAGGAGAAGTGCGTACAAAATTTGGTTTTTACTTCTCCTATGATGGAAACAAACTTTAACAATATAAAATAAACATCTCGTTTATTCATATATTAAAATATTTCAAGAATCCCGCTATTATTTTAATATCTCTTAGTATAATAGCCCACATAATATAAGGTAATAAACATGGAAAAGAAATATAATCTGAAAAATTCCGAAGCCAATCTGGAAAATATCAATATTAAACCGCAAGGGCCTTCAGCCGATGATTTGAAAATCCGTTTTAAAGAAGGCAGCATTCCATTACAGACCGATTATGCTGACCTGATTAATATTGCTGATATTGGGCGTAAAGCATGTGGTCAAGCGCCACAACAAAATGGGCCAGGAACAGGATTGAAATTGGCTGATGACGGTACGCTTAATTTAAAAATAGGTACGCTTTCCAACCAAGATTTTTCACCATTAATGCTAAAAGATGATATTTTATCTATAGACCTTGGTAGCGGTCTGGTTAATAAAACCAATGGAATATGTGTTGGTCCAGGCAATGGCATTGTTGTCAATAATGATAATGTGGCTGTCAAAGCTGCCAACGGTATTACCGTTAATGGTAGTGGTGTTGCCGTCAAAACCAATAATGGTATCAATGTTGATACTAATGGCATCTCTGTAAAATCAAAAAATTCCACTATTAAAGTCGAATCTACAGGGATATCGGTAGGAATTGGTTGGGGAGTAAAAGTAGGTGGTGAAGGATTAGATATTAAGGCCAGTAATGGTATTAACGTCGATAGTAGTGGTGTTTCAGTCAAAGCCGGTAACGGTATCTCGGTTAATTCAAGCGGTGTTAGCATTGATCCCAATAAAGTACTCCCCAAAGGAATGATTGTGATGTTTTCTGGTAGTAGTGTTCCTACAGGCTGGGCACTGTGTGATGGTAATAATGGCACACCTAATCTGATTAACAGATTTATATTAAGTGGGACAATTTCCGATATTGGAGGGAAAAGTAAAAATACCGCTACAGGACAAAAAGATGTCAAATCTTTTATCGTTAATAGCAAAGACAATCCAACGAAAACAATGAGTGTTACGGTAAATAACACTACATTAAACATAGATCAAATACCAAGTCACAATCATATACAGGGCGGTGGGTTTACTTATAACTCTGGTCTTAGATACACCGCAGAGTTGAATAATAGTGGGCTTTCAGACTATCGTACAATATACAATCAATCGGGGGCAGAGTGGACAAAAAGTACCAGCCATAATCATTATTGGCCTTACACTAGTAAGACGGGTAGCGGAAGAGGTCATACTCATACTGCATCAACTACCCTTCCCGCACATACACATCAAGTCGATGCAATGTCACCCTACTATATCCTGGCATTTATTATGAAACTTTAATTCCATTCCACTAACACAGATTTAAATTACCTATTATTTACTAATTACCAAGGATATATCAATATGACTTCGGAGCCAAATCTGTTAAACCGGATTACCATTACTATTGAGGCTAATAATCAACAGGTGGCTAAAAAAGTATTGCATGGCTCCCTACTTAATCAAGCCAGCATAAATAAATTACTCAACTCATACTTTGATGAATATAACATTCATCAGGATATCTCTTTAGATAGCTTAACCTTGGACCTTGGCGAAATAAGTTTCCATGACTTTAATTCATTATTCCCTGCTCGCCTCAAAGTTGAGCTGAATAAAGCATTTAACCAATATCAGATAAATAACCATCAGGAAGAAATTCTACTGAATAAACCAACATCCAATAAATTGACCGATAAGACCTCTTTATCCAGTAACAATCATTTAATTGATGCAGAGAATTTCATTCATTTCTTATATCGAAAAGGTCCGCAACTCAATCCAATGGAGGTAATAACCAATAATAAAAATAGCGATATCAAGATTAAGCCATTAATCAATCAATTAATGCAGATAGAAAACAAATCAGCATTATTATTAGCGAAAGGCTGTTTATCTGAACATGGTCTACAACGGCTTTTAGCTATCAGACAACCGGCCTTATTACTTGCCATCAACCGCAGATTATCCGAAAGAGTCAACAAACCACAACATCAGGAGGAGCTTGTCTCCTCCGGACAATTGATACTTAATGCACTGGAATATATACAGCGGCACAATACTCAGGAAATACCTAAACCCGATGCGAAAATCATCTCGCGTATTACCACTGAACTCAATAACGGTGCACTTAATGCCGAGCCTGTTATTAGGTTATTTCACCAGGCTATGACCCACAACACTCCATTAAATGGTTGGCTAAAACAACTCTGGCAAACAGCTTCTGTTTCACAGCTTTGCAAAAAGCACCTGTCGGTTGAAGAATACCAATATCTATTGGAATGCTTTACGCCAAACCACACAGGTAAAAATAGATCTAAGATAAAACCACTCATGAATAGCGCTAACTCCTCAAACACTCAGCAATATCAACACTCAACAAATCAAAAGATAATCGCCGAAAATCAGCAAACATTATCAACATCGGATAATACATCGGTTATAAGAGGAAATAACCGCAACCAACCTCAAACTATCAACAAGCCACATTCTGAACAAGTTTTATTATCTCCACTCCAAGTAAATAATACCGGAATATTAATTCTGTGGCCGATGCTACCCGCGCTGTTTAATCAACTTGGACTGCTTGAAACACAGAAATTTATTCATCGTCAGGCTCAGTTTAATGCCGTTGATTTACTTGACTACCTGATTTGGGGAACCGAAGAGAGACCAGCAGAAAGAAAAGCACTGAATTACGTTCTGTGTGGGCTAATGGCCGATAAAGATATTAAATCAATCTCTATCGAGCCAGAAAAACAGTTGATAATAGATCAATGGTTGGATGCCGTTATCAGCCAACTTCCCGGCTGGAAAAAATTAAGCCGTAATGATGTCCGCCAACTGTTTTTACAACGGCCGGGTGAATTATTGGCAGACGAGCAAACAATCAAAATCACCATCCAGCATCAGCCATTTGATGCGCTGTTGGCTGATTGGCCATGGCCATTAAATATCGCCAAACTTCCCTGGTTAGATCGCCCTTTACGAATTGACTGGCAAAATATTTAGAAGGTTTATATGGATTACCCGCTGACAAATAACCACGATATAGTGGCAAAACCACACTGGATTTATCCCCATTTGGAACGTATCGATCTACGATTACAGCATTACTATTACCAAAAGTGTGACAGATATGACTCCTTACCGGAAAGTTTTTTACTTGCCGAAGATGAATTAGATCAGCGTCTGGCAAAACCACAAGGCATTCCCCATTGGCTAACTAAACCAAATGATATTATTAGCCATCCAGCAGCAAAGGAAAATACTGCCCCTGATGCATTGTCATTATTGGTCGAACGTTTCGAACTCACTGAATTTGAACGCGATGCCTTGCTATTAGGTTTATTGCCGCATTTCGACAGCCGTTATCATGCACTATTTGCCTCTCTAAATGGTAACAGTAAAAAACAGTGGCCGAGTTTTACTTTGGCTATTGAATTATTTAGCCACCGCCAAAGTGATCGGCAATTACTGCAAAACAGCTTTTTACCGCAAACACCGTTAATCAGTAACCAACTATTACGCATGAATCACCACGAAGAACCTATCTGGTTACAGACGCAATTTTTAACTCATCGCGCTGTCTGGCATTTTCTATCAGGACAACAGGTTATTTTGCCGCCTCTAACAACCTGTGTTTATTGGAGTACTCCAAACTCAGAGAGTTGGTATCCACAAACCCTTTATCATTCACTTGAAAACATATTACTGAATAAAACAGACGATATTCATCCACTGGTCATACTTAGAGGAAAACAGGACAGCCCCAGAGAAATAGCGGTCAGTCATATTATGGCATCTCATAATATTAATACCTTAACTCTCGATTTAGCTCTCCTACCTGACGAAGAGAACCAAACCACAATAGCTAACTTACTGACAGACGCGGTACGGGAAGCCCGGCTACACAACGCCTGCTTATTAATCCGTAACTTTTCTTTACTCACCGATGAAAAGAAAATATTGCATAGCGAATTATCCACTTTACTGAATCAACCAAAATTAAAAACAATTTGTCTGGTAGAACCGGGAGATGCATTAGTCTGGATTAAACACCTGCCAATGGTGCAAATTAATATGCCAGCACTCACGCTGGCAGATAAAAAAACGCTACTGGAAGCAAACTTGCCGGATAATATAATCCAGGCAATAAACGTCACTCAATTGTGTCAGCGTTTTTCATTTACACCGGAAACATTACCACTGATTCTTAAAGAAGCATACCAATATCAAATACTGCGAAAACCAGAAGGCCAATTAGAAGAAATAGATCTGCATAAAGCATTAAGTTTTCGTGCTCAACAAAATTTCGGTAAATTAGCGCAGAGAATAACCCCAAAACGCAATTTTAATGATCTGGTCATTTCAGATGCATTAGCTCAACAATTACAAGAAATTATCGCGGCCATTCATTATCGCGATCAGATTCTGGGCACCGGATTTCGGGAAAAAATAGGCTACAGTACCGGCATTAGTGCGCTATTTTACGGCGAATCCGGCACCGGTAAAACCATGGCGGCAGAAGTGATTGCCGGATATCTTGATGTTGATTTGATTAAAGTGGATCTCTCTACCGTGGTGAATAAATACATCGGTGAAACGGAAAAAAATATCTCCCGGATTTTCGACCTGGCCGAAGCGGATTCCGGCGTACTGTTTTTCGATGAAGCCGACGCTTTATTTGGCAAACGCAGTGAAACCAAAGACGCACAAGACAGACACGCCAATATTGAAGTCTCCTATTTATTACAACGGCTGGAAAATTATCCCGGGTTGGTGATTTTAGCCACTAATAACCGCTGTCATTTGGACAGTGCATTTAACCGCCGTTTCACCTTTATTACTCGTTTCAGTTATCCTGATGAAGCGTTACGTAAAAAAATGTGGCAAGTTATTTGGCCTGAACAACTTAAACTATCTGATGAACTTGATCTTGAACATCTGGCTAAACGGGCTGATTTGACCGGCGCTAATATCAGAAATATTGCTTTATTAGCATCAATGTTAGCGAAATATGATCACAGTGAACAAATCGAAAATAAACATATAGATCGTGCCGTTACCCTAGAATTAAACAAAACGGGCCGACTGGTTTTTTAATAAATTAATAAGATTGGAGTCAATATGACAAGTATCATTGCTTCTGACAATGCGATTGTTGAGGTTAATACAGCATTAAATAATGTTTTATCCCAGTATTTAAATACTAATGGGAATAAAATTGATATACGTTTTGATCTACCAGAAATTAATTCCATTCAATCGGAGCCGACAGTAAGTGTATTTCTTTATGATATCAATGAAGATTTACAATTACGTTCTGCTGAACCAAGACGTTATAATCCGATGACCAGCACATTATTACCGGGATGGGTAAATATCAATTGCAACTATTTAATTACTTACTGGGATGCCAGTAAACCCTCAAGCGACAGTTCCAGCCCGGATAGTCAGCCCGATAATCAAGCCGCACAAGTGATGACACGGGTTTTAAATGCATTAATTAATAATCGCCAATTAACCGACATTCCCGGAGCCTACACCCGGATTATTCCGCAACAGGAAAATTTAAGCAGCCTGGGTAATTTTTGGCAAGCTCTTGGTAATCGCCCACGTCTGTCTTTAATGTATTCCATTACCATACCAATGAAACTCCAAGATATTGAAGACAGTGTAATACCAATCAGCAAAATCTCCACTTCTGTGGTTCAAAAACCCAATCTGGACAGTTTACAAATAAATCAAGCTCTGGCAGATAAATTGTGTGCCGATTTAGGTGGTACCGAAGATGTTCGGCTTGCCCTTGCTAAAGTTAATCTGATAACTAAACTCTCCACAGATAATAATGATAGTAAGGAAAATGAAAACATTATTTTAGAGATTTCTGGCATTACCTATTCAACTTATTTACCTAAAATAAAAGATATTCTTTCAATATGGGTAAATAGTCAGAAATCCGTTGTTAAAGTAAATGGGATAGATATTATCATCTCAAAAGAGGATTCTGAAAAATTAATCGAAATATAAAACACTTCATTAATAAATTTAATTTCAAAATTACTTTATCGAGCATACCTCTTAATAAAAATTTATAGGTGAAATATCATGCCAAAACTTACAAATCTTGTAAAACATTTCGAAGATTCCATTCAGGTTCAACCAAATCATATAAGCAAAAAAAATCCTCTCTCTAGCTCCAAAGTTTCAAATAATAGTGAAGAAAAAACTGCCCCTCTAGAATTAAAGCATGATGAAAGTAAAATAAAAGTACAGGTACCTATACCAAATTTAGCAAAAAAAAATGAAAAACCAGCAACATCGAATATGCCAAACAATTCACATGAAAAAGTTAAAGCTGAAGATATTTTCAACCGATTTAAAGGTAAATTTGCTCCTTATGACAGAGAATTACCCTTCGACATAATGAATAAAATAACCAATAATGAAATAAAATTTTCCTCTGAAAAAGCGAAAGATGATTATTTAGCTAAAGTAAAAGACAAGAAATTCACACTGAGACATTATACTTCCGGAAATGGGCAGGAAAACCCTGCATTTGATGAGATTAGTTCAAACTTTAATTTGGTAAATAAGGGAATAAAAACATTAAATCGCACTCAAGGAAGTAACACCAATGAAGACGATTGGAACCGTTTAGGAAATACAGCATTTACCTTCTACTTACTAGCAATAGATGGAGAAGTATCCAATAGAAAATTCTTATCTAATACAACTCATTTTGCAGAAATTAATATAGAAGATCCAGAAGAACTTAAAGAACTTAGGTTAGATCAGGCTGAATTTTTCGCTTCTCCTGATTTGCTTCACGAAAAAAATCTTTCACAATCCCCTGCTGTAAAAGGAAAACTGTCTGATTTGAAATCATTATTATTAAAACGATCTGGTATAAGTCCAGTTCAATTAGGGCGTTTAGATGCGAAAGCAATTTTAAAAAGCATAGACAATGTATTTGGTAATAGTCTCGAAATCAAAATCCCAGGGAATGTTAAGGTGAATAAATGGAATAAAATTGAAAAGTAAATATAAAATCACTAACACTAGTACTACATTAATATTTTTCTTATCAGGAAAACATTTAGGTGATAACATGCCGATAAATAAATACAGTGAAAATAATAACCATCTTAAAAATAGAGAAAAAGAGCTTACAATACCGTCAAGTCATTCTATTAATGATGATATAGAAAGTACCCAATTAAGCTTCGGATTAGATTTAAATAGCATGATGAGGAATAGTTCTGTCAGTTTAAGTCAAATTCAGGATTATTCATTTTGGAAAGAAAACATTTCCGAATATTACAAATGGATGGTTGTGGTTAAAGGCCACTTAAAACAATTAGACTGGACCTTAAAATCAATGGACTCCCCTGAATCTGCTGGAAGTAATATGGCTAAAAATATAGGGACGACTGCATTACAAACCCTATTAAATACAGGAGGCAGTATAGCCGGTGGCGCTATTGGTGGTGCTATAGGAAGTGCTATAGCACCGGGTATTGGCACTCTGGCTGGCATGGGTATTGGCGCATTAGCCGGAACAGGATTAAATTATCTTAATGATACAGCAATCGAAAAATTAAATGAGAAATTGGAAATCGCACATCCTTACCCTAAAACAAGAAATATGATATTCGATATCAATAATTACGATAAAAACCCTATCTTAAAAGCAATCAAGAAGAAACTTGGGAATAAAGATAATCTAAAAGTGACTGCCGGTGGTTTAATCACATCAAAAATTGTAAGCAAAATATCCCCGGCAAGAATTCCTGCCTATAAACTTGCTGAACTGGCCATATCGCACCATAAAGCATTAGCAGGATTGAGTGATGATAAAGCCAGACATATATTAGATTTCACCAATAGTATCCGTGAAGTTCTCAATGAAAGTCATTCTGATGCAGTCACATTTATGCGTAGAAACTATGGAGATGATGAAATGAGCCTTTCCGGGTTTTCCGCTAAAATAAAGGGAGAAAAATTAACCTTAGATACATTAGCAAGGACAAGAAACAAAATAGAAATCAGAATTAATAGCATTAATAAACAAGTATTAAAACTTTCATCAAATAATAGAGACAGCTAATTACCCAAGGATAATAAAAACCGTTTAAAATAGAAAACATTACTATTCAACCACAATCATTCCATCCTACTAAATCAGGGAAAATATCTGGGACATAGCAATGCTAAACCCTATTTTCCCATTCCCCATAATAATTGATCTTTTAAATCCATCTATTTTATTATTTTTCTGATTAGTCAGTTTTTATTGCAATAAAACATTCATTAAAAAACAAGACAAGTCTGAAAATTAATTTTAATTAAATCATCTATCTTGTGATTCCACCATAAAATACAAACAGTTAAATAAAAAAATGAAAACATACAGAATTATGCTGTAAGGCAAGGCTATTGAATTAAACATAATCTCTTAATATGATTATTTATCCTCTATATATTTCTTACTCAAAACTAATAGGTGATAATATGGAAAACGAATCTGAAAAAGATGAAAAGCAAAAAGAAAGCTCATCAAAAATATTGATAGATAGTGATAAGTTAGCTCCTACTAACCGTGTGCTGACAATAAGTGAACGTATAAAAGCATTGAATGAAAAAGGATTCTCCGACACCAAAAAATCCTCTTCCCAATTTGCGATGCCCTCTTCATCAAGCAGCTCTTCTGTAAATATTAATAAACCAAAGCCAAAATCATTACAGGGAAAAGAATTTCCGGTTATTACAACTGCGGAAAGTTCAACATCAGCAGCTAATCAATCAACATCTTCCACTGTAGACTCTGAGACATTATTAACATCAAGTTTTAATGACATAACATCTTCAACTTTACCGGTTGGCAAACATGAATTAGAACTGACAGATCAAAAAAATGTCATTGTTTATAGAGGAGATAATCGGGATCCTGAAAAAATCGCAGCAGCAGGTGGATTTTATTCATGGTCAAAAAAGCATGTTACCGAGATTAAGAAAGCATTGACGGATGCATTTATTAGCGATGGACCATCAGCGCATATGGCAGGACATGTCAGGAGCCCAAATCAGAACTATGTATCCACAGGAATAAACACAGATTGTGGTGGATTTGGAGAACAGTCTGCCTATCTGTATAAGATGGAAATTCCTGGACTAAAACCGCATGATATGAATGAAGAAACTATAGGCCTGAAAATTAAAAAAGAAAGAAAGAACATTAATTCTCCCGAGTTTTTGATGAGCCATCTGACTCTTCAACAATCAGAATTCGTAGCCATGATGCCCGCGCGTACAGAAGAGCTGACATTTATTACGCCTATTCCCCTGAGCTATATCACTTCATATAAAAAGAAAGGCACAAATACCTGGCATAAAATGCCCGGCACAAAGCAATAAAATAAATTAACAAGTCTTTATATATTGTATTTCATATAATTTGCTTTTTTTCTTATCAAAAATATCCAATCAATGGGTAACCAATAACAATAAAATATCAAGCCAAACCAAATATTCTTTGCGCCATCTGTGGCGCACTCTCTTTCATTTTCTCTACCCACATTCCCATTCCAGACAATAATTTATTTCTAATAATCCATCTATTTTATTATTTTTCTGATTAATCAGAATTTTATTATGAAAAAATATTTATTAAAAAATAAGACAAGTCTGAAAATGTATTTTCATTAAAATAGCTATTTTTATAACTTTGCCATCAAATACAATCATTTAAATAACAAGATAAAAACATACAGTCTTATGCTGTAGATTGAAGCTATTGAATTAAATATACATTCTTAATATATTATTTATTTACAATATACTTCTTACCCTAAACTAATAGGTGATAATATGGAATACGAATATAACAGAAAAGAAAGGCAAAAAAGACGCTCATTCCAGTCAGAAAATTCCACTGAGAATGATTCGATAAGTACAAGTAATAACACGCATAGATCACCGAAAGATAATTATAATAAAGATAATGGAGATCTGTTTTATGGCCTTGCTTCTGAAAGAGGGAGATATATAAGAGAAACCAATCCCAAATTTAATCCAGATGATCCAGAAAATGCTGCAATGATTATAGATGTTTATAACAATGGAACATCTATGATTATCTTGAATAAAAATGCAAAGAAAATCTCAACCAATAGGCTACTAAATTTCATAAATAACTTCAAAAAAGATAAATTACAAAACCTTATGAAAGATCCCGAAAAATATGCAAAGGACATTAAGGTAAATAATGATTTACGGGCAGATATTTCTTCAAGAAAAATAGAAAAATATCCATTATGGAATGATTATTTTGAGGCCGGGATTAGAAATGAAAAATTTAACATTTCTAATATATTTAAAGAAACAGTCAGTAAATATAATTCTGATTATTATCATACATGGCATGTATACGGAGGAAGTCCTGCCCCTAGATTACTCTGGAAAAGAGGAAGTAAACTGGGTATAGAAATAGCGGCCAGTAATCAGAGAACAAAAATACATTTTATTCTTGATGGTCTGGATATTAAAAAAGTTGTTAATAAAACAAAAGGCCCTACTCCTTTAAAAGCAGGACCCGGTGAATCAATTACCGCTTCCGAACTACGTTATGCATACCGAAACAGAACAAGGTTAGCAGGAAGAATTCATTTCTATGAGAATGGTAAAGAAACCATTGCACCATGGGATAAAGACCCAGAATTATGGCAAAAATATACACCTAGAAATAAGAGTAGAATGGAAGTATAACTACTCAAAGCAATGATAGAACGATATACAGATTAGGTGAACCATGTGTTCATCCTTAAGGAGAAAGCACTGATTATATCGCCAAGAGCTAATAATTAACATGAGAATAATTAGGAGTAATCCTTATTATTCTCTTTGCATAAAATATCCATCACATCCATTATTTAATTTTTATATAATTATCTGAAATGATAAACAGATCACAATATATGAGAGAATCTATTTCCCCTGGACAACTGACACTCAATGCTTTAATTTTATATTAATTGATTATTTGTATAAAAACACTATTTATTATTAAAAAATCAACGGGTAATAATATGAAAATAAAATACAATAAAGAAAATAAACTAACCACAAAAGAATATGATCTAAATTACACAAAACTAATAGATGAGATTATAAAACTACATCATGATCCCAATGGAAATAAATTACTCTGGCATGACAATTGGGAAGATAAAATCATCAATAGGGATTTAAATGTTATATTTAGAGCAATTGATGAAAATGTTTCTCAATTAGGCGGGCTTGAAGCTTATAAAGATATCGTCGGAGTAAATCCTTATGATCCCATTGAACCCGTTTGCGGTCTGTCTGCACAAAATATATTTAAATTAATGACCGAAGGAGAACAGGCGGTTAATCCTGTCGAACTGCTTAAAAAAGGAAAAATAAATGGCGATGAGTTTGCCGAAAAACTGAATCAACTCAATAGCTCGAAAAATTATCTTATATTAATTCATGATCAACGACTTGGACATATGTTTTTAATTGATATCCCAGCAAACAATAGAGAAATAGTGGGATATATTTATCAGTCAGATTTAGGAAATGGGGCATTACCTGCCCTTAAAATAGCAGATTGGTTAAGCCTCAGAGGAAAAGATCCCATTGATACTGATAAATTAAAGAAATTATTAAGTCATGAATTCAATATGTTGACTGAAAATGAACAGAGAAAATTAGTTACCGAAATTTTTGATCTAAATAAAAATAGTTCTAATTTTAAATTAGAAAAAATTAAGCAAGATAAAGAAGTTGATATTTATTTAACAGAATATGATATCTATAATTTTCATAGAAACATTGAAAACTTAAAAAATAAACTTGATATTTAATTTATTGAGGTGACTGATTATAGCGTTCTTATTTTAAATCACCAACAAGTTACAGATTTTTGTAAGAAAAAAATATTAGCAACTCTGTGGTGCAACACAGAGTTGCTTCGGTCCATATAATAGAACAACAATTAGTAACTTCTATTTACAAATAATATAAGACAAAAAATACGAGGCGTTACAGCGCTCCATTAATATAGCCACACTAAAATAGCCAATAAACACTAAATTACACATTCTACTGAGCTCTCTTTTTATCACCATAGAGATGTCATTCCAGTATTGCAAAAAATAATCTAAAATTATTCTCCAAACCATAATTATTCTATTTATTAATATAAACAACCCACTAAACATTTAGCAGTCACTATTATTAATTGATGTTGCGTCTAAAAATTCATCTCCCATAATTATTTTGTTTCACAGAGAATTATTTAAATAACTATTGGATAAATTTTTAAATATAAACAATAACATCTATAAACCATGTTATTGCGGTAGCTATATCCTTGAATCAAAACTAATGAAAAAAAGCAATAAACGTTTTTTATATTTTAAATGTAAATAGTAAATAAAGGAAAGAATCATCAATTTCATTGTTGAACAAAAAACTCAATATCATATACAAGGTGATAAAAATGGAAAAAAAATATAACCGGTCCACTTCAGAATCCAACACAGAGAATACCAATACTCTGGATCGCCATACAGTTGGTAAAACGCCCGGTCGGACTGATAATCCACATTCAGCGCTAAAACCGGGTGATGACTATACACAAGCAATAAAAATTAACCCTGACGGAGGCTTAAAAGCAGATAAAGATGGATTAAGTGTAAAAGCGGGTAATGGTATTAAAGTAGACAGTAGTGGAATCAGTATTGATCCCAATAATGTATTGCCAAAAGGCATGATTATGATGTTCTCCGGTATGGATGCTCCTACAGGCTGGGCTTTTTGTGATGGTAATAATGGAACCCCAGATTTAAGAAGTCGTTTTGTCATGTGCGGTGAAACTATTTCTGAAACAGGGCAAAGCAGTAGTAAAGCTAATGGTAGTGGCACCGAAAAAATCTTTTCCAAAAATACAACATCAACTGCGGTTTCGGTAAATATTACTGTGGGAAATACAATATTAACAGAGTCACAAATACCTAGTCATAAACATATTGGGGGTATGTCTTATTATACGAATACTGGAATGAAATATAGTCATAGCGTTACTCCCAGAACCGAATATCAAATAAATAATTACAGTAGTAGTTCAATATGGTATAAACCTTCAAACGGAGTTAATTTTTATGCCTACACATCAAACACAGGAGGAGGACAAGGACATAATCACCCGGCAACAGCATCATCCCCTGCCCACAATCATAGCGTTGATATCATTCCACCTTATTATTTACTGGCTTTTATTATGAAACTTTAATTCCGCTGCACCAAAAAAATTTAAATTATCAATCACTTTCTAACTACAAAGGATATATAACAATGAATATATCTAGTTACTTCTTCCTGAATGAAGAAAACATTAAGTTCAATAATCAATGTTTAAATACATACATTGGTTACCCCCAACCCATCGGTAAAGATTGGCCCAACCTGCCTGCCGGGTTTCAAAGATATATTGACGATATTATTAATTTAAATGGTTTTTTATATTTTTTTAAAGATTCACTATATCTTAAATTCGATATCGCGAAAGCACAGGTCGTTGATGGACCGAACTTCATTATAGATGGGTGGCCTGGATTAAAAGGAACAGAACTAGAAAATGGAATAGATGCAGCCATAGAATTGACTACAAACACCGTCTGTTTCTTTAAAGGTGAACATTGTGTAGATTACACCATCGATTTACACACAATTAAGACCAGCACTATTTCAGATCGGTGGGGAATGACCGGGAAATATGCAGAATTCAGTGTCAACCTGGATGCTATTATTTCATGGCCAAGTATTGATGGAAATTTTATTTACTTTTTCAAAAATGATTCTTTTATTCGGTTTGACCAAAAATTGAATACTTTTGATGCCGGGCCTATCATCATCTCCAACGATAATAATGGTTGGAGAGGATTAGTCTTCAAAAATGTTCAAGCGGCAGTATCGGTCGATACCGATTTGTTAGGCAGTCACCGTGGCAATAATGGAAGCAATAGTAGCGTCTGTAGTGGAACATGTGGTACTAATGACACGGGTAAACATTGTTTCCAGTTACCTCAAAATATTATATTCGCCCTGACAGCCTACGCTAATACAAATATTCCGCAAACTTTAAAAGTATATATTGACGATCTTCTGGTAGATACATTAACCGATAAAGGACAAAATAATCTAATGGCAACTAAAGCCTACACATCAGGTACAGGCAAAGTCTGTATTGAGATTGAGGGGGATGGCAAACCATGCAAGCTTCGTTATTTCGATAATATATTTGATGGAAAACCGGGAACCGCTATTATCGGTACTGAAAATGGTAACAATAGTCATTACAATGATAGCGTGGTGTTTTTAAATTGGCCTCTGATATAAACTAAAAATACTTTGATAAATTCCACTATCAATAAATAAAATCAATATTATTCCGCAAAACAAATAGTTAAGTAAAAACACTTGGTTTAAGATAATTATTGCGCCCTCCGGGGCGAATTTTTTCCTACGCATATGACTACCGTAAAATAAATAGTAGTACTTGGCGGATTATCCTGATTTTATTTACTCTTAAAAATTTACAAATAATTTCAGACAAGAAATATGAAGTACTACCCCACTAATAATGATACCGGCAAGAAAGAATAATCAATCGATCACCTTCCACTTTATAGATTAGCTTATGCTTATCGGTAATACGACGTGACTAATAACCTGTAAGATTATGTTTCAATGGCTCAGGTTTACCAATACCACCAAATAGCGTTCTTTCTATATCTTTATCTTTAAGAAGCGCGTTAATCCGCTTAACGGGCTTCTTATCATTCTGTTGTCAGAAAAGGTTATCTTGCCAGAATTTACCCACAAAACGCTTATTTAATTAACCTCAGTTCTGCTTAAGAACAGAGATTTCAGAAGCACGTAGATTCAGACTCGGTCTTATCGCTTGGAATGTAAATGTGCCGCTTCTATGCGTTTCGTGCATTGACTCACGCATTTTTATGCCGATAACGTATCAACAGTAAATTTGTCGGACATGTGTTCAAGCTCACTCTGGCTCAGTCCAGTAATTTTCATCGCCGTTTCACGGTCGATACTCATACTTTGGTGACTGTTCTGACAGTCACCGTAAGATCCTCTTTTAACACGAATCGTTGAATGCTGATTAAGAACTCTCAATACGAGTTAGTGGCGTATTTGCTCAAGTTCGTTTTGGCTCAACCCGGTGGTTTTCATCACCGTTTCACGGTCGATACCCATGTCGATCATCGCCCACGCGACTTTCAAGATCCCCCGTTTTTCGCCTTCCTGCAATCCTTCCTGACGTCCTTCCTGGCGTCCTTTCTGCTCGAGTTTCTGCGCTATTGTCATCAGTACCTCCTCATACTTCGGGGACTGTTCTGACAGTCACCGTAAGATCCTCTTTTAACACGAATCGTTGAATGCTGATTAAGAGCTCTCAATACGAGTTAGTGGCGCATTTGCTCAAGTTCGTTTTGGCTCAACCCGGTGGTTTTCATTATCGTTTCACGGTCGATACCCATGTCGATCATCGCCCACGCGACTTTCAAGATCCCCCGTTTTTCGCCTTCCTGCAATCCTTCCTGACGTCCTTCCTGACGTCCTTCCTGGCGTCCTTTCTGCTCGAGTTTCTGCGCTATTGTCATCAGTACCTCCTCATACTTCGGGGACTGTTCTGCCAGTCGCCGGATAAAACCCTCTGGATCGGCGGTATCTCCCGCCTGTAATAAGTAGTTTAGCACGCTTTTTAGCTGTTCATCCGTATAGTAATCATACGTCAGCAGTATGACCAACTCTTGCAGCAACTCTGCCATATCTCGCTGCCGGATATGCTTTTGCACCATTTCCAGTAGCGCGACCCGTTTGTGCGTCAGGATTACATCATCAGGAATTACCGTCACATCTACCAGCGGGAATTTATTGGAATAGATTTCCTCCGCCAAGGCCGGATCATCGAAACAGTCGAGCCAATGGGTACTCCAGGGATACGGCTGTATTTTCCCGTGATAGAACAACACCGGAATAACTAGCGGCAATTTTTCATGTCCCTGTTCCAGATGCCGCTGCATTGCGGAAATACTGTATCGCATCAGCCGGAATGCCATCATCTTATCCGGGGAACTCTGGTGTTCGATCACGCAATATACGTATCCGTCACCCTGCGCTGTTTTCAATGAATACAAAATGTCGGAATAATGCGCACGCAAATTGCCTTCAATAAACGACCCTGATTCCAACCGCAGTGTATCCAGATCACAAACTGCCCGTAATGTCGCAGGCAAATGGATCTCCAAAAAGTCTCTGGCAGTATCAATATGACTTAAAAACTGTTTAAAAACAGCGTCATGTGGCGTTGGTGTATTTTTTCTCTTCATCGGTGAATGGTAGCATACTTTCTTTTATATTGAAGGAATATTAAGCAAAAAACCAAGCGGACTGAATAATATGTCCTTTTCTCGTATCAATAATATCTAATCTGATAAGCAGAAAATAAACTGTACAATCTCAAGCTAAACTATCTATTGCGCCATCCGTGGCGCAATCTCTTTATTTTCTCTATCAATGACTATCGCAAGTCATCCATTTAATTAAGCGTTAGCATCTGAAATCAATTGAGTTGCCAGAGCATCCTGCCCAAATCCCCGCAGCCCGACCACATGAACATGTTCGTGGTTTTTAAATACTTTACGCACCAATTTATAGGTGGTCCCTTTTTCAGGGCTGATATTTTCTGGTGCAGCGATAATTAACTGCATTTGCAGGCGTTCGCATAATTCAAACAAAGTAGCGATAGATTTGGCATCCAAACGCGCCGCTTCATCCAAGAATAGCAACCGACAAGGGGAAATATCTTTACCACGCAAACGGCGGGATTCCTCTTCCCAACTCTGCACCACCATCACCAGAATCGACATGCCGGTACCGATAGCTTCACCTGTCGATAGCGCCCCACTCTCTGCTTTTAACCAGCCATCAGATCCACGGTTAACCTCAACGTCCAGTTCCAAGTAGTTACGGTAATCCAGCAACTCTTCACCTATGGTTTGTGGCAAACGCTGCCCCATATCCACTTGCGGATTCAGACGCTGATAAAGTTTTGCCATTGCCTCTGAGAAGGTCAATCGCTGGCTGTTAAACAGGTCCTGATGTTGTTCCTGCTGTTCAGAAAGGACATCCAGCAATATTGCATGGCTTTCACGCACATTCACATTTAACCGCACACCACGAACCTGACCAAAGGAGACGGCTTGTAATCCCTGATTCAGCATACGAATACGGTTCTGCTCACGCTGAATGGTTTTGCGGATAATATTCGCCACACTCTTCGAACTGATAGCGAGTTTTTGCTCGCGGGCAGTCAGCTCTTCCGTCAGACGGGCCAGCTCAATTTCCATCTGTTCAATCGCGTCAACCGGATCGTCAGTGCGGATAATGTCCTGACGAATACGTTCACGCAGATGCTGATAAACAGCTATAAAGAACTGTACCTTACGTTCAGGCCGTTTGGGATCTTCCGATAAACGCAAAGCATCACGCAGATGTTCGTTATCAGCCACCGCCAGACGCAATGCCCCCAACGCTTTATCCGACATGGAACGTAACGCGCCACCCTCCATATACGCCAGTTCACGGCGATGCAGGCGACGCTCAACACCATTGTCTTTCACCATGCGCATCACTGCGCACCAGCCTGCTTTAGCAGAAACCACCTGTTCACGGATCTGATAGTAATCGCGTTCCAGTTTCCGCAGTTTTTTCTGCACGCTTTCCATTTCCGCTTCACAGAAGGCGATCTGCTTCTCAAGCTGATTGACTCTGGAACGGTTAACGCTGAGTGCTTCATGGAGTCGATCACGACGCTCGCGGGCACGAATTTCAGCATTCGCATCCGCCTGCACACCGATATCTTTCATCTCCTGTAGCAGCTCTTTCAGCATATCCTGTTTGGTTTCATAAGAGCTTTTCAGGGATGCCAACACTTGGTTAAACTGGGAATACTGCGCTTGCTGTTGACGCAGTTGTTCACGGGCGCGGCTGCGATCCGATTCCGCATGTTCCAGACGCTGACGCAGTTTGTCATTCAGATCCGCATTTTCACTGAGCATACCCGCAGAATCACTGTAGCTGAAATGCGCACGGCGCTGCACGATTTCCACCAGCGCAAAAGCCTGTTGTTTAGCCTGATGCTGGCTCTGTTTGGCAATTGCATAATCCTGTTGCAACTGTTCATGTTGCTGTGGATCACTTTGCAAAACCGCAACCATAGGTTCCAGTTTTGTCAGCGCCGAACCATGTTGTTGCAGGAAACGCGCCGCTTCCTGCGCTTCGTCCCTCTCTTCGCGCACTTCTTCTACGCGATCAATTAAAGTTTCATCCAATAACAGACTGATTTGAGGGATCAGGCGGTTTAATGCGGTCAGGCTTTCTTTCGCCTGTGTATATTGCTGGCGCTGCTGTTGAGTTTGATCTTCAAACCGGGACACTTCACGTTCCAGTTCCGTATGGCGCTGTTTCAGTTCACGGATTTCAGCTTCCGGATCGGTATCAAATGCCACCGACAGGTGTTTACCGACAAATTGACTGAACGCCTGATGAGCACGCTGAATTTTCTGCACATCAAAAGAGAGCGTGGCATAACGCTCTGCCAAGACATCACGCTCCAGATTCAAGGTTTCCAAACGGTTTTCTCTGGCGGCGCGACCAAACAGCGGCAATTCAGGGTAACGGGAATAACGCCATTGGCGGTCGGAAGATTTGACCAGTACCGCATTGGTCTGTTCTTCGGCATCAAATACGCTGTCATCAAAGGATTGTGGATCCCCTTCAATTAAGTAGAGATCTTCCGGGCAATCTTCCAGAGTTTCAAGATGCGGACGTACCAGAGAAAGATCCGGCACCACAATGCCGTGACGTGCCGGTCCATACAGGGCAGAGAAATACGGCGCATCATCAATGGTGATATCGTCATAAATTTCTGACAGCAAAACCCCGCCGAAACGTTCTGCCAAGGCAATCATCCGGCTGTCTTCCGCGCCGCTTGGCTGACTGAGGCGCTCGATTTGCTTTTCCAGCTCACGTTTTTGCGCCGCAACTTCATCACGCTCTACCGTGGCTTCACGCTCACGCTCAAGCAGCTGCTGCATGTATTCAGTCACGTCATTACTGCTTGCCAGTGCTTCACCACTCTGTTCACACAGTTGGTTCAGAGTATCCTGCGCAGCCAGCCAAACCGGTGCACGGGCAGTCAGTGACTGAATTTTCTGTTTCAGTTGTTCAAGTTCCTGACGCATCTCCATACGGCGTTCACCGCTTTCATTGACGCTCAGGCTCAACGCTTCTTGCCGGGCTTCAAGTTCATTTTGCAACGCTTCCAGATCTTCAGCCTGATACTGACGCCCCTGGCGCTGACAAAATTCGCTCAATAAACGCTCTGCGTTCTGCTGGTTGTTCAGCCGCTGTTCCAGTTCAGACAACCGTATCCGCAATGGCTGCACCCGATCGGCCAGATGTCGTTGTGATGGCCAGTCACGCAGCAATTCGCGGGCACTCTGCCATGCTTCACTGCGGCTGGTTTCACCAACGATGTTTTTGACCAGTTGATACGCCTGTTCGAACTGATTATGCGCCGCGTCCGCAATACTTAATTTCTGCTCCAGCGCCAACAGGGCTTCTGTCGCCTGCTGCTCTTTAGCCTGAAAGGTTGCCAGCCACTCTTCTGCGTTATCAACGGAAAGATCCGGTAACCGGCAAAGCTCACGGGCACGTTCCAACGCTTGTAATGCCTGTTGATACTGAATAGCCCGAGTTTGCTGAACATCCAGCGCTTGCTGGTAATCCGCCAACTGGCTTTTCAGTTCATCCACTTCCTGTTCCGCCGCTTCCGCTCTGGCTTCATATTCAGCCTGAAGCTCTCCTGCTTCTTCAACAACGTCTGTCTGTTCCTCCAGCCGGTAAGACAGCTCTTCCAGATCCGCTTGATAACGGTCGATTTTTTCCTGCTGGCGCATGGCAGTCTGCACCAGATTCAAGTGGTCACTGGCAGCCTGATGATCAGTTTCTAAATCAGACGAGGCACCACTCTGTTCAGCCAGTTCACGAGCCATTTCGACATGACGATACTGCTCAGTCACCAGTTGTTTATGGCTGCCAAATAGTTCACCACGCAATGCTAACGCTTCATCCAGATGAGTACGACGCTCATTGGCATGGCGCATATAGTCGGCGGAAACGTAGGAAGTTGCTTCGGTGATCAAATGTTTGAACAGATCGCGATCAGATTGGGTTACCCGAATGGCTTCCAGCGTTATGCGGTTTTCGCGCAATGCGGCTTCCATATCCTGAAATGCCTTGCGGACACCACTGTTTTCCGGCAACAGGTAATCGCGCAGGGAGCGGGTTATCGCACTGGAGATACCACCGTACAGGGAAGCTTCGATCAGACGATAAAACTTGCTGCGATCACTGGCTGAACGCAGGCGTTTGGGGATCACGCCCAAATCAAACATCTGCGCATGATAATCCGTGATGGAGTTAAATTGTTTGAACTGCACGCCTTCCATTTCATCAAGGCGGTCTTTCAGTTCATTCAGCGGTAATACACGCGCCTGTCTTTCACCCACATTTTCAGTCAGTAACTGAGTGGGTTGGATAGCCGTCGGCAGGCCCTGAATCATAAAGGGTTTGATATCAACTTTGCGGTCACGGCCCGCCACTTGTTGCAATCTCACCCCAACCACCACCCGCTGATGGCGGGAGTTAATCACATCCAGGGTTGAGTAACAGACTCCCGCGCGTAACTTACCGTGTAACCCTTTATCACGGGAACCGGAAGTGGCGCCCGCTTCGGTGGTGTTACGAAAATGGAGCAGCGTCAAATCAGGAATAAGCGCGGTGACAAATGCCGCCATCGTGGTGGATTTACCCGCGCCATTACCGCCTGATAAGGTGGTCACCAGTTCATCAAGATCAAAAGTTCTGGCAAAAAAACCATTCCAGTTAACCAGCGTCAGCGAACGAAATTTACCGCGTTCAATCATGGTTGTTCATCTCCCGCACCCTCTGCTGAGTTATCCGGTGTTTCATCATTTTCACTGTCATCAAGCGACAAGCTGCCTTCAACCGGCATTGCCTCACCATCACGGATCATCCTCAGTTGTACTTCACGAGGATCATCGCCACTGCGTACATCAGCACCAAAACGGAATACCGCCTCAGTGAGGGTAAATTTGTTGCTGTCATTCGCCAAGAAATAGACCATGCCCAAACGACGCAGACGGTTGAGCGTCGTGCGCACTTTTTCCTGTAATTTCTGTTTATCCAGATCCGAACCGGAAGAACGCTGGTTGACAAACTTCATCAGTTTGCTCTCATCAGCCAGCGAGATCAGTTCTTCATACAGTTCCTGAGAGGTAAAAATCCCCTGATTAGCCAGCCGTTCCGGGCTGAGATAGAGATAACAGAGGATTTTGCCGACCATCATATCCAGCTCTGATAATACCGAACGGGGGATCAAGGTGGTCGAACGGGGCCGCAGATAGAAGAAGCCTTCCGGTGCACGGATCAACTCCACATTATAGCGGGCGTAAAATTCTTCCAATTGCTCCTGAAAATCCATCAGAAAAGCGTGATTATCAAGATCATCTATCCCGATATGACGGCCCGAGCGAAGCTGGCTGTCCAGTTCCGGGAAAAGTGAATTGGCTAACGCCTGTGCCAGTTTAACCGGCATAAATTGTTCAATATGTGTCGATGACATGTGCCTGTACCTTGGCTCCGTAATCATTAATCGCTAACCATTCCGCTGGCAACCCAGAGAAATCCGCTTCTGCAACCCCCAACCGCACAGCCTGATCCACCAGAATACGCGCCACATCAAAGTGACGGGGAAGCGGATGTTGAGCAAGGTAGTCTCTTAGCACCGCCCCCAAATCCAGTGGGCGCTGTTCCTGCTGATAGATCAACAGCGCTTTTTCAATCATTGCTGCCAGTTGATCGTTTATTTCACTGAATTCTTCATATTCCAGTTCTAACGGCAATTCACCGGTCACTTCTTCATTACGTAACGCCAGTTCTTCATCACGCATATCCAACAAACGCTCTGCGTTGGCAACGGTGAGTGTCCACGGGTTAGCAAAATAGTGCTGCACTGATTGACGTAAGCGCTGAGAGAAAATCCGGTTTTTATCCATATCAATCGCGGTACGGATAAATTTGTGAACGTGGCGGTCGTAGCCGATCCATAAGTCAATCGCCTGCTGACCCCAACTGATAATACGGTCCAGTTTGCTTTGCAGATCAAATACCAGTTTATCAACCAGTTCTGATCCGCCGCTGCCCATATTCGCATCCTGAATACGCAACAAATTAGCCTGTAATTTATCTCCCGCCGCTTCCAATGTGTCTTGCAGCTCCCGCAATGTCCCTGATGTTTCTGATAACAGCTGCTCACAGTTGGCAATCGCGGCTTGCCAGTCTTGATTCAGCAACGCCGCAATATCTTCTTTAACGAAGTTTTGCTGTTCGTCCATCAGACGTTGGGACATATCAATGCTATCGAAGATTTCCGCGACAGAATATTTCAGCGGCGCAAAGACGTTGCGATGCCAATGAAATTCATCTCCCCCCTCTTCCGCCGCCTCTGCTGCCCGGTGCAGC
Source organism: Photorhabdus stackebrandtii (assembly GCF_011189495.1). NCBI lineage: Bacteria > Pseudomonadati > Pseudomonadota > Gammaproteobacteria > Enterobacterales > Morganellaceae > Photorhabdus > Photorhabdus stackebrandtii. Next base: position 48,372 of record NZ_PUJV01000002.1, read on the forward strand.
TCATTCGCCACAATCGAAAGCTGCATAGAGAGGCGTAAGGTAGAAAATTCCCGCTGACGAATGTAGTAGTCACTGATACTGATGCCAAGCGGTGTTAAGCGATAGATTGCGTTGCCATCGGCCAATTCACTGGTAAAACGGTTAAGCAGTTTCTGGCGCACCATGTCATTGATGGCGTTATTAGCCCGCACCGCGACGGATTCCGCCGTTTGCTCGAATCCTTTGCAAACTTCACGAAAAGCGTCGATCAGTTCCCCTTCGCTCATCTCACCATCAAGACGCTCGCTGTTTAATACCGCGATTGCCATCAGAAAAGCCAGCCTTTCCGCAGGCAAGGAGATGGAAAAATCATTTTTCCTGGCCCAGGACACCAGTTCCGGAATAGTCTGGGAATATTCACTCATAATTCATCCTTTAACGTCGATTTGCGGGCCATTACATGAATGTAACGCCCCAAACCGATATAAGGCTCTTGCCGGCAATAACGCTGTTCTAATTCCAGCAACGCTGGAAAGTTTTTGCTCTGTAATTGGCGACTTTGCAAATAGTCGTGAAAAACACGCACACCGGTTTTACCGGTAATCACCATATTTAATTCATCAAGCCATTGATATACCTGTTCAGGCACCAACGGATTCTGAGGAGACAGTGAACGTTTTCTGCGACGCGGCATATTAGGTGTCGCCAAATGAAAATTACCTAAAATAGCATTACGCATGACCAAACCATTGGCATTGTAAAACATTAAAGACAGCGCGCCGCCAGGATTAATGATATTCGTTAACACTTCTATTGCATATTTCTGATCGGTAATCCATTCCAGTACCGCATGAAACAATACCAGATCTACCGGCTGTTCTATATATTGGCTAATTTCTTGTACCGGGCTTTGTATAAATTGCATATTTTGGCTGACCCCTTTTTCTTCAGCGGTCAGCTTTGCCCGTTGGATCATTTCTTCTGATAAATCGCAAAGTATCACTTGATGACCCAGCTCAGCTAATTGGCATGCCATATTCCCTTCACCGCTACCCGCATCTAAAATACGCAGTGGACGTCGTGGTAATTGAGCCAGTAATTCGCTGATATCCTGCCAGACAACGGCTTGCCTGATTTTACCTTTGGTTGTGCCGTAAATATTACGAGAGAATTTGTCTGCAATATCATCGAAATTGCGATCCCGCATGAAAAACTGCCTCACTAATGGAATAGATCTGATTTATCTGTTGAGATTTCATTATGCCAACTGCTATTTTGGCACAGCATTCATTGACATAACCACTTTTGACTACAAATCGTGGGCCAGATGGCTATAATTCAATCAAATTAAGGCAAATAAATGCTATTTTTATTTAAAAAGTACGTTGGTGCGATGGTAATGCCTCTGCCACTAATATTACTGATTTCACTTGCTGCCTTATTCCTGTTGTGGTTTACCCGTTGGCAAAAAACAGGAAAAACAGTTCTGACACTCAGTTGGCTTACTCTGCTTCTACTCAGCCTGCAACCCGTTGCCGATAAGCTGTTGTTACCATTGGAATCAGTTTACGCTAAAGCCTACCAACCTGATCCCAGTCACATCAATCCACCTGTTGATTATATCGTCGTTCTTGGTGGTGGTTTCACTTATAACCCAAATTGGGCACCCAGTTCAAACTTGTTTAACAACAGCTTGCCACGGGTAACAGAAGGCATCCGTTTATATCGCCTAAACCCCGGCGCTAAAATGGTCTTTACCGGTGGTAAGGGAGAGAGTGCTAAAAGCAACGCGGAAGTCGCCGCTATAGTAGCACAATCTCTGGGCGTACCCGCAGAAGATACTATCGCACTGACAAAACCCATGGATACAGAACAAGAAGCACATGAAGTTGAAAAATTGATTGGCAAGCGCTCTTTTATTCTGGTCACCTCCGCCAATCATATGCCGCGGGCGATAACTTTCTTTAAACAACGTGGATTAAACCCCATTCCCGGCCCGGCAAATCAATTGGCGATCACGTCCTCTTTACATCCCTGGGAAAAATACCTGCCCTCTGCTTATTTCCTGTCTCATTCAGAGCGGGTATGGTACGAAACTTTAGGCACCCTCTGGCAACGTATTAAGCCGTCGAAAAATTCAGAGCCCCCACAAACATCAGAAAATGTCCAACCGGGAAATAATCCGCAAACCACGCCTTGAAATAACATGGAGAAACGAAAACGCAAATAGTAATAAATAACGCGCTTTCGTTAAACCAAGCCTTTTGTTAACCGAATGGGTGCAAACAAGTCATCAGATTTCAGTAAAAGTCTCTCTGACTACGGCTAAATCTTCTGGCGTATCAACTCCCGCTCCCGGCGCTTTCAATGCAATATCAACATGGATCTTCTCGCCGTACCAAAGTACCCGCAATTGTTCCAGCATTTCAATTTGCTCTAATGGGCTCGGCTCCCATTGTACATAACGACGGATAAAACCCGCGCGGTAGGCATAAATACCAATATGACGCAGGAAATTATCACCAATCGTTTCCCGTGATTGTATAAAACGGTCACGTTCCCAAGGAATCGTCGCTCTGGAGAAATAGAGTGCGTAACCCTGTTTATCCATCACCACTTTTACCGCATTAGGGTTAAAGGCTTCTTCCGCGTCACGGATTTTCACCGCCAAGGTTGCCATTCCGGCTTGGCAAGCCGCCAGATTCTCTGCGACTTGTTTAATAATCTCTTCAGGAATTAATGGCTCGTCACCCTGAACATTGACAATAATTTCATCATCGGAGAGTTGATATTTTTCAATAACTTCCGCCAACCGCTCAGTACCAGAATGATGATTCTCGTTGGTCAGACAAGCCTCACCACCCGCAGCCACAACCGCATCAGCAACGTCGTGATTATCCGTTGCCACAATAACCCGTGCAGCACCAGAACGCATGGCGCGCTCCATAACCCGCACAATCATTGGTTTACCATGAATATCGGCTAATGGTTTACCGGGTAAACGGGTAGAAGCAAAGCGGGCAGGAATAATAACGGTGAACATGCCTTATTTTCCCTCATCCAGAGGTAATTCACGGGCTTCGTGGTCTAACAGAACGGGAATACCATCACGCACAGGAAATGCAAGTCGATCCAACTTACAAATGAGTTCAAAATTCTCTTTATCGTAACTGAGCTTGCCGTTACATACAGGGCAGGCAATAATTTCGAGTAAACGGTGATCCATATACATCCTCCAGTTATGGAGCCTTCATTTGATGCAGCCCAGAATAACATAAGCCTGGTGTCACCGTTAACTCTTGTTATTTGATCTTTCGATCCTTTTCCCAATATCATTCACAAAAATCCAGATAGAGGAAATGTGAAGGTTCAGAACCCTCTCAGTAGATGTTATGCTTTTGTCTGAGAACCGATTTAGCTCTCTCTTTAATCATAAAGAGCGACAAATAAAATAATCTAATGAGATGAAGTCTTAAAATGCAATTACATCGGTTGCAGTTAAGCTATAACCGTTGCGAGTAATTGAAAATTCTACATTTTGTCCTTCTGTGAGTGATTTGCTTTTTGTATTAGCAATCGCTTTTCTTCTGACCAATATGTCTTGTCCCCCATCTTGTGGAGAAATAAAACCATATCCTTTATTCTCATCAAACCATTTCACTCTGCCCATCTTTAATTGTAATGTCATGATAAATCCCCCATTTGCTCATCTCACAATAATTTAATTTATTGTTTTTGATGTTTTTTACCCTTGATTAAGTTTTCGAATAGAACCTCGTCTCAGTTTCAATACGTTAAAATACACTTAATTCGAGTAGTACATTTGTTTAGGTAATGGATACAAACAACAAGTATCCTGCTAACATTGTCGATGACTGAACCAAGTACATCGGTTGCTCATCCACAATGCATCGTTTTAATATCATTTAACAATGATGAAAAATCAAATAAATCTGGAATAATTACTGAAATTTTACGAATTGGTAAGAAGAGAACAGCTTGATAAGGATGTGGATAGAATAGCCTCCTTTCTTGCCAAGAAGCTCATATTAGGCTGCTTTAGTTCAATTGTAAAATTTATTTAAACTTTTTATTGGCTTCCAATAATGAATCTATTTCATTCAACATTGCCTGCCCTTTTTCCTGTGGTAATTGGGCATCTACCGGTAAATACCACCAATTTGGCCGGGCAAATTTAAAGCACTTAACAGCATCTTTTTCCGTCATGAGTAAATTCTGGTTTGTATCAGTCAGATGACTCAGTTGTTCTTCTGTGTACATTTGATGATCGGCAAATGCATACTCTTTTTGCAGGTCAACACCTAACTGTTGCAGAGTCGCAAAAAACCGTGGTGGATGCCCGATCCCTGCCATAGCAACAACGTGAGGTATGAAGTTTACTGCCCGCTTTTCACCGCTAACCATATTCACCGCCAACCCGCCAACTAATGTCATTGATAATTCGCCGGATTGAGGCATACCGCCATTGGTAATAATGGCATTAACCTTATTCAACCGCCCGGATAACTCACGCATTGGACCAGCCGGAAGCCACCAACCATTACCAAAGCGGCGTACACCATCAATAATCGCGATTTCAAAATCCCGTTGCAAAGCATAGTGCTGTAAACCATCGTCAGTAACGATGATATCCAACGGCGTATCTGCCAGTAACGCTTTTACTGCTTCAACCCGTTTTGGCGCAACCGCTACAGGCGCACCAGTACGACGATGGATCAGCACCGGTTCATCACCCGCCTGAGCCGTAGTGGTGTTATCAGTCACCAACAAAGGATAATTTTCTGCTTTACCGCCATAGCCACGGGACACAACACCAACCCGGCAACCTTTTTTCTGCAACTGTTCCACCAGCCAGATAACAACTGGAGTCTTGCCATTACCGCCGGCAGTCAGATTACCCACCACCACAATAGGTACAGGCGCTTTCCAGGATTGACTCAACCCCGCTTTATAACTCAAACGCCGTAAACCACTTATCAGCCCATAAAGGGCTGAAAAAGGTAATAACAGCAAATAAAACCATGAGCGGCCTGACCATATGCGTTCAATCATTGCCCAAATTGCATCCGATGTAGTTGTGAGTAAACACCATTGTTCTCCAATAGAGAGAGATGATTGCCTCGTTCAACAATATGTCCGTCTTCGATAACCAGAATTTCATCCGCTTTTTCAATGGTTGAAAGACGATGTGCAATAACCAGTGAAGTTCTGTTTTTCTGCAATTCATCCAATGCCGCCTGAATTGCCCGCTCAGATTCAGTATCCAATGCTGATGTCGCCTCATCAAGAATCAGAATCGGAGAATCACGCAACAAGGCGCGTGCGATAGCAATACGCTGGCGCTGACCACCCGAAAGCAGCACACCATTTTCACCGATCATAGTATCCAGACCGTTATCCAACTTCCTGATAAAGTCCATTGCATAGGCCATCTCAGCCGCCTTCTCAATCTCTTCGCGGCTGTACTGGTTTTCACTGGCATAAGCAATATTGTTCGCTACGGTGTCGTTAAATAAATGGACATTTTGCGATACCAGGGCCACCTGGCTACGCAAAGAGAAAAGCGTATACTCCCGTAAATCATGACCATCAAGCAAAATGTTACCTGCGCTGATATCATAAAAACGGGTCATCAAATTGGCTATTGTGGATTTACCAGACCCCGATCGCCCTACCAGCGCGATAGTTTTGCCGGCCGGGATATGCATGGAAATATTTTGTAACGCCGGCAGTTCTTTGGTCGGGTAGCAGAAAGTGACATTACGGAACTCAATATCACCTTTCGCTTTTTTAAGCTCCAATTTGCCATCATCTTTTTCCTGTTCCATATCCAAAATAGCAAACAGAGTCTGACAGGCGGCCATACCACGCTGGAATTGTGCGTTAACATTAGTCAAAGATTTCAATGGGCGCATCAGCGCAATCATGGATGAGAATACGACGGTAATTTTTCCGGCGGTCAGTGTTTCCATAATATCCGGAAAGCTTGCCGCGTACAGTACGAAAGCCAAAGCAAACGAAGCAATAAGCTGAATAATCGGATCAGAAATTGATGAAGCGGAAACCATCTTCATGCCTTGCTGACGCATACGGTTGCTGACTGTATTAAAGCGCTCCGCTTCTACTTTCTGCCCGCCGAAAATCAGCACTTCTTTGTGCCCTTTCAGCATCTGTTCCGCACTGGCGGTGACTTGCCCCATGCTGTTCTGCATATTTTTGCTGATACTGCGAAACCGACCCGATACGACACGAATAACTAATGATACTATCGGCGCAATCACAATCAGGATCATAGATAGCTGCCAGCTATAGTAGAACATCAGAATAAACAGACCGATGATTGACGCCCCTTCCCTGACCACGGTAATCAGCGCACTGGAAGAAGAAGAAGCTACCTGTTCAGAATCATACGTAATGCGGGAAAGCAAGGTCCCGGTAGATTGCTGATCAAAGAATGACACCGGCATCCCCATCATATGGCTGAACAGACGACGGCGCATCTGCATAACCACTTTACCGGAGACCCAGGAGATACAGTAACTTGATACAAACCCGGATAGCCCACGCATAATCATCAAAGCAATCACAACCAGTGGCATCCATTTCAGTACATCACTGCTTGCTTTGCCGAAACCTTCATCAAGTAAAGGCTTAAGCAATGAAAGCATTAACGTATCACCGGCAGCATTAAGGATCAGTGCAACCGCAGCAACTATCAGCCCAATCTTAAAAGGAAAAATGATTGGCCATAGTCGGCAAAAGGTCTGCCAGGTAGAAAGGTCTTTATCATTCATTATTGAGTTACCAACACCAAAAGAAATAGCGGGTTATTCTACTCATGATCACCACGAATACCAAACCACTGATGATACCAACGTGACATAATTTGTTGCCTGTAGCCCACAATTTCAACGTAATCGCTATAAAAACAACCGGTTATCTGCCCAGACACCGCGGTAGTACGCCATTCTGCCCCAGCCTTATGATAACGCCGCTGCACCTTGACCGAAGGGAGTCGCCACGGGCTATAGCGTGCAACAGAGGCCAATGCATATTGCGGTGCCACGGTATGAATAAAAGCTGCCGTAGATGATGTGTTGCTACCATGATGTGGAACTTGCAATATCGTCGATCTTAAATTCTCTTTTTCTATTCCCAGCAGCTTATATTCCCCCTGCTTTTCCAGATCCCCAGTCAAAAGCAGGCTGTGTTTGCCATCATCTACACGAATGACACAGGATTCATTGTTACCCGCATGTAATGATCTTGCCGGCGGCCATAATACACGGAAGCTCAACCCCTGCCAGCGCCACTGTTCACCACGTATACATGGAAGATGTTCACTGTTAATTAAAGGGCTTCTGACAGAAATATCAGGATATTTTTGTTGTAAGAACGCCAGCCCACCCGAATGGTCAAGGTGATCATGACTGATAATAATCTGCTCCGGCGTTAATCTGTGCCAACGCAAATAAGGGATTATCACCCTCTCGGCCATACTGCCGGTTTCCCAACGATTACCGGTATCAAAAATCAGCGCCTTGCCCTCTTTTTCAATGACAACAGCCAGCCCATGCCCAACATCAAGCATAGAAAACCGCCATAGATATTCTTCGTTACGCCTCAGATAACAGAGCATGAGCCCTAAAGAAATGCCAATCAGTAATTTGTATGATTGCCACCAGGCGAATCGCCAGATAATGACAATAAACCAGCCAATAAATGTGATTAATAGAGGAAAACGGCCAGTTTCACGCCATGACTGCTGCAAAACTGGCAAAGGGATCAAAGAGAAGGTCACAGAGTAATCGACTAATTGCCATAATAAAGCGTGAATAACAGGGCAAAAAGTGCTGATTAATGCCAACATAATCAACGGCACAGTAATAAAAGAGATGATTGGCACTGCCCAAAAGTTAGCAAATAAAGCGGCAAAATTAACGCCATGAAACAACAATAGCTGGAGGGGAATGAGCATCAACATCATGCCCATTTGCATATATAACCCACGCAGCCATAGCCACTTCCAGCCATAACGAAATGGCTCAGTCAACGGCGCCCAGTAAAACCAGAACATCAAAGCCATCACAGCAAAGAAGGAGAGCCAGAAGCTATCAGAAAGCACAGTCAGGGGATCAAATAAGAGAATAATTGCGGCTGTCCACAATGCCCACTGCCAAGGAAAACACAGGATATTTCTGTAGCGTAAATAGAGCCAGAGAGTTAAACCAAGTAATGCGCGAATAGCCGGAATTCCCCAACCCGATAGCCAGACATAATTCATTGCTACTATCCAGCCGGTAATCAGTGGGAATTTGTGCCCTATCCAGCTAACAGGAAAGAAGAGTTGCAATACCCTTGCCATTCCCCAACCAAACATGCTGGCAACGGTAATATGCAACCCTGAAATTGCCATAAGGTGAGCTGTGCCTGTCTGTTGTAATAATAAGTTATCCTCCTTACTTAGCCATTGACGCTCACCGAATGCTAATGCCATTGCAATACCACTGTACTTTAATTCACGCATAGCCGGAGCAATATGACTGACCAGTTGCTGACGTAAGCTACATTTCCCGTCAATTAATTCAGCGTGAATCACTTTCCCGGTTAGAGGCTGGCGGATAGCCAATGCCCTGCGCTGGCTATCATAACCGGCTTGATTTAGCTGACTATGAACTGGCCGTAATTTCATTTTTAATTGCCATTTTTGACCGGCACACAGAGATTCAAGCGAAATATTCCAATAAACAGAAATATACAGTGGTGGGAAAATAATTTTATTTTCATCTGCAATAATACGCAGGAGAACCCTGTTTTTTCCTTCAGTTACTTCATCACCTAATGACAAGCTCTCAACAATTCCCTGCGATAAGTACTCTTTCTCACTAAGATAGATTATTTGTTCAAGCAGATGATTTCCCTGCCAGCATCCGATAAGAAATGCCAACAATGAAATTGATACCATCCGGCAAAGATAGGATGGCAAAAACAAACAGAATAAAGCCAATAATATCAATGCAATAATCTGCTGTTTTTGCGGCAATTCAGGCAGAAAAAGCAAGGGTATAATACCGGCAATAATGGCTATCGCAACCTGATTCACACTGATTACCGGAACAGGCTGTTTCCAATTTGTCGTTATCCTGTTTATCAAAACTGAAAGCCACATCCTTGTTTACCCTATCCTTACCCTTTTATTTTACTCAACAAAGTATTTCTTATTATTTAAAAGGCAGCCAGAGGTATCAGAAGAATTATCAAACACCTTCGCAGATTAATTTCAGACTAAGAGTAATTTCACAGAAAAATGTGAGCAACTTCGCAAACAATCAGGAACCGGCATATTGTTTTTGATCCCCCCCTTTATATTCAGCACAGATATCGAATAAAATACATTATGAGTTCATGCTTGTACTACAGACACAAACACGCAAGCAAAGCTATCAAAAAGTTATATTATCCATTTATTATTACCATTAAATTTATTGTTTTTGAAATCATTAGTGAAGACTGTAAAGCAATAAAATAACCATATGTAAAATAAAAAACTATTACCATTAGGTATTATCTCTATTATTGAATGCTAATTTGGTAAAATTACACAAACCACTATCTGATTTTTGTGATTAATATCGCATTGATTAAACATGAATAAGATTAGATTACTATTTCCACTCTATTTTTATGTGAAAAACCATGTTAAATATAAACAAGGTGTTTTTTTATGAAAAATGAAATAATTTTATCTGATTCTTTACAAGAGAATGATCTCACTAGACTATTTAATGATGAAGCGTTAGCAATTCATGTAAAAAAATATGTCGATAGTCATATTTCAGACAAGCTCTCTGATTTTTTCCTCACTCACAAAAATCTAGAACTTCACCCTCATGATTTGAAAAAAGGAGACAAAACTATTTTTGTGGATTATGGCGTTGATAGAGTTGGTATATCCTACAACACGACCTTTGGAAAACCCAAAGATAGCGATAGTTATAAAAAATATTTTGAGAACGCGTTATCCGCAGTAAGGAATGTCAGAAATTTCTGTGCTCCAATGTTGGCTCCTTTCGATAAATTGCGTTTAGAGTTGGATGAAGTCTGGTCCGCAGGTGCCAGTATTGCAAACTTTGAAGGTAAAAAGATGCACGTTGGCATCGCCAGGGTGATGAAAAGGCCCGAACTCTCTTTCATGGTTGAAAAACAACCTCATTTTGATGGACTTCAACAGCAATCTGTCAATTTGTTAGGACAATTCTCGGTAAATATATATATAAAAATGCCGGTAAATGGAGGAGAGCTAGAATTGTGGGATGTCCCTGCAATTCCTATCACCGAGTTAATCGAAGATAATGCAGAAAATGATTGGCGAGGCACTCTTCCGCCTTCCATCCTTATTAAACCAGAACAAGGAGATTTGATCATAATAAATACCAGGAAACCCCATGCCATTCGTAGTTTTTCCGATGGGTGTAGAATATCATTACAAAGCTTCATTGGATTATCACTAAATAAACATCTTATGCTATGGAATTAATTATATGGTTGATGTAATGAGTACATTAGGAACGTTTTTTCTTTTAGGATTGGGAGCTGCGGCTCCCGTTGGCCCTATAAATATAGAAATTATGCGCAGACACTTGAATATCAGTTGTCTTCACGCTGTGGTTTTCGGTTTAGGTGCTTGCTTTGCCGATATAATTTATTTATTACTTTTAGGTGCCGGGGTATTACAATTATTCTCTAATACTATTTTTATGCCTATTCTGGGTTTTTTAGGTGCGTTAATCGTCATTTGGTTTGGTATTACCAGTTTTCTAAATAAGAAAAAAGAAGAAAACAGAAATATCATACGAAAGCCCTATCACAGGCAATTTTTTGATGGTGTATTATTAACACTCTTAAATCCGTATAATGTTATTTTCTGGTTGTCTGTCAGTGCGCAACTCAACAATATTACATCAGGTAAATACAGTTTAGCTATTGGTGCGTCAGGTACAATTATTGGTGTTATATTTTGGGTGGCATTGATTAATGCTGTTATATTTTTCTCCAGGAAAATGCTCAGTCATCGTGTTATTAAATTTATTAATTATACCAGTGGAGTCATTTTGATTATGCTTGGGATCTATTTCTTTTCATATTCAATAACATTATTCAATCTGCATTTTTCTTAAGCAGGAAACGCAGTGCCTGAGGAATGAATAAAATTCTTGATCAAACGAAAGTCATGGATATCCTCAGGCATAATTAAAAATTTCTGTACCTGTACTTAGAAAAAGCTGAAATTAAAATAATCACGATAGTCTCATCACTTATCGTTGATCAAAAGAGAGAAAAATTCATTATGAAATATAATATCAGGTCATTTATGAACAATTAAAGTTAATGTTATCTCAATCAGTATATTATTTTCTCAAAAAATGATAAGAAAATCATTTCGTTATCATTATTCATACTCAAGATATGCCCTACAGTGAAAAAAACATGCTAAACATGGATAGTGGTTTGTTAGCCACTATCCAATGAAGTTGGTCGCCTTTATTTATATAACCCCAGCTCTTGATTAAACCAATTCATCTACGATTTTGTTTTTCAAACTGTTCGCAAATGAATTGGCTTTCAAAAAGAACCGCCCCTCTATTATTGACTACCAACGCACTTCTGATGTGGATAAAAACATTACAGAATCAACATGCCCAAACAGGTCATAATCAACCTGCATACTGGTTGGTATCCGAAAATCCAGTAGCGTATACAGTTCTGTCCAGCCAACATCTTTCTTGAGAAATTTTCGCGGCGGAAGAACCTTTTCAGGCTTACCAAACTGCTCGTGAACCCATTTCCTAGACATTAAGGACTTCAAAGGAGAAGGTAATTCATTAGGGAATTGGTATAAGGGTCTCTTCTGATCAAGCAGAAAAAGCTCTACAGCAAATAAAACCTTACCATCTCTTTTAAAAGCTAAATGCATACCCTCTTTAGCCATATTTAAAGTAATATCTGGATCTCCAGGGTATCCTGTTGGTTTCGTTTTATAAGGGATTAATCCTTCATTAAAAATTTCCTGATAAGACTTCCCCAGACTGTTTATTAATGCCTCTACGTTGATTGTCATTTATATAGCCCCTGTTCTTCATTAAGTTCGTGCATTTTTGCCCGAGCATTTTTAAGTTGCGCTTCTGATGCACCATAATCCTTTAATGCTGGAGTTATTGCCTCAAAGTCTCTATCAATATGGGCTGAAACCTGAAATTCCTGTTCGTTCGGCGTCCATAATATCGTTGGCCGATTTTCTCCCGGCTCCCAGAATTCATAATTACCGGTGGTCCGATTCAGTGTCATCATACGAACCGGTACTTTATCCAGACCACTTTCCGGGCTAACGTGATACCCCTGAACTGTCATCCTGCCGCTTTTTTCATCTCTTATCCAGCAGAAACGCACACGCGTCGGGGCTTGACCAAACTGTTCAGCAATCTCACTAAGACGATAGCGGTTTAAGTAGTCCTCTTCACCTTCATTCAGCCTCGGTGAATAAAACAATCCCATTAACCCGACCGTCAACGGATTTGGGGCCGCCAGCCAGCGCCCGGAGCTGATAACACTCCCGCCAATGTAACGCATCACCCGCGCTTCACCATCCGCTACCACGCTGCGGGTGGTGGCCGCCACTGCCGTAGCAGCCGCTTCGACCTCCGCTTTTCCACCGCTAAACCACCGCTTATACCACGGCAATTTTTTATCCTGCGGCTTATCCGGTTCTGGCGGGTATTTCTTGCCCTGAGGAGGAGGCTCAGGCTTTTGCGCCGTTATCGGAGCGGAAGATGACGGCACCTGATATACCGCCATTCGCCCGAAGTTATCAGCAGGTTCAGCCTCGGTTCCGGCATCCGTACAGCCTTTGCCCCGCTGGCAGGATTTGGTAAACACCGGTATCAGGGGCGGCGGAGCCTGCGTCACTAGTGGTTCGGGTTGAACGCTGCCCGTTTCCTTCACCGGCGAAGAGAAATTCTGCACCACCATATTAGTCGGTGCGACAGCCCGGTCAGCAGACTCATCCTGCTTCTCATAGCTGTCCATCACGAAATTAATCAGCCGGGCCCGACAGGGGCAGGTGCTGACACTATCTAATGTGCCCGCCAATCGTCGTCCCATGCTAAACATACTGGGTACACCCCCGGCAATAATGTAAGTACCGGAATGTTTACCACAGGTGACGTGATCCCCTTCACGCGCGGTTGCCCGCCCGTTAAATGTGATGGTCTGGTCACCAGTGATAATGACTCCACCACAGGTCGTTTTATCACCAACGAGCAGATAATAGCCCTTTGCCATCCTATTCGCCTCTCCATTGGTTTACCACATGAAGAGTGTGCCTAACTGAAATTATCATCATATTCTTATCACTTATAGGCTAATATATGATCAACACTGCAATAGATTTCACTTAGAAAGACATAGGAATATTCCGAAAATTATAGAAATGAGGTTGATTGATTCTGGTAATTCATCATATCTCGTAACAATTTGGATACAATTTTTCAGTAAAGGAGGGAATCACAAATGAATTTAAAATCAATGGCAACATCGGTTTTATGTACCAAATGATTTTTTGGGGAAATCATGTCAGATTGACAAGATTATGGAGGCAGGTTTTCTTAACATAATAATCAGCTCTTTTTGTATGAGCCTTATTAGAATCAAAACGCTGACCAAAAGGTCAACACTTTGTTATTAATCTAAAACAGCACCCAAAGGTGCTGTTTAGAATAAGCAATAACTTGTTATCTTCAAACTTAATCGTAGATATTCACGCGATCACGTAACTCTTTGCCAGGTTTAAAGTGGGGAACATATTTACCTTCCAGTTCCACTTTATCACCCGTTTTAGGGTTACGACCTACGCGCGCGGCACGGTAGTGAAGAGAAAAACTGCCGAATCCGCGCACCTCTATACGCTCACCATCTGCCAATGTTATTGCCATATGGTCGAGCATTTCTTTCACTGCATCTTCAACGGTTTTGGCCGAAATATGAGATTGCTGGCCAGCAAGTCTTTCGATTAATTCAGACTTGGTCATTAGTACCTCCCTAAACTACCGTACTTGGATAACACGAATGTGATGTGTTATCCACCGTTATTAACTCTAATTACTCGCCTTTAGCTGCTTTGAAAGCTTCAGCCATTGCGTTGTTAGCAAAGTTTGTGTCTTCTTGTTTGTTCACAGAAGCAATAGCGTCTTTTTCATCAGCTTCGTCTTTAGCGCGAACAGACAGGTTGATTACACGGTTTTTGCGATCAACACCAGTATATTTAGCTTCAACTGCATCGCCAACGTTCAGAACCAGAGTTGCATCTTCAACACGGTCACGAGAAGCTTCTGATGCACGCAGGTAACCTTCAACTCCGTCAGCCAGTTCTACTGTAGCGCCTTTAGCATCAACCGCGGTAACTTTACCATTAACAATAGCACCCTTCTTGTTTACAGACAGGTAGTTATTGAATGGATCTTCCGCCAGTTGCTTGATGCCCAGAGAGATACGCTCACGCTCTGCGTCAACTTGCAGTACAACTGCGGCAATTTCGTCGCCTTTTTTGTATTCACGAACGGCTTCTTCACCGGTAACGTTCCAGGAGATGTCAGACAGGTGAACCAAACCGTCGATGCCGCCATCCAGACCAATGAAGATACCGAAGTCAGTGATGGACTTGATTTTACCTTCAACACGGTCATTTTTGTTGTGAGTTTCAGCAAACAGCTGCCATGGATTAGCTTTACACTGTTTCAGGCCCAGGGAGATACGACGGCGTTCTTCGTCGATATCCAGAACCATAACTTCCACAACGTCACCAACATTAACAACTTTGGATGGGTGGATGTTTTTGTTGGTCCAGTCCATTTCTGAAACGTGTACCAGACCTTCAACGCCTTCTTCGATTTCTACGAAGCAGCCGTAATCAGTCAAGTTAGTCACGCGGCCAGTCAGTTTAGTCCCTTCTGGGTAACGCTTAGCAATTGCCACCCATGGATCTTCGCCCAGTTGTTTCAGGCCCAGAGATACGCGGGTACGCTCACGGTCGAATTTCAGTACTTTTACTGCGATTTCATCGCCCACATTGACGATTTCACTTGGATGTTTAACACGTTTCCAAGCCATATCAGTAATGTGCAGCAAGCCATCAACGCCGCCCAGATCAACAAATGCACCGTAGTCAGTCAGGTTCTTAACGATACCTTTAACTTCCATACCTTCTTGCAGGTTTTCCAGCAGTTGATCACGTTCTGCGCTGTTTTCAGATTCAATAACAGCACGACGGGAAACAACTACGTTGTTGCGTTTCTGATCCAGTTTGATGACTTTAAACTCAAGCTCTTTACCTTCCAGGTGAGTCGTATCACGAACTGGACGAACATCAACCAGAGAACCAGGCAGGAATGCACGGATACCGTTCAGTTCGACAGTAAAGCCGCCCTTCACTTTGCCGTTGATGATGCCGGTAACAGTTTCTGCTTCTTCGTAAGCTTTTTCCAGCATCAGCCACGCTTCATGGCGTTTTGCTTTCTCACGGGACAGAACAGTTTCACCGAAACCATCTTCAACAGCGTCTAGCGCAACATCAATTTCATCACCGACCTGGATTTCCAGCTCACCCTGAACATTTTTGAACTGTTCTACAGGAATAGCAGATTCTGATTTCAGACCCGCGTCAACTAATACAACGTCTTTATCGATAGCAACAACGATGCCGCGAACGATAGCACCTGGACGAGTTTCAATAGATAGCAGGGATTCTTCAAAGAGTTGAGCAAAAGATTCTGTCATGTTAATGATCTTCAAGATTTCAATTTAACGTCCACTTAGCTTCCCGCCGAATGGGGTTGTTTTACATGCCCTGTCACTATTCCCTGTGACAAGGTTGTTTGGTTTGTGGGAAAATTTTTTAGCCCACGTACCTAATTTTCAGTACATCACCATCAATTATAAGCTAAAAACTTAAAATTGCTTAGGTAATGAAAGTGTTTTTTTCACATAATTTAGCGCTTTATCGATAACTTCTTCGATAGACATACTGGTTGAGTCCAATATTAATGCGTCTTCAGCGGGCGCTAACGGTGCAACTGTCCGGTTACGGTCGCGATAATCACGTTCCTGTATCTCGGATAAAAGACGTTCAAAGTTAACACTAAAGCCCTTTTCCTGCAACTGTAGCATACGTCTGCGCGCACGTTCTTCTGCGCTGGCATCAAGGAATATTTTCACCGGCGCATCAGAAAACACCACCGTTCCCATATCCCGACCATCAGCAATCAAACCCGGAGTAATGCGAAAAGCACGTTGACGCCGTAACAACGCTTCACGAACCCGAGGAAAAGCAGCTGCCTGCGAAGCGGTATTTCCCACCGTTTCGGTACGGATTTCATTGCTGACGTCTTCACCCTCAAGTATTACACTTAGCTTCCCTTTTTTCGGGACAAAACGGACATCAAGATTAGCCGCCAAAGGAACTAACGCGTCTTCAGACCGGATATCCACCTGATGATGAATCGCCGCCAGCGCCAATACCCGATAAATAGCACCTGAATCAAGCAGTTGCCAGCCTAAAGCTTCCGCCAGCGCCTGACATAAAGTGCCTTTACCCGCGCCACTTGGTCCATCAACAGTTACTACTGGGGCTATCGCCACCATTATTGTTCTCCTTTCGCATGGCGAATTCATTCTTCGCCAGATGCTGAATATTTACTCAATAAAACAATCAATATCTGTAGTTTATTATACGCCCTCAAAGGGGAAGCGAAATAAGCGGATTCTACTGTAAATAGGTTTTGATCAAAGAAATACGCTTTATTGAGTCACAATCGTCGCCAGTTATGACTTCCGCTGGCTCAATCTTTCCAATTGATTGAAATAATCCGGGAAGGTTTTTGCTGTACAACCTGGATCGAGGATAGTAACCGGTGTATCAGACAAGGCCACCAGCGAGAAGCACATTGCCATGCGGTGATCATTGTAGGTGCCAATTTCAGCCGGTAGTAATCTTTGTGGCGGTGTAATCCGGATGTAATCTTCCCCTTCTTCCACCTCCGCACCCACTTTACGCAATTCAGTTGCCATTGCATGGAGCCGGTCTGTCTCTTTTACCCGCCAGTTGTAAATATTGCGAATAACGGTCTCCCCTTCCGCAAACAGCGCGGTCGTGGCGATTGTCATCGCGGCATCAGGGATCGCATTCATATCCATATCAATGCCAGTCAGGGTACCACGTTTACATTCAACGAAGTCATCACCCCAGCGAATTTTCGCCCCCATTTTTTCCAGTACATTGGCAAATTTGGTATCCCCCTGAAGGCTGTTTTTACCAATTCCAGTCACACGCACACTGCCACCTTTGATTGCCGCCGCCGCCAGAAAATAGGAAGCAGAAGACGCATCACCTTCAACCAGATAGTGACCCGGAGAGTGGTATTGCTGCCAGCCTTTAATATGGAAAACCTGATATTGATCGTGACTTACGGTAATTCCGAAACTTTTCATTAGTGCCAAAGTGATATCAATATAAGGTTTGGAAACCAATTCACCCTGAATATGAATTTCAGAATCATTTTCCGCCAATGGCGCAGTCATTAGCAATGCAGTCAGAAACTGACTGGAAACACAGCCATCTACGGTCACTTTACCGCCAATAAAACCGCCTTTAATGTGTAACGGCGGATAATTTTCCTGCTCCAGATAATCAATTTCTGCGCCCCCCTGACGCAAAGCATCCACAAGATGACCAATCGGGCGCTCTTTCATCCGGGGTTCGCCAGTGAGAATGACGTCATTTTTACCAAGACATAAAGCAGCAGCTAATGGGCGCATTGCCGTGCCCGCATTACCAAGAAACAGTTCCACCGGCCCTTTACTGGTAATCACCCCCCCCATACCGTCAACTTCACAACAGGTACGATCATCAGACAGACGATAGCTGACCCCCAATACTGTCAAGGCATTGAGCATATGGCGGATATCATCACTATCCAGCAAGTTAGTCAGACAGGTTGTGCCTTTGGCGAAAGCCGCCAATAATAGTGCTCGGTTGGAAACGCTTTTTGACCCTGGCAGGTTAATAGTTCCATTAATAGAGAAAATAGGTTGTAGCGTCAGGGATTGCATAAATAACAGGATCTCCGATTCTCAATGAAATTATTTTAAGTATAAGTGAGATATTTTTACGTTTGAGGAAATATTTCCTTAACCCTGAATATTCCGGGAACGTTTGTTCCCGGTCATGGTTGGCAAGTCAGCCGTTACGGCGTTCAAAATCAACCATAAAATCAACCAAAGCCTGAACGCCTTCTATCGGCATAGCATTATAAATAGAAGCACGCATACCGCCGGAAACACGGTGTCCTTTCAGTGCCTGTAATCCCTGAGCCTCTGCTTCTGCCAGAAATTTCCTGTCCAGTGAAGCATCTGCCATCTGAAACGGTACATTCATCAGGGAACGATTTTCAGGAGCAATCTGGTTACGGTAGAAATCACTGTTATCAATGGCATGATAAAGCAGCCCGGCTTTGGCCTGATTACGTTTTGCCATTTCTTGTACCCCGCCTTGCCCTTTCAGCCACTTGAAGACCAAGCCGGAGAGATACCAGGCAAAAGTTGGCGGTGTGTTGAACATGGAGTCACACTCCGCCAGAACGGTATAATCAAAAATCGACGGTGTTTCTTTACGGGCTTTACCTAATAAATCTTCTCGAACAATAACCAGGGTGAGCCCCGCCGGACCAATATTTTTCTGCGCTCCGGCATAAATCATACCATAACGGCTGATATCCAACGGCCCGGAAAGAATAGAGGAAGAGTAATCCGCAATAATAACTTTATTATCATCAAAATCTGGATTTTCATGAATGGCGATACCATCAATGGTTTCATTCGGGCAATAATGGACATAAGCCGCATCATTGCTTAATGACCATTCACTCATTGGCTTAACGCCTTTCAAGCCATTAATTTCGGTTTTGATATTAATCACATTCGGCGTGCAATATCTTTCTACTTCTTTGACTGCACATTCAGCCCAGTAACCGCCATCAATATAATCGGCTTTAACATTGTCACCCAAAAAGTTCATTGGGATAGCCGCAAATTGACCGCGGGCACCACCGTGGCAAAACAATACCTTATAATTTTCAGGTACTGACAATAAATCCCGCAGATCCTGTTCTGCTTCCTTTGCTACAGCAATGAATTCCTTACTGCGGTGACTGATTTCCATAATCGAAGTCCCGATACCATGCCAGTTACAGAGTTCCTGTTCTGCTCTGCGCAATACTTCAACCGGTAACATTGCTGGGCCTGCACTGAAATTATATACCTGACTCATTTACTTCACTCCATCTGACGAAATGATAATAATAACAATCTGATATATCGGTTGTATCATTCCCCTTTCATTGCTGCAATGGTTATTGAATAGCGGAATAAAGATAAACGAAAAATAACATGTATTGATGACGTAATGATAATGTGGTGGGGAAAACAACACATCCAAGGCGCTGTATTTTACAGCGCCCACACTTAACTTTTTATCACCCCAAACAATCAGGGAACGCTAACTCAATATTTAACAAACATCTCGTGAATTTTTACCGGATCATGAGTTTTAGTCAGTGCTAATTGTAAAAGCACTCTGGCCTTTTGCGGATTCAAGCGTTCAGATGCCACAAAACCATATTTGCTATCATCCACTTCCGCATCCTGAGTGACATATCCTACCGGTACACGGCTTGCTCTCACGACCACAACCCCCTCTTTAGCGGCTTTAGCCAGGGTATCGAAAATCGCTTTGTACATATTACCGTTGCCCACACCGGCGCTGACAATCCCTTGATAGCCATCATTTAGTAGTGCTTTCGCTGGCAGATCAGAAGCATTCGCATAGTTATAAACAATGCCGACTTTTGGCAGCTTATCCAGTTTGCTGACATCGAAAATAGCCTTGTCCGCTCTCGGCTTCGCTTCAGTGTAATAATTGACTTTGCCATTATGAACAAAACCTTCAGCACCAGCATTAATTGGCTGGAACGCCTGAACTTCAGTCGTACTCATTTTCACCACGGTACGCCCGCTGATAACAGCATCATTCATTGCCATCAACACACCACGGTTGGCTGATTCTTTATCACCGGCAACCACCACAGCGTTATACAGATTTAATGGGCCATCAGCACCAAGCGCCGTAGATGGGCGCATTGCACCAACCATAACAATCGGTTTCTGGCATTGGGTCGTCAGATCGAGGAAGTAAGCCGTTTCTTCCATTGTGTCTGTACCGTGTGTGATAACAAAACCATCGGTCTTGTCACAATCTGCGTTGATTTTTTTCGCCAGTGTCAGCCACACCTGATCATTCATATCTTGTGAGCCAATACTAAACACCTGCTCACCTTTCAGGTTGGCGATATCTTTGATTCCAGGAACAGCATTGACTAATACATCAATACCCACTTTTCCAGCAACATAATTGGATTCTGTTGCAGATTTGCCCCCACCTGCAATCGTTCCTCCTGTTGCTAAAAGCGTAATATTTGGCAAAGCAACAGCAGAGCCGCTGATTAATGCCAATAAACTGGCTAAAACTGTGTGTTTCATCTTTTTCATACTGCTTTCCTTAATAAAAAATATCCCATTTGGTTATGAATAATGATATCAGTAAATCTGCAATGCATACCAGACTTTAGCTACTGAAAAAAAACTCGTATGATGAACGTCTTGTAATGAGCTCTCATAAGTGAATATCATGACGCAAACCTTCATTCCCGGCAAAGACGCCGCCCTGGAAGATTCGATCAATAGCTTTCAACAAAAACTGCAACATCTTGGCTTTAATATTGAAGAAGCCTCCTGGCTGAATCCGGTCCCTCATGTCTGGTCAGTGCATATCCGTGACCATGATTGCCCTTTATGTTTTACCAACGGTAAAGGTGCAAGTAAAAAAGCCGCTTTAGCTTCTGCTTTAGGGGAATATTTTGAACGTCTGTCAACCAACTATTTTTTTGCTGATTTCTATTTAGGACAGGCTATCGCTAACGGTGAGTTTGTCCATTACCCCAATGAAAAATGGTTTGCTTTACCGGATGATGACTCCCTGCCGGAAGGCATTCTGGATACCCGGTTACGTCAATTTTACAATCCGGAGAATGACTTATGTGCAAGTCAGTTAGTTGATTTGCAATCAGGTAATGGAGAGCGTGGTATCTGCTCACTGCCGTTTACCCGTCAATCTGATCATCATACTGTTTATATTCCAATGAATATTATTGGCAATCTTTATGTTTCCAATGGGATGTCAGCAGGCAACACAGTGAATGAAGCCAGAGTTCAGGGGTTATCAGAAGTTTTTGAACGCTATGTAAAAAACCGGATTATCGCAGAAGGCATCAGCCTGCCAGAAATTCCCCAAGAAGTGATGAATCGTTATCCTGGGGTTGTTGAAGCGGTTAACAAATTACAGGATGAAGGTTTCCCGCTCTATTGTTATGACGCTTCTCTTGGTGGGCAATTTCCGGTTATTTGTGTGGTTCTGTTTAATCCCAATAATGGGACCTGTTTCGCCTCTTTTGGTGCTCATCCTGAATTTGGTGTGGCACTGGAACGTACAGTTACCGAACTGTTGCAAGGCCGCAGTCTAAAAGATTTGGATGTGTTCAATGCCCCCACTTTCGATAATGAAGAAGTTGCGGAACACACCAATCTGGAAACGCACTTTATTGATTCGAGCGGATTAATCAGTTGGGATCTATTCAAACAAGATGCTGATTATGCATTTGCTGACTGGAATTTCAGTGGTACCACAGAAGAAGAATTTACCACCTTGATGGCTATCTTCAAACAACTGGATGCGGAAGTTTATATTGCTGACTACGAGCACCTTGGTGTTTATGCTTGCCGTATTCTGGTACCAGGTATGTCTGATATTTATCCTGTGGAAGATTTGCATATTGCCAATAACACTATGGGGATTCATCTGCGTGAAATTTTATTTGCGCTACCGGATAGTCAATGGCAACCGGCAGAATATCTGGCCCTGCTTGAGCAATTAGATGAAGAAGGTCTGGACGATTTTACCCGTGTCCGTGAACTACTTGGCATTGCTGTTGGTAAAGACAATGGCTGGAGCAATTTACGTATTGGTGAACTGAAATCCATGTTGGCGCTGGCGGGTGGTGATCTGGAACAAGCGCTGATTTGGGTAGAATGGACCCAAGATTTTAACGCCTCAATCTTTACGGCTGAACGGGCTAACTATTATCGCTGTCTGCAAACATTGCTTTTACTTGCTTTAGAAGCGGATAAAGCGCCTTCGCAATATTACCCGGCATTCATAAAAATGTACGGGCAGAATGCTGTTGAAGCAGCGTCAGCGGCTGTTGCCGGTGAAACATGTTTTTATGGCCTGTGGTCAATTGATTCAGATTTAAAATCTCTGTCTGCTCATCAAGCTTTATTAGCCGCTTATGAGAAGCTGCAAAAAGCCAAATATCATTTCTGGAATGCCAAATAACATTCAATTTGGCTGAAAAGATAATTCATTATTAAAAGTAAAATTCGGGTTAAATTAAGTTTATTTAAAATAACAAATAAATAACAACTTAACCTGAATTTTTACTTATAAAATTGCCTTCCGATAAGAAAATAAAAAAATACAATAAAATTTAAAAAAAATTTAATTCATGTAACTCAATAAATTCATTAGCATTTTATCTATTCAACCCCATCAAAACAACATTAGCTTTCTGAGTATTATGATCTATATCAAATTTACTCCCTTGAGCCTTTGTTACTATCATTACGTACAATAACTAATGCATAACAAAGAGAATGTTAGTATGCGAGCTGACAACCCTTTTAACTTATTGCCACCTGCTGTAATGACACAAATCGCCGATGATATGGGTGTTTATAAAACCACCAAACATCCTGCAATAACCTATATATCAGCCATCACTGCCGGGGTTTTTATTTCTATTGCGTTTGTCTTTTATATTACCGCCACCACAGGAACCGCCTCTATCCCTTATGGGCTGGCAAAATTAGTTGGCGGAATCTGTTTCTCCCTCGGATTAATGTTAGTTGTCGTTTGTGGAGCAGACCTGTTTACTTCCACGGTGCTCACAATTATTGCTAAAGCAACCGGGCGGATAACCTGGAACCAAATGTTTAAAAACTGGATTAACGTTTATTTAGGTAATTTGATTGGCGCGCTATTTTTTGTCGCGGTGATATGGTTTGCCGGTCAATATAATGTTGCTAACGGATTATGGGGCCTAAATGTACTGCAAACGGCTGACCATAAAGTACACCACACGTTTATTGAAGCCCTGTTTTTAGGCGTTCTCGCCAATCTGATGGTTTGTCTCGCCGTTTGGATGAGTTATGCCGGACGTAGTTTAATCGACAAAATATTTGTCATGATTTTGCCTGTAGGCATGTTTGTCGCCAGCGGTTTTGAGCACAGTATCGCTAACATGTTTTTAATTCCGCTTGGTATCGTTATTAAGCATTTCGCCCCAACTGAATTCTGGATCAATGTGGGAGCAACACCTGAACAATTTTCCCAACTCACCATTTTACACTTTGTTACTGACAATTTAATTCCGGTCACTATCGGTAACATTATCGGGGGCGCAATTTTGGTGGGGTTGACTTACTGGTTAATTTATCTGCGTAGCGAGCAAAAACATTAATTAGCTCCCTCGCCGGGTTTCTCAAAAGTTCGATTATTAAAAGGTAGAAGTATCATGACTGAATTAAATGAAAAATTCTCTGTAGCATGGCAAGGTTTTAATCAGGGTGACTGGCAGAACGAAGTCAACGTTCGCGACTTCATCCAGAAAAACTATACACCATATGAGGGTGATGAATCTTTCCTGGCAGGTTCAACCCAAGCAACTGATGCCCTGTGGGAAAAAGTCATGGAAGGTATCAAAATCGAAAACCGTACTCACGCTCCGGTTGATTTTGATACTGATATTGCTGCTACCATTACCTCCCATGATGCTGGTTACATTGAAAAAGATCTGGAAACTATCGTTGGCCTGCAAACTGAAGCCCCGCTGAAACGCGCCCTGATCCCATTTGGCGGCATCAAAATGGTGGAAGGGTCATGTAAAGTTTACGGCCGTGAACTCGATCCTAAACTGAAACAAATTTTCACTGAATATCGCAAGACACATAACCAAGGCGTGTTCGATGTTTACACTCCAGATATTCTGAAATGCCGGAAATCCGGCGTCTTAACGGGTTTGCCTGATGCCTATGGCCGTGGTCGCATCATTGGTGACTATCGCCGGGTCGCGGTATACGGTATCGACTATCTGCGTGATGATAAATTCGCCCAATTCAACTCATTGCAGGAAAAACTGGAAAACGGTGAAGATCTGGCGATAACCATTCAGTTACGTGAAGAGATTGCCGAACAGCATCGTGCTCTGAATCAAATTAAAGAGATGGCCGCTAAATACGGCCATGATATTTCTGGTCCCGCAACTAATGCTAAAGAAGCGGTACAGTGGACTTACTTTGCTTATCTGGCGGCGGTTAAATCTCAGAATGGTGCCGCTATGTCCTTCGGGCGCGTGTCCAGTTTCCTGGATATCTACATCGAACGGGACCTGAAAGCCGGCAAACTGACAGAAATCGAAGCTCAGGAATTGATCGACCATCTGGTCATGAAACTGCGTATGGTTCGCTTCCTGCGTACACCTGAATATGATGAACTGTTCTCCGGTGATCCAATCTGGGCAACAGAATCTCTGGCCGGAATGGGCGTGGATGGCCGTACTCTGGTGACCAAAAACAGTTTCCGTTTCCTGAACACTTTATACACCATGGGCCCATCGCCCGAACCCAACATGACTATCCTGTGGTCTGAAAAACTGCCTGTGAGTTTCAAAAAGTTCGCCGCAAAAGTTTCCATCGACACCTCATCTTTACAGTATGAGAACGATGATCTGATGCGTCCTGATTTCAATAACGATGACTACGCTATCGCCTGTTGTGTCAGCCCAATGATTGTGGGTAAACAGATGCAATTCTTTGGCGCCCGCGCAAATCTGGCGAAAACCATGCTGTACGCAATCAACGGCGGCGTGGATGAAAAGTTAAAAATACAGGTTGGCCCAAAAGAAGAGCCAATGAAAGATGACGTACTGGACTACGATAAAGTGATGGCCCGTATGGATCATTTTATGGATTGGCTGGCAAAACAGTATGTTACCGCACTGAACATCATCCACTATATGCATGATAAATACAGCTACGAAGCGGCATTGATGGCGCTGCATGATCGTGATGTTTACCGTACTATGGCATGTGGTATCGCCGGTCTGTCTGTCGCTGCTGACTCGTTGTCTGCCATTAAGTATGCCAAAGTCTCACCGATCCGTGACGAAGACGGTTTAGCTGTTGACTTCAACATTGAAGGTGAATACCCACAATTCGGCAACAACGATCCACGGGTTGATGATATCGCCTGTGATTTGGTTGAACGCTTCATGAAGAAAATCCAGAAGCTAAATACTTACCGTCACTCCGTGCCTACTCAATCAGTTCTGACCATCACCTCTAACGTGGTATATGGCAAGAAAACCGGCAACACGCCTGATGGACGCCGCGCTGGCGCACCATTTGGCCCCGGAGCTAACCCAATGCATGGCCGTGATCAGAAAGGGGCCGTCGCTTCCCTGACCTCTGTTGCTAAACTGCCATTCGCCTATGCAAAAGATGGTATCTCTTATACTTTCTCTATCGTGCCGAATGCGTTAGGTAAAGATGATGAAGCACGTAAAACTAACCTGGCAAGTCTGATGGATGGTTACTTCCACCACGAAGCAACGATTGAGGGTGGTCAGCACCTGAACGTCAACGTAATGAACCGGGAGATGTTGCTGGATGCAATGGAAGACCCTGAAAAATATCCTCAATTAACTATTCGGGTATCGGGTTATGCCGTGCGGTTCAACTCATTGACGAAAGAACAGCAACGGGATGTGATCACCCGTACTTTCACGCAATCTATGTAATCAATCTATGTAATAATGTGTTGCCAAAAGGCCCTGAATTCTGGGGCCTTTATTCATTTATCCCGTCAGTTTTGGAGCAATCCTATTATGTCCGTACTTGGCCGTATTCACTCTTCCGAATCCTGTGGCACTGTTGATGGCCCAGGTATCCGGTTTATCGTCTTTTTTCAGGGCTGTCTGATGCGCTGCCTCTATTGCCATAATCGCGATACATGGGATACCCACGGTGGTAAAGAAGTCACTGTCGAAGAATTGATGAAAGAGGCAACAACCTATCGTCATTTTATGAACGCCTCAGGCGGCGGCGTTACCGCATCGGGTGGTGAAGCCATTCTTCAAGCTGAATTTGTACGTGACTGGTTTAGAGCCTGTCATGCCGAAGGCATTCATACCTGTCTTGATACCAATGGATTTGTCCGCCGTTATGATCCGGTTATTGATGAACTGATGGACGCGACTGATCTTGTTATGCTTGATTTAAAACAGATCAATGATGAAATCCACCAAAAGCTGGTGGGTGTTTCAAATCATCGCACTTTGGAGTTTGCCCGTTATCTCGCTAAACGTCATCAAAAAACCTGGATTCGTTACGTTGTTGTTCCAGGCTGGTCCGATGATGATGGATCCGCTCATATGCTGGGCGAATTTACCAGTGATATGAAAAATATTGAGAAAATTGAGCTTCTGCCTTATCACGAACTGGGTAAGCATAAATGGATTACCCTAGGTGAGGAATATAAGCTGGAAGGTGTTAAACCGCCGGCAAAAGAGACAATGGACAGAGTGAAAGGTATTCTGGAAAGCTATGGGCATAAGGTTGTGTATTAATTAAATACTTAACTTCTATCTCTGAAATAATTATTACCTCAGGAAATTATATACCCTATGGATTTCAAGATGCATCGCGACGGCAAGAGAGCGAATCCCCGGGAGCATAGCGAACTATGTGACCGGGATGAGCGAGTGCAGCCAACAAAGAGGCAACTTGAAAGATAACGGGTATATTTAAGCAATTAAAGAGAATGCCATATTAACATATGTTTTAAACGGTGTAGGTATAGTTGCCGGTGTCGTTCAGGTTGTTGCGGGATATTTCTATAAGGGATATTTACGCCAAGGATACGAAAAAGGATTTGAATCATTAGGATTTGACAAAAAAACAGGTAATCTCGTTTATGGTGGCGTTGATATAGCTCTATCTGGCTATGGATTATTAAGAAACATCCTAAAACCAGAAATTTCATCTGTAAGATTCTATTTACAAATAATTACCTTATTACAACATGAATTGTTTATATACCTATTAATAGCAATCAATTCACTAAACATCTAAACAAATTAAAGAAGTAATTTTATAGGCAATACTTACATCCTAATTTCTCCGTAAGACAAGAATACATTCAGGAAATAACCAAAGAACTGCTACTTATATTCCCAGGCTAACGCTCCTGCGTCTAAAACACGTTTAAAAAAATATCCTTAGTAGGCGAAAATAAATATTGACTTATGATTTGCATGGTATATTTTTGGTACTCTGCATTAATTAAGATCAAGTTAAATTTCAAAGAAACAGGTTGTTTGTCATGGACACTTTAGATGAATTCTACGAAAGAAACTCTTGGGCCAGAGGATACTTTGATAATAGTACTAATGAAGAAAGGAAACTTCTAAAAATTCAGATGGATAAACAAAATGAGTTGATGGTACTCATGGATAGAGTTGCCAATAAATATATGAAATGGAGCCTGGCTAAGGACCATTTTATCCATGAAGTTATTGCTTACTCTGAAGATATCACTGCAAAGATAAATACGGGGGAACTTTCGATCTCTGAGGCAATAGCGTCATTAGATGAAGAAATGCGATCGTTAGAAAAACAGGATGTAATGCTTTCTCAAAAGAGCGTAAGGCAAGCGATCGTTGTAAAGAAAAAAGTGATCGATGAAAGTGCTAAAAGCAAGAAAGATGAAACAATCAATTTGATTATCTCATGGATTGGATTTGTGTCTGGAAGTATACAACTCATTGGCGGGTTTATTGCTATTGATACCGGTATTGGAGTAGTACCTGGAGCACTATTAATGGCTCATGGCCTTAATAACATCGTTGAAAGTGGGCATTATATCCTTTATCGTGAGAGCTATACTGGCCCAGTTAAATTTGTCTATGAAGGGGTTGGAGAAAAAGTGTTTGGAATGGACAAACGCGATGCAGATATAGTGTTTACATCGGTTGATGTTGGTATATCTATTAATGGATTCCTTGGTTACAAGCTTGAACCAGATAGTCAAAGATTATATCGGTATATGAATGCTGACCTGCTTGTTGGTTTAAAGCGACGAGGCATAGAAACGATGAATTACAAAGAGATAGCCTTAGAAATCACTGGTGACGTGAATACCATTTATGGACAATATAGATCATATTGAGGACAGAATAGAATGGTAGACTATTTATACATTACTTTTTCTTTACTCGCACTTTATCCTCTGTATCTAGCTTTTAAAAAACTTTTAACCCCCTATGATGTTTACATTAATTTTTCAGCAGTATTACTAATGATAACATCTAACCTTTTCCATCTACATGTTTTCTATACTAGCCGAATTCCATTTTTTGGTGTATCTATATCGGATGGTGACTTCATGCTATACGCTTCTTTTACACTATGTTGGTTGTGTACGATTACATGCATGATCGCACACAGCAGACATTACAGGAAAAACAAATGGTGATTTATAGATAAATAAATTCACTATCGTCGGATCAACTACATTAAAGATATAAGCAATTTTCTATCTTACATTTTATTTTCTTTGATTATAATGATTCATTTGTATTTTTCTCAAAGTGGCTTCTACAATCTAACAATTATTACTGCAATTTTTCCGATGGATTAGTTGTACTTGTTTATATAGAATTCTAATATGTACGTCTTTAATTTTTACCATATTCCAATTATCAATATAGATATTGATATTGATATTGATATTGATGATCCATTGCAATTTACATCCTTAATTCTTGCCCCACTTTTCTGTATTCCATATTGGGTTGCACATAAGAGATTTGATAGGAAAAACAGCTGATTTTTTCAGGTAAAATAAAACTATTTTACCTGAAAATAAATTAATAAATGCGATCATCCCAAATACTATAAGCACTAGTCCCTGCTATATGATGAGTCCATGTGATACTCTTATATCGCAAAGAGATTGTTTCTTGCGACTGTGAGCCTGCATGTGTTATCGAATGAGGATGATAAACAGCTAAATCAGTTATCGTCGCATCAATCACTTTTATGGTGTAATACAACTCCTGAATGCCGGATTGATTCGTTCTACAAATATCAAAGAAAGCATCTAATATTTCATTATCTGAAATCGCTACCCCCAAAAGCGGTGACGACTTATCAACAGGTTTTTTAAATGTTATAGGATGGTGATTAACATTTTGATCCCGGGTTAGAGAATGAGTGAGATTATATACGAATATCTTATCTATGTGATCTAGTTGACCTTTATTCCCTATTGAGTCTATAGATGAACAGCCTGCCGATATCAATCCCTGCTTACGGCCTCTCAACGTTAAATAAATTAAGTCTGACATATACACTCCTTCTTAGTGTTAAAATACCGACGACTTACTATTAATACGAGATTTCATTCTACATAAAAAAATCCAAAACAGAATTAAAATTTCTGATTTCAGGGATATATTTCAATTAAACTCACCCCTTAAATAACACTGAAACACTTTGTTACAATTATTTTCAATTTGATACAATTAGAAACACTTAGCAACATATTGAATTTGAATTGACCAACATTCTTGGCTTATTTATTATAATTAGCACTTGTCGATTAACGAAATTAATATAATATATATTCAGATTTCTCAAATAGTGATATCTTTTCAAATGAAGACAGGAAAAAGCTATTTAACCTATTATTAACTAACAGATAAACTGGAAAAATTCATGAATAATCAAGATTTAAGTTCTAATCCCAACATACCTGACAATAAAGAAGTGTTTATTCCTGGTGGTCAGTCCCTTGATGGGGAAAATGGAATAAAATGGATTGGTCAGGCATGGAATCTCGTCAAAAACAAATTAGGCATGTGGGTACTGCTCAATATTATCTATCTGGCTATTATTATGGGTCTCCAGATGATTCCTCTTCTTGGGTTGTTCGCTGGAGTTTTAGGCCCAATATTTATTGGCGGTATTATTGCAGTGTGTGAAAAACAGAGTACTACCGGGCAATTTGAGCTAGGGCTGTTATTCAGTGGATTTCAGAAAAATTTTACATCACTGCTTTGCGTTGGTGCTTTATCATTTGGCATTATAATCCTTGGCATAATCGCAACACTCATTGTCGGCGGTAGTACAATGATTCATACCTTATTATCCAGCCAACAAGGGAACATCTCAGCCGAAATGCTCCAACATAGCCTATCTACGCTATTTCTCAGTACCTTTGTTATATTTATCTTCTACATCGTTGCTCTCGCTTTAACCTGGTTTGCACCAGCATTAATCATTATCCATAATTTGAAATTCGGTGCTGCCATGTCAATGAGCCTGGAAGCCGTGAAAAAGAATTTGTTACCAGGTTTCCTATTCTTCATGGCTATCGGCTTAATTTTCATGATCTCCGCAATTCCTTTAGGTTTAGGCCTCTTAATCTCTATGCCACTATTTTTGGCTAGCTATTACTCCTCTTATCGCAGCATTTTCATCGGTAAGGAGAAATCATCTACTTTAATTGGCTAAAAGACACATCTACTATTTGCTGAAAAAAGTTATTTTTATTTTCAGCAAATTAATAAATATGATAACGATAAAAATAAGTAATCAAAACCCCTTAACCAAATATTACATATGCACCAAACAGCCACGTTCCATAAGTATGAAAACGCCATAGGGTACTTCTGAAAAACTATTCCATCTGAGATCAAGTTTTTTAAGATTATGTAAATCAATAAAACTATCAGGTAAAGTAGATAGATTATTAGCTCGTAAATCCAAAGTCGTAAGTTCACTCAGTAACCAAATGAGTCAGGCAATTCATTAAGTCTATTAAACCTAAAATTCAACTCTCTAAGTGAAGTGATATTACCAAAATCTAATGGAATATCTGAAATAAAATTATTTGATACATCCATTACGGTTAATGATTTCATAAGACTCATTTCATCAGGCAACAATCTGATATGGTTGTTCATAAGATGAATTTCATGAAGATTCGATAAGTGTGAAATTTTTTCATCTATATGGATAACTTTATTATTATATAATCGCAATTCAACTAAAGAATTAACTTTAAAAACCACATCTGGAATTTTCCCCAATAAATTATCCGTAAGATAAATGATATTTCTTAGTTTATAAAAACTTTCAGGAATTAATGATATATTGTTATCGCTGATATATAAATATTGCAAGGATTCTAGATCACCTATCCCATCTGGTAAGTTATCTATTTCATTGTGACCGAGATCCAGCATCCTTAATGAATAAAGCTTACAAATCGATTCAGGAATTATCTTTAATTTATTGCATGACATATTAAGAACCTGCAAATTTTTGTGATTGCAAATAACATCAGGAAATACATTAATGTTATTGTTATAAAAACTTGCTGTTCTTAATCCCCCTCCTGATAACATCTTTTCGTCAATAATACTCAATTTAAAACTATCCTGATTCAAATATATAATTTCAGAATCGTCATAAAGCTCATTTAGATGTTGATGTAGTAGCATAAATATCTTCTTCCTATACTTAGCCAATATTACATTCAGAGATACTATTACATAGCCTATGAATTTAAATTTCTTCTTCCTGAAAATATCTTATTGCACATCCTAAAGGCTCTAAGTCTGACATATACTATCATTATTTGGCGTTAAAATATTAATTATTATTGATATTCAGATTCATTCTACAGAAAAAATATGATGAATTAAGAATATTCTGATTTTAGAAAGCATATATAAACTAGAATTATCTCTTCATATTATACACCATGGTCGTTTTTCTAGAGCCAACCAAATAACAATTACGATAATTTTTTAACTTACTGAAATATAAATAATAACTTAACCATTAGATGACTTTGAAACACTTTATTACATTTATTTTCAATTTAATACAATTAGAAATACTTAGCAATATATTAAATGGCTTTTTACCTATATCCTCGGCTTATTGCTTGTGTTTTATACTTATTGATTGTTAAAATTAATATACGGTGCTTGCCTGCTTTCTCAAGCTAGTCTATATATTTTGAGATGAAGTCAGAAACAAGCGTTCAAATAGGCCAACAGATAAATTTGGAAAGTACATGGATAATCAAAACTTGAACTTTAATTCCGACGTTATACCCGACAATCAGGAGGTATTTATTCCTGGTGGTCAGTCCCTCCGTGGCGTAGAAGGCGTGGAATGGATTGGTCAGGCATGGAGTCTCGTCAAAAATAAATTGGGTATGTGGATATTACTCAGTAGTATCTACCTTGCCATTATAGCCATCCCACAGTTTATTCCTTTTCTTTCGATATTTGCTGAAATTTTAAGGCCGGTATTTCTTGGCGGTATTATTGCCGTGTGCGAAAAACAAAGAACTACCGGAGAATTCAAACTAAGCCTGCTATTCAACGGATTTCAGAAAAACTTTGCATCATTGCTTGGCGTTGGTATTTTATCATTCAGCATCATGCTCCTTAGTGCTATTGCAATGCTTATTATTGGCGGTAATGCAATGATCCATATCCTGTCAGCAGCCCAATACGGTGAATTTTCAGCTGGAATGCTCGAACATAATCTACCTGCATTACTTCTTGGCGTCTTTACTCTGATAATTTTCTCCTTCATTACTACCGCTTTAACCTGGTTTGCACCGGCATTAATCATTATCCATAATTTGAAACTCGGTGCTGCTGTATCAATGAGCTTGGAAGCTGTGAAAAAGAATTTATTACCTGGCTTCTTGTTCTTTAATATCATTGGGGTAATTTTCACAATTTCCATCATTACTTTGGGTTTAGGTATTTTCGTCGCTATACCAATATTTTTAGTTAGTTATTACTCATCTTATCGCAGCATTTTTATCAGTGAGGAAAAATCGTCTACCTTGCTCGTGTAACGCACCTTATCCTATTAGGTGAAATTTTCCATTTCATAGACTGTTGTTCTGCGTACAGAATCTGAAACCAGACTCAGTGAGCAGAAACAACAAGTCTTGCCGCCTTGAAATCCATTATCCCTCTATGCCGTATATTCATTGGGTATTAATATCCCGGTTATGCTCTGTCCCACATTCCAAACATTTCCAATGACGGACAAGTTATATCGTATACGCAGGTTGCATAACTCTAACTTGAGCGTGAAGAGAAAATTTGATTAAGAGATTAACTAAGTAACTAATTTATTCTACGTCCATTTTGAACATTTCGACACAATTCATATGATTGAATAAAATCAGCCAAATAATATTTCGACCATCTCAAATTATCTGAGATATAAGCATTAATTAGACTATATAAAAGACAGTAATATATTACATGAACGACTTAGCTATTTAAGTTATATTTGGAATATTTTTATACAATTAAAAATATTCAGCTATGTATTACATAGAAATACACCAATACTTTTGGCTTATTACTCCTATTTAGTACTTGTTGATTAATAAAATTAATATAATATACCTGCCGGCTTTCTCCAGCTACTGGAACTCCTGAAGTACAGACAGAAAAAGCTATTTAATATAAATCAACAATTAAATTGGAAAAATACATGGATAATAAAAACCTAAGTTTTAATCCCCAAGCAACATCTGGCAATCAGGAGGTGTTTATTCCTGGTGGTCAGTCACTCGATGGGGAAAATGGGATAAAATGGATTGGTCAGGCATGGAATCTCGTCAAAAGTAAATTGGGTATGTGGATACTGCTTAACATTGTCTATTTAACTATTGTGTCTGTTCTCCAGTTTATTCCTCTCCTTGGGATATTTGCCGGGATTCTGAACCCAGTATTTCTTGGTGGTATTATTGCCCTGTGTGAGAAGCAAAGAACTACCGGAAAATTTGAGCTAGGGCTGTTGTTCAATGGATTCCAGAAAAATTTTGCCGCGCTGCTTGGCGTTGGTGCTTTGTCATTTGGTATTATGCTCCTTGGTATTATCGCAATGCTTATAATCGGCGGTAGTGGAATGATGAACATCCTATTAGCCAGCCAATATAGTGAGCCTTCAGTTGATATATTCCAAAATGGTGTGTCCTCGTTATTTCTTGGAGCCGTTGTTCTGATAATCTTCTGCATCATTACTGCTGCTTTAACCTGGTTTGCACCCGCCTTAATCGTTCTCCATAATTTGAAATTTGGTGCCGCCATATCAATGAGTTTAGAAGCAGTGAAAAAGAATTTACTGTCTGGTTTATTATTCTTTACCATGATGACAATCATATTCATAATCTCTATAATTCCTTTCGGCTTAGGTCTTTTAATCTCTATGCCGTTAATTTTGGCTAGTTATTATTCATCTTACCGCAGCATTTTTATCGGTAAGGAGAAATTATCCACTTTAGTTAGCTAAAAGATACATCTATTTTTTACCAAATCCAGTAATTTGATTTTCAGTAAATGAGTAAATAATAGAAATGTAAAAGAACACCTCCTTAGAAGGTAATGCTGTTCGGTTAAGATACCTTGAACAGCTCCGCATCTTTGAAATAATTCAGAGAATCCCCTCTTCTCTGGATTATTTTATGCTCCAGCAGGATATTGAACTGGTCATTGAGGTACTGGGCTCTCCTTTTTCCGGTACGAAATTGATCCTTTGTTGAAATGGAAATAACCATACGAAATTCAAAAATCAGTGATTATATCCATTATTACCAGCCCGTTATCATAAACGGGCTGTTAGTTGTCATTAATCAAATTGATGCTGATTCAAAGCATGTTGTGCATGAGCCGCTTGAAGATAGTTGTGGATCATTTCAATGACTTTTTCATCAGATATTTTTTTGCCATTGGCTTTCAATGTTCCCCCAAAGCTATAAAAGATACGGCGTTTTTTCTTCTTCAATTTACCTCCGCCTAATCGCTTTTTAGGCGTCATATCTGGCAGAGTGGCATTGTCTGCCAGCTCCAGTGTTAATGTACTGACTTTAAAGAAAAAAGAATCAAACGTCATGTAATTGAAATCAATAATATTATGCAGAGGATAAGGTGTCTGAAAATCAGGGCCACTGATTTTTGTTGGCTCCAAAATTATCATGCTGTTTTTACAGCGTTTATAGATGATAATTGCAAATAACAAACAAAGTAAGTTCACTAAGATAATTACAGAGGAGATTGAAAGTATTCCCAATATATTCTCTGAATGAGTTCCTTCTATAATGAAAGACAAAAGGAATCCACTGCCCACAATAACCATGAAGGTAAGAGTCAGAATAAACATAAGATTACGTTTACTGGATACGGTCAATGTGGTGGCTTCAGATGACACCGCCACCTGCTCCTCCCAAATTTGTTTCTGCTCTTGATAATACTCGCCAATTTCACCTGACAGGTTTTGCGTCAGTTCCATCGAAAGCGCTTTAGCATCGGCAAACAGATCATCAATATTATCGTAATATCCTGCTTCAACCGGACGCGAAGCATAATCCAGCAATTCCTGATCTATTGGTTGCTCTAGTGCTTCAATACGTGATTTGGTTGTTGGATGGGTATCCGTTGGGTGAGTAAACTCATTTTCCAAGAACTGACCTGCATCAGGAATGCCGTTTTCGCGCAGGTTATCAATAATGACAGGCAACAAATCATCGGCTTTCAATGTACCTTCAAACAACGCTGACAATTGCTTGTTAACTGCCTCGCTCACCGCAGAAATACGTAGCAGAGAGCTAGAAATAGCTTGAGTACTACTCAATCTGGCACCCACAGCATCAGCGGCATATTCACGGATACGGCTCCAATGATTAACCGCAAAATCAAACTGTTGGATGAAGAAGATACCCAAATAAATGGAAGGACTCATAACCAAACGGCTATAGTAATCTTCTCCATCCTTGACGTTACTGATCATCACATCAATGCTGCGGCTCATGCCTGCATAGATCGGTGAAAAATGGAGACTGTAGGTGGTATCTTCACCAGTAAAATGCCCTAATTCATGGCCGATCACCGCAGCGGATTCTTCACGGCTCAACAATGCTCCGTAGATTAGCGGGAAGTATAAGGTACGACCTTCAAGCACCTGTTCATTGTTGATGCAGACAGGGTAGGAAGTTACAAAGAAACATTCCGTCAAACCGACAACAATATTGTCTGGTGGCGCTGTACCGACTTGTTCAGCTAATTCATTGATCCATTGCCATAGGCCGGGTGCTTCCTCTAGAGTCACGGGTTTTCCCATCAAATGGGAAGCTGAAGGGGAAAACATAGCAAAACAGTGTTTGAGTTTCGCAATACCCTTAATAATGCACCACAGGATTGCCAATGCTGCCATACCTGCAATAGCAACAATTTTTACCCCGCCACCCCTCATTTCAAAATTATTAATAAACCAAAGTATTTCATAGCTGATCAGGGAAAAAATACTGAGGCCAATCAATGTCATCTGCCCAACAAGAATAAAGGGTAGTAACCGACGACAGCGATCAAATACCTTCAATAATTCATCACGGGATTTGCGGGCCACAATACCACTGCGCATACACAATAAGATCGCGGATCCGCCTAACAACAGTGATAATACACCACCGCCAATCGTTCCTAGATCCAGAATTGATTGAAACTCATTGAATGTGACTTCTTCGCTGCTAAGTATCTCATTTGTTTTATTAAGGATTTGATTGGCGGTAAAAGAAGTGCCGTTGATTTCCATTGTAACGTTGGGATCGGTTTTCAACAACTGTGTCGCTTCGGCATGTAAAAATTTGATACCGTTGAGGGCTTCAGTCAGTTCACTGGTTCGGTAATATTGCCAACCACCATAACAGCTTAATATTAATGGCAGAACAAGTAACCAAAGGAAGAGTCTATTACGCATTGAATATATCCTGTTTATACTCTTATTGACGTTATATTATTTGCTTTTTTTTAAGCATAAATTATAAGGTCTTGTTTCATAAAAATAAATTTTATTGCTCTGTTTGAAACAGAGTTAAATTGAATTCTGTTGAATGATATGGAATACGACTCTTAATTCAGAAATGAGATCATGATTAAAAGTCGCAATATTATATTCCTAAATATCCCAAGTTGTCATTCTACTTTGAATGGTAATTTATTCTTGGAGTAAAGGTAACTAAGTCTATTTTCTTACTGTTTATATTAATGAATATCTGAAATGGGGATAATCTACTATCCCCAGTATCATAAAACTAATGGCCTGTTATTATCCATTTCTTTGACAACCAAGAAAAAATCAGCCCAGATATCGCGCCAAAAATATGTCCTTCCGTTGAAATATCCTCTTGCCACGGTAACAGGCCAAATACGATCCCACCGTAGTACACAAATACCAGAATCGCAAAGAAGAAATCTTTTGTTCTTCTCAGGAAAAAGGCGTTAGCCAGCAGTAATCCCCATAGGCCAAAAATCCATCCACTGGCACCAATATGAATAGCAGTGCGTCCAAATAACCAGACTAATGTTCCTTCCACAAAGATAATAAACAGGCTGGCTAGTACATAATAACGAATGGAGTGTGTCATAAGTAACGCACTCAGTACTAATAATGCGGGGAGATTGCTAAACAAGTGCTCCCAGTTACTATGTAGGAATGGAGACAGTGGAATGCCAATTAATCCTTGAGCATATCGGGGAATAATACCGAAATGATTTAGTGCGCCACCGGTTAAAGTATCAAGCAATTGGGTTATGATCAGTATTACTGCTAATCCTATTAGAATACGAAGGTGTTGTTTTAGTCCTATTTTCACTGGGTTGTTGCCTTATAATTTATTGTAAATCAAAACGAATTTTGCTTTCAAATAAAGGTGTTATGATCAAAGTTGGCACCACCATATCCTGAAAGTTTGGAATTTAACAATTTTGATGTGAGAGCTAAATTCGATTCTGGCACAATAAATTTGATTTGGTCATTAAAAAAATTATATATCAAATTGATAATTTATTAGAGTTGTATCCTTTATGTCAATAAAATTAAACTTTTGTTTTTTTGTTACCACCAAGTAATTAGATGATTTAACTTAAGGAATGCTACAGATCACAATACTATAATGTAATTTTATTCACTCTGGGATAATTCCTCTTTAGGAGGTGGTTTAAGGTTGAAAATAAAAAAGCGCCAATTTGGCGCTTTTCATTAACACAATAATAATCAACCGATATATTCTAAACCGCCCATATATGGACGTAATACTGCTGGAATTTCAATGCGGCCATCGGCTTGCTGATAGTTTTCCATGACAGCAACCAAAGTACGGCCAACAGCCAAACCAGAACCATTCAGGGTATGAAGCAGTTGAGTCTTCTTATCGTCTTTGCCACGGAAACGCGCCTGCATACGGCGAGTCTGGAAATCCCACATGTTAGAACAGGAAGAGATTTCACGGTAAGTATTCTGAGCTGGTAACCACACTTCCAGATCGTAAGTTTTACATGCACTAAAGCCCATATCACCCGTACACAGTAAGACCTTACGATAAGGGAGGTTCAGTAATTGCAACACCTTCTCTGCATGACCGGTCAGCTCTTCAAGCGCATTCATTGATTCGTCAGGATGAACAATCTGGACCAATTCAACCTTGTCAAACTGGTGCATCCGGATCAGGCCACGGGTATCACGGCCATAAGAACCCGCTTCTGAACGGAAGCACGGTGTATGAGCCGTCATTTTCAGTGGCAATTCACTTTCATCCAGAATCTCACCACGAACCAAGTTCGTTACCGGTACTTCAGCCGTCGGGATCAGCGCGTAATGGCTCGCTGCTTCCTCTTCCAAAGGCTTAGTATGGAAAAGATCTTCACCAAATTTCGGCAACTGCCCCGTACCATATAAGGTGTCATGGTTAACCAGATAAGGAACATAAGTTTCCAGATAACCATGCTGCTCGGTGTGAAGGTTCAGCATAAATTGCGCCAAAGCACGATGCAGACGGGCAATCTGCCCTTTCATCACCACAAAGCGCGAACCGGTCAGTTTAACAGCAGCGGCAAAATCCAAGCCATTCGCCAGTTCACCTAATGAAACATGATCTTTGATTTCAAAATCATATTTATGTGGTTCACCCCAGCGGCTCACTTCCAGATTATCATTCTCATCTTTACCTATTGGTGCAGAGTCGTCTGGCGTGTTAGGAATACTTAACACCAAATCGCGGATCTCAGCCTGAAGTTTTTCCAGTTCGGATTTCGCTGTATCCAACTTCTCACCTAACTGGTTCACTTCCTGACGTAATGGATCAATATCTTCACCACGGGCTTTTGCCGCACCAATAGTTTTCGATCGGGAATTACGTTCTGCTTGCAGGGTTTCAGTTTCAACTTGTAAAACTTTGCGGCGCTCTTCTTGTTTACGCAGCGTATCCACGTCAAGGGTGTAGCCCCTGCGAGCCAGTTTTTCGGCGACTGCGTCTAGCTCATTACGCAGTATGTTTGGATCGAGCATGCTTGTCCTATGCTTGTCGTTATTAAGTTAGATGATGTGAATAGACCCACAAGTTTATGGGCCATAAGATATTTTTACCCGTCAACCTTACCGCAACAGCAACATCAGCGATAGCGTTTTATCGGGCTATTTTGATCCTGTTCAGCAAGCCAGGCGAGTTTATCGCCTATTTTTCCTTCCAAACCTCTATTAGCCGGCTGATAATAGCGGGTTTCCCGCATTTCAGACGGAAAATAAACTTCACCGGCAGCGTAGGCGTTAGGTTCGTCATGAGCATAGCGATATTCTTCACCAAGCCCCATCTCTTTCATCAATTTTGTCGGCGCATTACGCAAATGTGCAGGGACATCATAGTCAGGCTTTTCCCTTGCATCAGCCAGCGCTGCTTTAAACGCGGTATAAACAGCATTGCTTTTCGGCGCACAGGCAAGATAAACAATCGCCTGAGCAATCGCCCTTTCACCTTCCGCTGGCCCAACTCGGGTAAAACAATCCCATGCAGCAATGGCGACCTGCATTCCCCTGGGATCCGCATTGCCAACATCTTCCGAAGCAATAGCCAGTAAA
This sequence comes from Photorhabdus stackebrandtii, assembly GCF_011189495.1. Classification (NCBI taxonomy): domain Bacteria; kingdom Pseudomonadati; phylum Pseudomonadota; class Gammaproteobacteria; order Enterobacterales; family Morganellaceae; genus Photorhabdus; species Photorhabdus stackebrandtii. The sequence goes on from NZ_PUJV01000002.1 coordinate 88,665, forward strand.
CGACGGGCAACATATAGCGGATCGCCACCCGCGGTAATAATTCGGGCATACCAGTAAAGCGCAGCGTCAGGCGCAGAACCGCGCACAGATTTATGTAATGCTGAAATTAAATCGTAATAACGATCACCTTTATTATCAAAACGGGCACTACGCTCTCCGCTGACTTCGTTCAATAGTTCTGGAGTCAAAACCCGTTGTCCCTGAGCATTGGTTTCTGCCATATCCGCCATCATTTCCAGCAGATTCAGTGAACGACGGGCATCACCAGAAACCAGCTCTGCAACCATGTGACGGGTGTTTTCCGGTAAAACAATATCCTGACCATAATAACCACGCTCTTTGTCCTTCATGGCTTGATCCAACACCAGCTCAATCTCTTCTATCGTCAATGATTTAAGCAGATAAACCCGCGCCCGTGAAAGTAATGCGGAATTCAGCTCAAAAGAGGGGTTTTCTGTCGTAGCACCAATAAAGGTAATCGTGCCATCTTCAATATGTGGCAGAAAAGCATCCTGTTGGCTTTTGTTAAAACGATGTACTTCATCAACAAACAAAATAGTTCTGCGCCCTGCATTCCGGTTTTGACGCGCTTTTTCAATAGATTCACGTATTTCTTTAATACCGGAAGTGACCGCAGATATGCGTTCAATATCCGCCTTCGCGTAATATCCAATAATTTCAGCTAATGTTGTTTTCCCCGTTCCAGGCGGCCCCCATAAAATCATGGAGTGCAGTTGCCCCGCCCGAATAGCTCTTGGCAATGGTTTTCCTTCAGCCAGTAAATGCTGCTGGCCGATATATTGCTCTAATGTCACCGGCCGCATACGCGCGGCCAGTGGCTGGAATTCATTTTGTGAAAAATCGAGTGACAGGTTGCTCACTTAAAACCTCACTGGCGCTGATCATCCAGCGTGACGCCTTTCGGTAGCGTAAAACTGAACTTTGCCGCATCCACATGGGTATTTTGCTGCCCTTTTAATTGATAGACACTTTTTTGTCCATCCTGCTCAACAGCCGAAAATTTCTGAATAGTGCCATCAGTCGTTACAGTAATAAAAAAACGTTTCAAATTGCCATTGATGTTATTCGGTGTCAGCTCAAAATCATTCCCTTTCTGGCTGATTTTATATTGAGACCAATCTTTAGCATCGTTACGGGTAATAAGCATAAATGGCGTGTTGCCAGTAGCATCTTTCAGCCAGTTAGCCGTTACCTGCTCAACAAACGGATTATAGAACCACAACGTTTTACCATCTGATACCAGAACACTTTCATCAGGTGATGTCATGTGCCAGTTAAACAAGTTTGGGCGTTTAACCCACAATTGCCCTTCACCTTGCTGAATTGTTGCACCATCATCACTGGTTACTGTCTGAGTAAAGCTGGCATGAAAACTATTTACTTTGCCCAAACGTTCCTGCAAATCCAGGCTGGCATTTGCCCATGCGTAATTGATACTCATGCCAGCCATCAAACAACCCATCAATATTAGTTTCTTCATGTAAGAGATACCTTTACTCAGCGTTATTACCCGGTGTATTTGTTATCGGAATTGTCCGAGTTTAAAATTAATTATCCGCGCTCATGTGGCGGTGGTGCCAATACTCCACGATTGCCATTATGGCCTGGAGCACTGACAATCTGCTGTGCTTCCATCTGCTCTACAATCCGCGCAGCACGGTTATAACCAATACGGAACTGACGTTGTACACCAGAAATCGATACCCGCTGTTTTTCAGTAACGAATTCAACAGCCTGATCGAACAAGGCATCCAGTTCTTCATCACTGTCAAGACCTAAGCCACCTTCAGCATCATCACCACCACTGAGGATACTGTCAACATACTCAGGACGACCACGGGCTTTCCAGTCATTAACGACTTCATGAACTTCCTGATCCCGGACAAATGCGCCGTGAACACGCACCGGGATAGAGGAGTTTGGTGCTAAGTAAAGCATGTCCCCCATTCCTAAAAGAGATTCAGCACCACCTTGATCAAGGATCGTGCGGGAATCAATCTTACTGGAAACCGTAAAGGCAATACGGGTTGGAATGTTAGCTTTAATCAGGCCGGTAATAATATCGACAGATGGACGTTGAGTCGCCAAAACCAGATGAATACCGGCAGCCCGGGCTTTCTGCGCCAAGCGAGCAATCAATTCTTCTACTTTTTTGCCAACGGTCATTATCAGATCAGCAAATTCATCTACCATGACAACGACATAAGGCTCTTTTTTCAGCACAGGATGAGTGATATCCATGCTGTCGCCAGGTTTCCAGAATGGATGAGGAATGGGGCGGCCCATCTCTTCCGCCTGTTTAACCTTTTCGTTATAACCAGCCAGATTACGTACACCCAACGCGGACATCAGTTTATAGCGACGTTCCATTTCATTAACACACCAGCGCAGTGCATTCGCTGCGTCTTTCATATCAGTAACAACTTCAGTCAACAGATGCGGAATGCCTTCATAAACCGACAATTCCAGCATTTTCGGGTCAATCATGATAAAGCGGACATCCTCCGGTTTTGCTTTATAGAGAATGCTGAGGATCATGGCGTTGACCCCAACAGATTTACCCGAACCGGTTGTACCCGCCACCAGCAAGTGAGGCATTTTGCCCAAATCAGCGACAACCGGCTGACCACCAATATCTTTACCCAGCACAATTGTCAGTGGCGATGGATTATCGCGGAATTTTTCACAATCCAATACTTCACGCAAATAGACCGTCTGACGTTTTCTATTCGGCAACTCCAGACCAACATAGGGTTTACCGGGAATAACTTCAACAATACGTACCGCTACCGCAGACAAAGAACGCGCTAAGTCTCTTGATAAGTTGGAAATACGTGATGCTTTAACACCGGGAGCCAAATCCAATTCAAACCGGGTAATCACCGGACCTGGCGAGGAACCAACCACATCAGCTTTAACCCGATAATCACTCAGACGTGCTTCAATCAAACGGGAAGTTTGCTCAAGGGCAAACATATCAACTGGTTCCTCTTCTGCCAGCGGGCTGGCTAACAGATCAAGCGAAGGCATTGGCGTCGTTGGTTTTGGTAATGATTGATCATTACGAACCAGAAATGGATGAAACAAGCTATCTTGCTGCGGTTGCTGCGGTTGCTGCGGTTGCTGCGGTTGCTGCGGTTGCTGCGGTTGCTGCGGTTGCTGCGGTTGCTGCGGTTGCTGCGGTTGCTGCGGTTGCTGCGGTTGCTGCGGTTGCTGCGGTTGCTGCACAACATTGTGTACAGGCTCTGGTATAAAAGCAATTTCTGTGGGTCGTTCTGATAAACTTTCCGGCACTGATTGAACAGAAGGCATAAACAGCGGCTCTATCGGCTCTTTTTCAACTAAATCTTCAACCGGTGAGAAATCATTCAATATCGATAAACTTTCCAGCGTAGAGGGCTCTTTTTCCTGCGGGGAACCCTGCACTTGGTAACGCTCTCGTTGCCGCGACGCAACCACCTGTTTAACAACCTCTGTCTGAGCCGGTTCTTCCATTGGAAGCTGATTTTCCGGTTCCGGTTGATTCTGTACTATCTGAGGCTGAGTTGGGGCTTGTTCTTCGATATCCCCAGTAATACGGTAACGCTCATGCTGCTGTTCAAGAAACTGCTGGCGCAACAACTCTTCCTGCTGTTTATCAGACTCAGTATCATCACACTCTATCTGTTGTCTGGCCTCTTCTTCACGCTGTTGCTGTTCTGCAAGACGCTGTGAAGGAACTTTGATGCCATACAATTCACGGCGGGTTGGCAAACGGACTGGGTTAGGACGGGGCAGCTCTGGCCCGATCCCCCGTTTAACCTGAGAGTTGCCTGTGATAACCGTTGCAGAAGCTGCTGCCGCAATATCTTTTTGTGCTGTTTCAGGCGTGAAAGTGCAGGTGTCACTGCTGTCCTGCTCGTTGCCTGCCAGCACAAATTTTGGCGCCGCTTCAACAGCAAGCTCAGATTTAGGTTTAAAATTATATTCAGAAGGAATTTCAAACAGGTAACGAACAGGTTTATCACTGTTTTTTTCATGTTCTTCTGCTAATGACTGAGACCATACGGCGTCATCAGATATACTTACCTGAATTTCAGGTTCAGCATCAATATCAGCCATACCAATGGTTGGAATATCAGATTGATGTTTTTCTTCAACTTCTGCTTTCACTGATTCTGGTTCATCCAGTTCAGCTTTTGCCAATTCCGCGGCTGAAGGTGCTGTAAACAGCACATCATCATGATCAATATCAACCGCTGTAAATTCGGGTTCTGTTTTACCATTGGTGGAATTCTCCGGCTCAATAACCGTTTCACCATATGGGGTATATTCTTGTTCATGACGGCTGCGATTGGTAATAAACCCTATCGCTCCAAGAATCATTGCCCCAGTTTTTTCAGCAATCGTCAACCATGACCAACCAGTAAATAGCGTAAACCCAATTGCCCAAACACACAGTAAGGCCAGCGTCGCACCTAATTCATTAAACCAAGGTAACATCGCACTGCTAAACAAGCTGCCAATAATACCGCCAGAAGCAAAGTAATGGAGATCATCAACATTCAGCGCAGCTAATCCACATGAAGTCAAGACGATTGCCAATGCACCAATAACGCGCAAAGCAAGCACAAAGAAATCGACATATTCTCTGTCATCATGTTGTCTGAAAGCAGTCCAGCAACCCAATATCATTAGTGGCGGGATGGCATAAGCCAGTATGCCAAATGCCGAAAACAGCGTATCGGCCAACCATGCACCAACACCACCACCCAAATTATGGACCGGCTCATGCCACGCAGTCTGAGACCAACTTGGATCAGATGGGTTAAAACTGACGAGTGCGACCATCAGATAAGCCGCTAAGATAACAATGACAAGCAACACAGCTTCCAACAGCCTGCGCCCACTACTAAGTCTCTTCAACCTAATATTTTTATCTTCTGTATATTCCTGGCTCAAGAAAGGCTCTCCAGGTTTCCTGTTGATTTAACGGAACAACGCCGAGATAGCTCAGCGTTGAAACTGTATGCATAAACAGGAGTGTACCTAAGTTCTTCCAGTTTTGCACCTGTACATTTTTTTTGGCAGGATTTCAGCGAGTCTTAATGACCAAACGGTTACTCTGCTTCACTTCTTCCATCACAACATATGTGCGGGTGTCATTAACACCTGGCAAACGCAGCAAAGTTTCGCCCAGTAACTTACGATACGCTGACATATCGGGTACACGGGTTTTCAATAAGTAATCGAAATCACCGGAAACCAAATGACATTCCTGAATCTCTTCCAATTTCTGCACAGCAGCATTGAATTGTTCAAAAACATCTGGTGCACCACGGTTTAGGGTGATTTCAACAAACACCAGCAACGATGCATCCAGATAATGAGGATTCAACAATGCGGTGTAGCCAGTAATAAACCCTTGACGCTCCAAGCGACGCACACGCTCCAAGCAAGGAGTCGGCGACAATCCTACCCGTTTAGACAGTTCTACGTTAGAAATTCGACCATCTTTCTGCAACTCATTGAGGATATTACGATCTATACGATCAAGATCTTTTCCCGGACGTTTTTTATTATCTATCATCTTTTGATCTCTCTTTATTTTCCTACACCCATAACATTTTCCCCTATCTCTCTTTGAGTTTGAGCTGGAAAAGATGTCTTAAAGTTAAAGCCTCGCTCTATCAGAGTAAAGCAGCTCACAGGCCATTTTCTTCGTGCTGCACAGAGAGGATTATCCGCATATCGATTTGTCGATTTTTATGGAAACGAATTTAGCGAGGTGGATAATTATCTCTTACAGTGATGTTTTCGCAAATGCACAGCCGATTGTCAAAGTAAATGAGCAAAAATCAGAACAACCTGTGGAACAAATTTTCAGTTAATCGTTTCGATAGCTTACCATTGATTAAAAGTGAGCAAATGAAATACAAACAGCACTAAAAGAACACTTTTCTCAGGTTAAAGTCATTGCCAGTTAATATCTATCGGTAAAATCGTTAGTAACATGAGTCTTTTAGCTTTTTTTACCCTCCTATTTCTCCTACAATCGCTCAATATACGATATGCGATAAATGGAAATGAGGTATTCATGAGCACCGCCAAACACCATAAACTCATTATTCTTGGCTCCGGCCCGGCAGGCTATACGGCCGCAGTTTATGCTGCCCGGGCAAATTTAAATCCAGTTCTTATTACCGGAGTTGAAAAAGGCGGTCAGTTGACTACAACCACGGAAGTCGAAAACTGGCCCGGTGATCCTGAAGGTCTGACCGGCCCAGGGTTAATGGAACGTATGCACCAACATGCTGAAAAATTCCAGACCGAAATCATTTTTGACCATATTCAAAAAGTTGACCTGCAAAACCGTCCTTTCCGTCTTTATGGTGATGAACAAGAATATACCTGTGACGCACTGATTATCGCAACAGGCGCTTCTGCACGTTATCTGGATCTGCCTTCCGAAGAAGCGTTCAAAGGCCGTGGTATTTCAGCCTGTGCAACCTGTGATGGCTTTTTTTATCGTAACCAGAAAGTTGCTGTGGTCGGCGGCGGTAATACCGCGGTAGAAGAGGCTTTATATCTGGCAAATATTGCAGCAGAAGTTCACCTGATTCATCGCCGTGATACATTCCGTTCAGAAAAAATCCTGATTGACCGTCTGATGGATAAAGTTAAAAACGGCAATATTGTTCTGCACACTGATCGTACTCTGGATGAAGTGCTCGGTGATGAGATGGGCGTTACAGGTATCCGTCTGCGCGATACCCAAAGCAATACAACAGAAGAATTAGCTGTCACCGGTACATTCATTGCTATCGGCCATACTCCTAACACCGCTATCTTTGCAGGACAATTGGAATTGGAGAATGGTTACATTAAAGTTCAATCCGGTTTACAGGGTAACGCTACTCAAACCTCAATTCCCGGTGTATTCGCCGCCGGTGATGTGATGGACCACACCTATCGCCAGGCAATTACATCCGCCGGTACAGGCTGTATGGCCGCCCTTGATGCAGAACGTTTCCTGGATGGGCTGGCAGCGCAATAAACTCTTTTTCTTTCAAGGCGCTATTCCGGTAGCGCCTTTTCGCATGTAACATATCGGTAGGATGCTGACACTAATCCAGCCTTTTGATAATCAGAATTTTTTCCTATGGACAAAACAAAACAGTATGAATTAGTTCGCTGGTTGAAGCAGCAAAGTGCTCCGGCCCGGCGCTGGCTCCGCCTGTCCATGCTATTTGGCTTAATCAGTGGATTGTTGATCATCACTCAAGCCTGGTTACTGGCCTCAATCCTGCAAGCTTTAATCATGGATAACATTCCCCGCGAGCACATCATGGATAAATTCTGGATGCTGACGACAACTTTCGCTCTGCGGGCAATAATCAGTGTTATCCGGGAACGGATCGGTTTTATTTGTGGCAAAATCGTGCGCCAGAAAATCCGCGCGATGGTATTGGATAAGCTTGAACAACTTGGCCCAGTATGGGTTAAGGGCAAACCGGCAGGTAGCTGGGCCACGATTATTCTTGAGCAGATAGAGGATATGCAAGATTACTACTCTCGCTATCTGCCACAAATGTATCTCGCAGTAATGATCCCTATTCTTATCCTGATCACCCTATTTCCTGTTAACTGGGCTGCCGGGCTGATTTTGTTCGCGACTGCTCCGCTTATCCCCCTGTTTATGGCACTGGTTGGTTTAGGCGCCGCAGATGCCAACCGGCGAAACTTTGTCGCGTTGGGACGGTTAAGCGGTAATTTCCTTGATCGTCTGCGCGGGTTGGAAACGTTGCGCCTGTTTTATCGTGGCAAGGCAGAAGTACAACAAATCAGCGAATCTACTGAAGATTTCCGCCGCAAGACAATGGAAGTTCTGAGAATGGCGTTCCTCTCTTCAGCGGTGCTGGAATTCTTTGCTGCTGTTTCTATTGCCGTCGTTGCCGTCTATTTCGGTTTCTCCTATTTAGGTGAACTTAATTTTGGCAGTTACAGTATGGGCGTGACCCTGTTTGCTGGTTTTCTGGTATTAATCCTCGCCCCGGAATTTTTCCAACCACTGCGTGATCTTGGTACTTATTATCATGCTAAAGCACAGGCGGTTGGCGCAGCCGAATCATTGGTGACTTTGCTAAACAGTGAGGGTGAACATGCACCTACGAGTGGCGATAAAACGCTAAGTAGCCAAAGTTCGCTGACGATAATCGCTAATAATCTGGAAATTCTGGCTCACGATGGCAACCCGCTTGCCGGCCCATTGAATTTTACTATAGAAAAAAATCAACGGGTTGCATTAGTTGGACAAAGCGGAGCAGGTAAAAGCTCACTCTTGAATTTATTGTTAGGGTTCCTGCCCTATCGTGGCTCAATACAAATCAATGGCACTGAGCTGCGTGAGTTAGATCCACAGAAATGGCGTGATCAACTAAGCTGGGTTGGGCAAAACCCACACCTGCCTGAGCAAACTTTGCTTGATAATCTTCGCCTGAACCAATCGAATGCGAATCAACAACAAATCTATCAGGTTATGGAACAGGCATACGTCACCGAATTTGTTAATGATTTACCTGAAGGGCTGAATACCATCATTGGTGATAATGCAGCACGGTTATCTGTCGGCCAGGCCCAGCGTATCGCGGTTGCCCGCGCCTTATTGAAACCTCGCCAATTATTATTACTGGATGAACCTGCCGCCAGCCTGGATGCTCATAGCGAACAACGGGTTATGAAAACACTGAATCAGGCATCTCATCATCAGACGACCCTGTTAGTTACCCACCAACTGGAAGAAACGCTGGAATATGATCAGATCTGGGTTATGGAAAAAGGGTTAATCATTGAACAGGGAGATTACCAGACACTGAGCCAATCTCAAGGGGCATTCGCCCGTCTGTTATCTCATCGGAGTGAGGAGCTTTAGTTATGCGTGTATTGCTTCCTTTTCTGGCGCTCTATCGCCGCCATTGGTTTCTTATCAGTTTAGGTATGGTTCTGGCGATTGTTACGTTACTCGCCAGCATAGGCTTACTGACGCTGTCTGGTTGGTTCCTTGCCGGCACTGCGTTGGCAGGTTTTGCCGGACTTAATACATTCAACTATATGCTACCAGCCGCAGGTGTCCGTGGTGCTGCTATTCTTCGTACTACTGGACGCTATGCTGAACGTCTGGTCAGCCATGATGCAACTTTTCGTGTACTGGCACATTTGCGAGTATTTGCCTTTCAGAAAATTTTGCCACTTTCACCAGGAGGAATCGCCCGTTTTCGCCAGGGTGAATTACTCAACCGGCTAGTTGCTGATGTTGAAACGTTGGACCATCTCTATTTACGGGTAATTTCACCGATATTCGCAGCCATTGTCGTTATCATCGTCCTCACTTTCGGCCTCGGTTTTCTGGATCTCACATTGGCCTATACCCTTGGCAGTATTATGCTGACTCTACTGATCCTGCTGCCATTTGTATTTTATCACTCAGGTAAACCCATCGGTCGCGATCTGACTATTCTGCGTGGTCAATACCGCACCCAACTCATGGCAATATTGCAGGGGCAAGCCGAATTGATGGTATTCGGTGCTCTTGGCCGCTTCCGGGAATCGATGGCGGATGTTGAATCACGTTGGCTAAAGCGTCAACAACAGCAAGCTAATCTGACCGGCTTGTCACAGGCAATTATGATTTTTGCCACCGGTATGACCGTCACATTAATCCTGTGGATAGCCGCTAATGGTGTGGGAGATAATAGTCAGCCAGGCGCTTTGATTGCTCTGTTTGTCTTCTGTTCGCTTGCTGCTTTTGAAACCCTAGGTCCTGTCGCGGTTGCATTCCAACATCTGGGACAAGTCATTACCTCTGCAACCCACGTTTCCCAATTGATGCAACAAGAACCGGAAGTGACTTTCCCGGCATCAGGGCCGGAAAGTTCAGAGCAAGTCATTATTAATATTAACGATCTTAGTTTCACTTACCCCAGGCAGCCATTACCTGTCCTGAAAAATATTTCTCTCTGTTTGAAAGCGGGAGAACATATCGCTTTGTTAGGAAAAACAGGTTGTGGTAAATCTACATTGCTACAGTTACTAACCCGTGCCTGGGATGCCGATTCAGGCACTATCTGTCTGAACCAACATCCTATTACTGTTTATGATGAACCAGCTCTGCGCAGTATGATATCGGTTGTTCCACAACGTGTTTATGTATTCAGCCATACGTTGCGTGAAAATTTATTACTGGCAAAACCAAACGCCGCCGATAATGAGCTGAAAGCTGTACTGAAACAGGTAGGTTTAAACAATCTGCTGGAAACCGATGAGGGGCTTAACTGCTGGATGGGCGAAGGTGGCCGTCAGTTATCCGGCGGTGAACAACGCCGTCTGGGAATTGCCAGAGCGTTACTACACTCAGCGCCACTCATGTTACTGGATGAACCAACGGAAGGGCTTGATGCGGATACTGAACAGCAAATTCTGTCCCTGCTGCGCCAACATTGCCAGCATAAGACATTGATTATCGTTACCCACCGTCTGTACAGTCTTGACCATATGGACCGTATTTATGTCATGGATGGAGGCGCCATTATTGAACAAGGGCAGCATAATGAGTTACTGGCTCGTCAAGGCCGCTATTATCAGTTTTATCAGCGGCAATATCAGATTTGTCCTGAATCGGAGCTGTAATACACCATGCCAATAATTCAACTGGATGATGATTCATGTGACTTCCCTCACCCAGCAGAGGCATTAATGGAGCCGAACGGCCTGCTGGCAGTGGGCGGAGATTTATCCCCTGAACGGTTGAACGCAGCTTATCATCAAGGAATTTTCCCCTGGTTTTTACCCAGTGAAATACCGCTTTGGTGGTCACCTGATCCACGTGCGATAATCATGCCGGGTGAATTGCATACTGGCCGGACATTACGCCGGTTTCTGCGCAATCATCCATACCGCATTACGGTAAATCACGCTTTTGAACAGGTGATTTATTACTGTGCTCAACGGCAGGAAGGAACCTGGATAAGCAAGGATATCCAACAAGGTTATCAGGAGTTACACCAGACAGGAAAGGCACATTCGGTAGAAGTCTGGTATGGTGAGCATATTGTTGGCGGCTTGTATGGAGTCAGTGTTGGTACTTTATTTTGCGGTGAATCTATGTTCAGCCGAATGGAGAATGCATCTAAATGTGCTCTTGTTGCTTTCTATCACCATTTTTTGCGATACGGTGGTGAATTGCTTGATTGCCAGGTGCTAAATCATCACACTGCTTCAATGGGAGCAAAGGAGATCTCCCGGAAAGAATTTATTCAGTATCTTTATCAATTCAGAAACCGGTCATTAAAACCTGGCTGCTGGTTGCAACAAGTACTGGAATTATAATCAACATTTTACCAACCAATGTTGATTATGGCGGGAATGCAACCATGAGTTATTTGCAAATATAGTGGTTTAAAAGACAACATTCCTTTACATAATGAGGGTTTTTCGGCATTATCTTGCCGGTTAAAAACGATGGTTATTAAACTTAGAGGATTAGATGGCCAAAGAAGACAATATTGAAATGCAAGGTACCGTGCTGGACACGCTGCCAAATACTATGTTCCGCGTTGAATTAGAAAACGGGCACGTAGTCACTGCTCACATCTCCGGTAAAATGCGTAAAAATTACATCCGCATCCTGACAGGCGACAAGGTTACAGTTGAGCTGACCCCATATGACCTGAGCAAAGGCCGTATCGTCTTCCGTAGCCGCTGATTCATTACCGTTTTCAGGTATTACACCACAGGTAATAGCAACTTTGTATTCACCTGTGGTGTGACCCTATAGTCAGTGTACTACACCTTCCGGTTTCTGCTTATAAGCATTGCTGAAATCGTAAGTCAGTACCCGTTTTATCTTATCCAAATCAATGCTAACCGAGCCACCGTGAACTAATGAGCCAAACAACAGTTCATTGGCCAGCGGTTTTTTCAGGCTATCCTGAATAACCCGCGCCATTGGGCGGGCACCCATCGCTTTGTCATAGCCTTTATCACATAACCATTGACGGGCATCCGCACTGACCTCCAGTGAAACGCCTTTTTCATCCAATTGTGCTTGCAGTGCGACAATGAACTTATCGACTACCTGTTGAATAACTTCAATAGAAAGCGCATTAAACCAGATGATACCATCAAGGCGGTTACGGAATTCCGGTGTAAACACCTTCTTAATCTCTTCCATCGCATCAGAGCTGTTATCCTGCTGCTTAAATCCAATGGATGTGCGCTGAGTTTCACGTACGCCAGCATTCGTTGTCATAACGACAATAACGTTACGGAAATCCGCTTTACGGCCGTTGTTATCGGTCAGAGTACCGTTATCCATGACTTGCAATAACAGGTTAAAGACATCTGGATGTGCTTTTTCAATCTCATCAAACAGCAACACTGAATGAGGATGTTTAATCACCGCATCCGTGAGCAATCCCCCCTGATCAAAACCAACATATCCCGGTGGCGCACCAATCAAGCGACTGACGGTGTGGCGCTCCATATATTCCGACATATCAAAGCGCAATAACTTGATATTCAGTGCCCTGGCAAGCTGTATAGTGACTTCTGTTTTACCCACCCCTGTCGGGCCGGCAAGCAGGAAAGAACCCACTGGTTTATTATCCTGCCCTAATCCCGCACGACTCATCTTGATTGCTTCAGTTAATGCTGCAATCGCTGTATCCTGACCAAATACCAACATCTTCAGCCGATCATCCAGCGTCTTCAATACATCCTTATCACTGGCCGAAACTGTTTTTTCAGGAATACGTGCAATACGCGCAACAATAAATTCAATATCCGACACATTGATCGTTTTCTTACGCCGGCTGATCGGCACCAAACGAGTGCGCGCCCCCGCTTCATCAATAACATCAATGGCCTTGTCTGGTAAGTGACGATCGGTAATATATTTCACTGATAAATCAACCGCAGCGCGGATAGCTTTCGTGGTATAGCGTACATCATGGTGTGCCTCATATTTTGGCCGCAACCCTTTAATAATCTGTACCGTCTCTTCTGGTGAAGGCTCAACAATATCAATCTTCTGAAAACGACGAGCCAGCGCCCGGTCTTTTTCAAAAATATTACTGAACTCATGATATGTCGTAGAACCAATCACCCTGATACGCCCACTGGATAACAGAGGTTTGATCAGATTAGCCGCATCGACCTGCCCCCCTGACGCCGCACCAGCACCGATAATGGTATGGATCTCATCGATGAATAGAATACTTTTTCTATCCTGCTCAAGGTTTTTTAACAAGGCTTTGAAGCGTTTCTCAAAATCACCGCGATATTTAGTTCCTGCCAGCAATGAACCAATATCCAGTGAATAAATCGTACAGTTAGCCATCACTTCCGGTACGTCTTTTTGTACAATCCGCCATGCCAACCCTTCTGCAATAGCTGTTTTACCTACCCCCGATTCCCCTACCAATAGTGGGTTATTTTTCCGGCGACGGCACAGTACCTGAATCGTTCTTTCCAGCTCATCCTGGCGGCCAATCAATGGATCAATCTGCCCTCTTTGAGCAAGTTGATTAAGATTAGTTGTAAAATTCTCCAACCGATCTTCACCAACAGGCTGTTCTTCCGCAGATTGAGCACCTATCCCCTGATGATCCGATTCACTGTCTTCTTTCTGCGTTCCATGAGAAATAAAATTAACCACATCCAAACGGCTGACATCATGTTTACGCAGCAAATAAGCAGCCTGAGACTCCTGTTCGCTGAAGATAGCCACCAACACATTAGCACCGGAAACTTCTGAACGCCCGGAAGACTGAACATGAAATACCGCACGCTGAAGAACACGTTGGAAGCTCAAAGTCGGCTGAGTCTCCCGCTCATCATTCTCAGGCAGCAACGGTGTTGTTTGTAAAATAAAATTCTCCAGCTCCTTACGCAATTGAGCCAGATCGACCTTGCACGCTTCCAATGCTTCACGCGCTGATGAATTGCTTAACAATGCCAGCAATAGGTGCTCCACGGTCATAAACTCGTGTCTGTTATCCCGCGCTTTAGCAAAGGCAATATTAAGACTAAGTTCAAGCTCTTGATTGAGCATAGGCACCTCCCCCTAAAATCAGTATACCTGGTCAGATTTTTTCCAGCGTACAAAGTAATGGATGCCCGTGCTCCCTGGCATACATATTTACCTGAGCCGCTTTAGTTTCTGCCACCTCTGCGGTATAAACCCCACAAATAGCTTTACCCTGATAATGGACATCCAACATTAATTGCGTTGCCCGTTCAACATCATAAGAAAAGAACTTTCGTAATACGTCAACTACAAACTCCATCGGAGTGTAATCATCATTGTTAAGAATGACCTGATACATTGATGGCGGTTGCAATTTTTGCTGCTGCTCATCCTTAACCAATTCTTTACTTTTCAAGCTATTATGATACTCGTTCATTGTTTTTCCAACAGGATTAATCGCTAATACCAGCCACTGCCAGCAAATAAATTATGTTCCCATTTATCTTATCATTATCTGGGCAACTCCGTTTACCACAGGCTATTCCCCTATAAAAACCCGGTATAAAAGTGAATGAACGAAACTCATACCGTTATCTATATCAAACTTTGGTCATTCAAAACAACCAGACATTTGTTCTGTGCTTGACGAGAATTTGATTTTTATTACAGTATGTTTTGTGAACAAACATAGATAATGTAACTGGTTACATGTGATTGTTTACGAATGTTATATTAACGACTCATCTCAACCGAAATGATTAAACGAGGGATGTAAAAGTATGGAGACAGGTACTGTTAAGTGGTTCAATAATGCTAAGGGCTTTGGATTTATTTGTCCGGCAAGCGGCGGAGAAGATATATTCGCTCATTACTCAACCATTCAGATGGACGGTTACCGGACACTGAAAGCAGGCCAGAAGGTGCATTTCAGCATTCACCAAGGCCCAAAGGGAAATCATGCCAGCGTTATTGTTCCCCTTGAAAATGAACCCAAAGGCCAGATAACCTGACCTATGGGTAATATGACCAGGTATTACTTTTACACCCCGCAGACAATTTTGCCTGCGGGGTGACATAACTTCCACTTATTCTCTCGCCAGAGCGTCTATCGGATCAAGGCGGGCAGCATTACGGGCTGGCAAAAACCCAAATATCACACCAATTGCAGTAGAACAGGCGAAAGCACTCAGTAAAGCGACTGGCTGGAAAACAAAACTCCAACCTGGCAGTGCCAGTTGCGCGATAAATGCAATTGTATAAGACAGTGCTATTCCCAAAACACCGCCAACCAAACAAACCAAAATAGCTTCTATCAGAAACTGCTGCATAACATCGCTGGTTCTGGCCCCTACGGCCATACGGATGCCAATCTCTCTCGTGCGTTCAGTGACCGAAACCAACATAATATTCATGACCCCGATACCACCAACGATCAATGAGATTACTGCCACCATTGTCAAAAACAGCTGTAAAGTACGAGTTGTCTTTTCCACCGTTTTTATCAGCATATCTGTGTTATAGGTGAAAATATCCTTTTTCCCATGGCGTAAAGTCAGCAATCGGACAATCTTCTGTTCTACTTCCTTAGAGTTATGACCATCCTTGATTCTGACAGTAATTGAATCCAGATAATTCCGGTTTAGCAGGCGACTGGTCATCGTGCTATAAGGTAGCCAGACATGCAATGAACTATCACTGCCTAATGCCGATTTTCTTTCAGCTATCACCCCGACAATAGTGGCAGGCATATTACCCATCAGAATCACTTCACCAATCACATTTTTTTGGTGAGGAAATAATTTACGCTGGGTATTTTTATCAATGACCACAACTTGCCCCTGACGGCGTACCATATCCAATGTAAAACTCATTCCCTGAGCAAAACGCAGAGCATAAACCTGAAAATATTCATCACCAATGCCGGAAACTCTCGCAGCAACATCAATGTTCCCTTTACGAAGGCGCGCCCCTCCCTCAATATCTGGTGAAACCGCCAGAATATAAGGTTGTGCTCTGATAGCGTCTACATCTGCGATTTTCAGCGCTTGTTTACTGGCCGGATCGTCGCTACCAAAATCTTCTCCCGGATAAACACTAATAGTATTCGTTGCAATCTCTTTAATATCGGATAACACCAACGCCTTGGCGGCATCTCCAATAACCAAAATAGTCACTACAGACGCGATACCAATAATAATCCCTAACATCGTCAACAAAGTTCGCATCTTGTTGACGACCATTGCCCGCCATGCCATCAATAAAGCTTCATTAAACCGGCCAAAAATCTGACGTATTGATGATATTTTTGATGTTATCGGTGGGACTTCCGTCATTGTTTTATTCAGTTTCGAGCCAGAGTCACTCATAATGCGGCCATCTTTGATCTCTATAATCCGCTGTGCCTGCGCCGCAATTTTCGGATCATGCGTGACAATAATAACAGTATGCCCCTGTGCACATAGCTGTTTGAGGATAGCCATCACCTCTTCACCAGAATGGCTATCCAACGCCCCCGTTGGCTCATCAGCCAAAATAACCTGACCACCATTCATCAACGCCCTGGCGATACTGACCCTCTGCTGCTGTCCACCAGAAAGTTGGCCTGGCCGATAGCTGACTCTCTCGTCAAGCCCCAAACGACCAAGCAACTCTATTGCTCTCTGCCTGCGTACAGTTTTAGCAGCCCCGGCGTAAATAGCAGGAATTTCTACATTCTGTTCAGCGGTCAAATGGGTCAGTAAATGATAACGCTGAAAAATAAACCCAAAATGCTCCCGTCTCAGCTCTGCCAATTCATCATTATTCAGTTCAGCAACATTCTGTCCCGCGACCCGGTATTCACCATGACTGGGCTTATCAAGACAGCCAAGGATATTCATCAGTGTCGATTTACCAGACCCAGAAGCACCGATAATCGCAACCATCTCACCGGAGTGAATAGACAAGGTGACATCATCAAGTACTTTTATCTGTTGCTCGCCAGCGGAATAGCTGCGCTCTATGCCTCTCAGCTCAAGTAATGCATTCATTACTCATCCCCTGTTTCACCACGACCGGTAATCACCTGCTCATGTTCTTTCAAGCCGGACAAAATCTGTACATTAACATCATTGCGTACACCAATAGCCACTTCCTGCTTCTCTTCTTTACCCCCCTTCAAGATATCCACCTCATAACGGGTTGGGGTAATCTGTTTACCCAGAGCAGAAAGCGGGATCATTAACACGCCACGATGGGAATCAAGCTGGACTTTTACTTGAGCCGTCATTTGTAAACGCAAAAGATGCTTAGGGTTAGGCACCTCAAAGCGGGCATAAAAGAAAATTGCATCATTAATCTTTTCTGGCGTCGGCAAGATATCTTTCAACACACCAGTGAAATTTTTGTCAGGTGCACCTAATACGGTAAAAGAGGCTTTCTGACCGGGTTTCAGGCCAATAACATCCGCCTCTGAAACTTCTGCTTTGACCAGCATCGTGCCAAGATCAGCCAATGTCAGAATAGTCGGGGCTTCCTGCGCCGCGATGACCGTTTGCCCCTGAAGTGTTTTGATATTGACAACAATGCCATCCATCGGTGCGGTAATACGGGTATATTGTAAATTAGCCCGGGCAGTATCAAGGCTGGCCTGATTTTTACTGATTTGCGCCAACAAAGTTTCTACCCTCGCTCTTTTCACTTCAACATCTGTTTTAACCTGATCCAATTCCTGGTGAGAAACTGCCTGCACTTTTGCCAGATTATTCTGACGTTGTAATGTAAGCTGCGCCAGTTTCAATTGTGCTCTGGCCTCCATCAGATTAGCGCTTAATTCTTTAATTGTCGCTTCAACTTCTTTTACTTGGTTTTGAGCAGGCTTAGGATCGATTAATGCCAATAATTGGCCTTTTGTCACCTTATCACCCACTTCAACATACAAGTTTTGCAATTGACCACTAACCTGCGCCCCTACATCTACTTTTCTGACAGCATCCAGCTTCCCTGTGGCCAGGACATTTTTCTCCAAATCGCCTTTAATAACAGGTACAGTCTGATATTTAACCGTTTCTGGGCCATGTAGAAAATACCCTAGAAGCAATACGATAACTGTCACAATAGCTAACAACACCACCCATTGACGTTTCGAACGAATAAAATTCATTTAAATATCACCGCCTTAAGCATTGGATAAAAGGAATGGTAAAAAACCAATGTTTCTTGTAATACCACGAAAACCAGAAATTTCCACTCAATTCCAGAGAAATGCAGTTCTCATTTGATTTTTATACCCATAGAGAATTATTAATAACACACTCACTTTAAGAATAAAAAATTCTTTGAGCAACAACATACTTCACCCTATCCTGACTATTCTCTTAATGTAAAAAAATTGTTATCTTTATTTTCGTAGTCTTTCAGTCTAATTTTTAGACTAAACTTGGATAAAAAAACGTTAACCGCTTTTAAAGGATATTAATTATGTACTCTGGACTGCTGATCATTCTTTTGCCGTTAACGCTAGGCTATCTTATCCATTTGAATAACAAAACCCTGTTAAATGCTGTTCATCGCCTCCTTAATGCAATGGTTTATGTCATTCTGTTTTTAATGGGAATCAGCCTTGCTTTATTGGAAAATTTAAGCAGCAACCTATTTCTTATTTTTCAGTACGCCTCCGTGTTTTTCTTATGTATTTTTGCCTGCAATCTGCTGGCATTATTCCTGTTTGAAAAACACGATCCCTGGATTGTCAGCCCGCATAAGCAGGAAAAACCCCCTTCCCGTTTACATATGATTTTTGAATCACTGAAATTATGTGGTGTTCTGATTTTAGGTTTTCTACTTGGGTTAACTGACTGGTCATGGCTGCATTTCGCCAATCGTGCCAGTGAAATTGCATTGGTCGTTTTACTGTTGCTGGTAGGTATTCAATTACGTAACAGCGGCATGAGCCTCAAACAGATATTGCTAAACCTCCGGGGTACAATTATTGCGATTGTCGTTGCTGTCAGCGCACTTGCCGGCGGTGCGATTGCCGCGCTCATCCTTGAACTGCCGATCAAAACAGGTTTAGCGTTTGCTTCCGGTTATGGCTGGTATTCTCTTTCTGGCATCTTACTTTCTGACGCTTACGGGCCCGTCATCGGCAGTGCCGCATTCTTTAATGACCTGGTACGTGAACTTGTAGCAATTATGCTCATTCCAGTTCTGGTCAATCGGTATCGCTCAAGCGCAATAGGATTAAGTGGTGCAACTTCTATGGATTTCACTTTACCAATATTACAACGATGTGGTGGAGTCAGTATTGTTCCAGCAGCTATTGTTCACGGTTTTTTGTTGAGCTTACTGGCACCTTTACTGATCGCATTCTTTACTTAATCAGCATTTCAGCACAATGATATTTGATGTTACTGATGATAATATGAGCACGCAATTACTAAAAAGTAAGCAATAATTATTCATTTTCCGCTGTATGGAAACAGAATAAGTAAGCTTTTGTTAACGAATTGTACAAAGCGCGAGTAGAACAGGTTAATCAGACATATAATTGAAATATCAATTAATAATATTCTATGCGTAAGATATTGCATAATTATGCCAACGGGTTTAGCATCGGGATAAACCACTGACTATTCAGAATTAAAGCATGAGTATTCAATTAAAAAGCATTGATTGCTATTACGGCGCACATCAGGCACTGTTTGATATTAATCTTAAGTGTTCCTCAGGAGAAACGATGGTTTTGCTAGGGCCGAGTGGCGCAGGCAAAAGCACGCTGTTGCGCGTGTTAAACCTACTGGAAGTACCGCGATCCGGCCAGTTGACTATTGCTAATCATCAATTCGATTTTGAACAAACGCCAGGAATAAAGGAGATCCGTTCTCTACGCCAGAATGTCGGTATGGTTTTTCAGCAATATAACTTGTGGCCACACCTTACTGTTATGGATAACCTGATCGAAGCACCTTGTCGTGTGCTCGGTTTATCCAAACAGCAAGCTCAGGAAAAAGCGGATAAGCTACTTTCCCGTTTGCGCCTGCAAGATTTTGTCCGTCGCTTTCCACAACATTTATCCGGTGGGCAACAGCAGCGGGTCGCTATTGCACGGGCATTGATGATGGAACCACAGGTTTTATTATTTGATGAACCAACGGCAGCACTGGACCCGGAAATCACCGCTCAAGTGGTGAATATTATCCATGAATTGTCCGCAACAGGTATTACACAGATTATCGTTACCCATGAAGTGGAAATCGCCCGTAAAGCCGCGAGTCATGTCGTCTATATGGAAAGCGGCCGCATTATAGAACAAGGTGATATCAACCATTTTACCCAACCACAAACCAAAGCCTTTGCTAATTATCTGTCACACTAACTATTAATAGGATATAGCGATGAAAAAATTACTCCTTGCCGCCCTCCTGAGTACCGTTACTTTATCTGCAACCGCCACGGAAAAACAGACCCTTCGTTTTGCCACGGAAGCCACTTATCCTCCGTTTGAATTCATTGATGCAAACAATAAAATTCAGGGTTTTGATATCGATCTGGCCAATGCCATCTGTAAGCAAATTAATGCGACATGTACTTTCACTAACCAATCATTTGACAGCCTGATCCCAAGCCTGAAATTCCGCCGCTTCGACGCTTTAGCAGCAGGTATTGATATCACCCCTGAACGCCAGGAACAGGTTGATTTTACTAACACTTATTACGACAACTCAGCAACATTTATCGCAGTAAAAGGCAAGGTTTCCAGCATCGCTGAACTGAAAGGCAAACAAGTAGGTATCCAGAATGGTACAACTCACCAAAAGTACCTGATGGAACAACGAAAAGAGATTAAAACCGTTCCCTATGATAGCTATCAGAATGCCATTCTGGATCTGAAAAATGGCCGTCTGGAAGCTGTCTTCGGTGACACCGCCGCTGTCAACGAGTGGCTGAAAAAAAATGAAAACTTAGGCACTGTGGGTAATAAAGTCACTGACAAAAATTACTTTGGTATCGGTTTAGGGATTGCGGTGCGTAAAGGCAACAAAGAGCTACAGGATAAACTGAACAAAGCACTGGCTGATATCAAACGAGATGGCACTTATGACATCATCTATAAAAAATGGTTTGAATAATAACTGAATCTCAATGAATGAATTTCAATCTCTAGCAAGCGCCGCCGGCATCACCGTCGGCCTTGCCGTTTCTGCATTAGTGCTTGGTCTGATTTTAGCAATGCTATTTGCTGCCTGGGAATCAGCGCGCTGGAAACCCTTTGCCATGCTTGGCACCTGCTGGGTCACCCTGTTCCGGGGATTACCGGAAATTTTAGTAGTACTGTTCGTCTACTTCGGCGCATCACAACTGCTGATGACACTGGCGGATGGCTTTGACGTTTATCTTATCTTCTGGCATCCCAGAATTCAGATAGATGTTCAGGATTTTTATGTCAGCCCATTCCTTTGTGGTGTCATGGCACTTTCCCTGCTCTACTCTGCCTATGCATCCCAGACACTTCGTGGCGCGATAAAAGCCATTCCTGCCGGTCAATGGGAAGCCGGCCAGGCATTAGGTCTCAGCCGAACTGAAATATTTTTCCGCCTGATCATGCCTCAGATGTGGCGACATGCTCTGCCAGGGCTCGGTAACCAATGGCTGGTTTTACTGAAAGACACCGCATTGGTATCGCTTATCAGTGTCAATGATCTGATGCTGCAAACCAAAAGTATCGCGACACGTACTCAGGAACCCTTTACCTGGTATATGATTGTGGCGCTTATCTATCTGGCTATCACCCTGATCAGTCAGTTTATTCTGAAGAAAATTGAGACGCATACCACACGCTTTGATCGGAGTGCTTCCTGATGCTTGAGTATATTCAACAAATTCTGTCAGGGCTGCAAACCAGTCTGAGCCTGACCGTTGCGGCTCTTTTTACCGCTTTCATGATGTCCGTGCTGTTCACTATGGTTTTGACCATCAAATTGCCGGTACTGACACAACTGGTAAAAACCTACATTACTCTGTTTACTGGTACGCCTTTACTGGTGCAGTTCTTTCTGGTTTATTACGGGCCTGGGCAATTTCCATCGTTAAAAGAGTATCCGTGGCTTTGGCATTTACTGTCTGAACCTTGGCTGTGTGCAATGGTAACATTGGCGCTTAACAGTGCGGCATATTCTACCCTGTTATTCTATGGTGCAGTAAAGGCCATTCCCGCGGGTCAGTGGCAATCCTGCCAGGCGTTGGGAATGTCTAAAGCGCAATCCATGCGGATTCTGCTGCCATATGCCTTCAAACGGGCGTTGTCCTCCTATTCCAACGAAGTTGTATTGATTTTCAAGAGTACTTCTCTTGCAAGTACGATAACTTTGCTGGAGGTAATGGGATACAGTCAGCTTCTGTTTGGCCGTAATTATGATGTGATGGTTTTTGTTGCCGCAGGTGTGATTTATCTATGTGTTAACGGTATCCTGACTTTGCTGATGCGGATGATTGAACACCGCGCGCTGGCTTTTGAGCACCGAAATTAAACGGGCATAATTAAAAGAGATAGGGCGTTCCTGCCAGCCCCATCCCAGGTACGTCTATCATTCAGTTTTGATTCAACACCAATAACGTCAAAACTTCGTAATGCTCAGTATGAGGGAACATATCAAACAACTGCGTTTTTTCTACACGGTACTTGACCAACGCAGTAATATCCTTCGCCATTGTCTGAGCATTACAGCTTGAATAAAGAATATAATCCGGCGCCATTCTACTAAGATAATCACACAACTCTTTACCAATTCCCCGACGAGGGGGATTGACCAGAACTAATTGGGGAATGTGATCTTTTGCTACGGCAAAGTGTGTTGAATCTAAAGCCTGGAACTCAATATTTTCCAAACCCAATGTTTTGGCCGAATCACTGGCACAATCAATCGCTTCGGGGCTGATTTCAATTCCAGTTAAACGGGTATTTTTATCCGCGCAATGAAGACCAAAACCACCAACGCCACAGAACAGATCCCACATGCTGCTGATTTTCAGTTCACGAACCCAACGCCCTGCTGTCGCATACAACTCAGAAGCAATTTCCGGGTTAGTCTGGAAAAAACTACGTGGACGAATATAAAGAGGAACGCCATTAAATTCTTCTTTTAGTGCTTTTTGCTCAGTAAACAGGATCTCCTTTTCGCCTTCCAGGATAGCCATATGGATTGGCTGAATATTGGCAGAGATAACCGTAAGCTGTGGCAATTGCTCCCGCAACCGGGGTAAAGCACGTTCCAGTTGAGCAATTTTCGTTTCAGAACGCAGTACAAAACGCAGCATCATTTCACCGCTATGACGGCTTTCTGTCAGTAACAGGTATTTCAACTCACCCCGTTTACGAGCAACGTTATATGGCGTCAAGCCAGCACAAGCAATGAAAGATTTAACGACATCAAATACAGGCTGAAAATGCGTTGGATAGAGAGAACAGTTACACAGATCAACGGCAACCCCATCGCGATGCAACATGCCCAGCAATGGACGCTCTACACTGCCACTGACGACCATTTTAGCTTTATTACGAAAGGCATTTTGTTGACTGGCAATCGGAGGCAACCATTGACTCACGATGGTCTGGCGTAATAACTGTCTTAAATTCTGCTGCTTATCTTCTAACTGCTGAAAATAGGGTTTATCGAGCCACTGACAGGAGTGACAATGCCCCGCGGAATACTGCGTACATTGCATTGTTGGATGACCGTGTTGGAAATATTAGTGCAAAGTAAAAGTCGGTGCTTTAGCAGAAGCCTGTAACTCTTCTTCCTCTTCAATCTCACCCTCGATTTCGATATCACGGTTAATATACAACAAGTTATTACTGTGAATTTCAAAAACCACACCCGCAATCTGTTCTTCGCTCTGCTGCAAAAAATGAGAAAATTGGGAAAAAGTCAGCCCGGCTGAAGCAAGGAAAGATTGACATACCACTAACTTCGGTAAGTTTTCATCCTGAATATCAAGGAAAGCCTTAATCGTCAGCGAACTGGAGTTAATCTGGCTTAAATTAGCCATCAGAGGAATAATTGCTGTTGGCTTCACCTCAGCCAAAGCAGAGAACAAGATTACATTGTCCAACAGATCAATTTTAGCATCGAATAAACCATCAATATTCTGCATATGAGGTAGATGCAATGCCTGGCACGAATCGCACTCAAAGTAGGAAATTTTGAGCTGATCCAACCACTCACGCAACACTGATAAGTCAGGAATGACAAGTGAACCCATCTAACAACCCCATACAACGGAAAATGAAAAAGCGCTATAGCTTACGAAATAATTCTTTATCGCGCTATCACCAATAACTGATAAATTATTTTTCTTTACCGTTATCGTTCCCTTTTGCCTTATTTTTGCTCTCTTTTTTATCATCAATTCCCAGAAAAGAGAGGCCGTATACTGCACGCCAGACAATGTTGACCGCGGCAGGAACCAAACAACCAATACCCGCGAAAATCATAACAATATGCGCTTCTTGCGTCATTAGTAGATCCGTTAAGATGACAATATCATTAATAGTCAAATACGCCAGTATCAACCACCCGATGCCGATAATTTCCAGCAGGATAACCTGTTTTGGCATATCTGCCAACGAACTCATACTGTCTTTATAACCCTTCATTACACCCCTCACTGATAACAGTGTCTGCATTATACCCGTTATCTTTTAAGTTGCCTCTTTGTTGGCTGCACTCGCTCACCCCTGTCACATAGTTCGCTATGCTCCCGGGGATTCGCTCCCTTGCCGTCGCGATGCATCTTGAAATCTATAGGGTATATACTACCGAAAGCCCGCTGCCAAAATTGGTATGATTAATTAAAACAAAAGGCAATTCCTGCTTTTTTTTGCCAATCTATACAGGCATAGTAGCGATAAATGAACATAAGCAATACAGCAAACAGTACTATTTTAAGATAACCAAGAGGAGTTTATATGTTTACTGTGATTTTCGGCCGTCCTGGCTGCCCGTACTGTGTCCGCGCGAAAGAGTTGGCTGAACGACTGAAAGAACAACGTGATGACTTTGACTTCCGTTATGTTGATATTCACGCAGAAGGCATCACTAAAGCTGATCTGGAAAAAACAGTTGGCAAGCCCGTAGAAACTGTTCCGCAGATTTTCGTTGATGAAAAACATATCGGTGGCTGCACAGATTTCGAAGCGTATGTAAAAAAACACCAACTGTTGCAATAACCTAACTTCACGCTCTACTTTGTTGTTGTAAAAATAGCGGATGGTTATTAAGCACTGTTAACCAGATTGATTTGTGCAAAAAATGTTATTTTCATCAAACCGAAAAAAAATCTGTATTTTTTCTTAATCACGAAGAACTTTCTTGCCAAATCGTAGTCTGACTTAATGCCACTGCTTTTCTTTGATATCTCAATATTGAGGAACCCGATAGTTCATCCATTTTGGTTCAAGACTATCGGGTTTTTTTATTACCTGAAGATATGACTTTCATCAACACATCACCGATTCTACTGACTATCAGGCATGAGTACTATCATAGAGCTAAACCAGAAGATATTATTCTATATATCAATAAATTATCCATTCTTTATCATTATTACCACCTGATATTTTCTTGATGGAAATATAAACCAAAAATAAATAACACACATAATCAAGACAATTATTCTTTACTCACAAGCCAAGCAATTTTAGTCTCTTGCATCCAACTATCGTGATGTACATAAATAAATCACCATATGTGAGTGTGAGGCCCAATTTGTTAGAACAAATAAACCACAATCTGTTTACTTTTTTCAATGCTACGCCTGAATCATCACCTGTCATGATTGCGATGGCTATTTTCATTGCGAAATACCTGGTTCTCATTTTCCCTCTAACATTGGCTAGTTTCTGGTTTTGGGGTTCAGAGCGCGCTCTTCCCCGTCATCGGATTATCGTCAGTAAAACCACCATATCTTCCTGTTTCGCGATGCTAGCCTCATTCTGTATCGGTTTACTCTGCCCTCACGACCGCCCTTTCGTCGAAGGTTTTGGTTACAATTTTCTTCTCCACGCGCCAACAACCTCATTCCCAAGTGATCATGGAACAATTGTCTTCACTTTCGCTTTATCTTTTCTATTTTGGTACAGAATCTTACCTGGCTTATGTCTGATGACAACTGCACTGGCTATCGCATGGGCCAGAGTCTATTTAGGCGTTCATTGGCCGATAGATATGATTGGAGCATTTTTCGTCAGCTTAATGGGATGTGCTTTTACACAAATGGTATGGACTCTGTTCGGCGAAAATTTGCAAAAAAAATTACACAACCTGTATCAGCGCTGCTGCTCTTTTCCTATCCGGAAAGGTTGGATAAAAAGCTAGCAACACACAGCCAATAATCCTGACTCACAAAAGTGCAGGTATTTATGCCAGCACCGTGTTTTCAACAGACAATATACATGCAACTTAATCATCCCAGATAAGCAAACTCGGTCTTAATCAAGATCTTTTTATTAGAAATTATTGGCTAATTTCACACTCAAAGATGAACATTAGTTAAACAACAGGATAATATCCCACATCCTAATTAACATTTATTTGCCTTTAAACTCAGCGCAACTCTTTTCATAAATCAAGAAAACCTGTACAAATCACTATGCAAATAAATATATAACGAAAGAGATTATTAAAACTTGATCAAAGAATGGCTAGTACATATTTCATGCATATTATTGATGTTATCAATCTGTAATTATGGTTTTATATATATCTTTCACAAAGATACAAGCATGACACAGGATATACATATTTTCATACCTGGTAACAAATTGATATTTATCAATTTATTAACTCTTACTTCTATTTGTTGTTTCCATTCATTAATATGTAAACAAAAGAAAAGAAATAACGAAAACATAAGAAAATAATGAGAGTTGAGTAATAGAGAAATTGAGGTTATAATTTGACCTTATTAAAATTGGTAATACTCAAGTAACAATTACACTAAATCTCGTAACATGATGACTTTTTGGGATATATTACGCATTTGGGATGATGATCACGGTACTATTCACTAAAAATCGCTATCTTGCCGCTATCAAAAGTCTGGCTTTAAAATTTCCAGACTTTCTTTCAAAAGAGAAAGTAAAGCGAAAATTTTGGCTTACTCATTTAAAGTCTGATTTTCGACCAAGGTGATAATAAAAACGTTTAAATAGAAACCAGAGATATTTAAAGAAGTTATATTTATAAAGAAAGAGTTAGGCCGCATGCATTTGCATGCATGCGGCGTTGTAATTTTGTTTTTTAATTTACCGCGTTATTCTCGGAGATACCTATGGATATGACTCAAACAGGTACAATCGCCTCCTCGGCTACCAGCCCAAGCGATTATAAAACCTGGCGTAAATCAGATACAGTATGGATGCTTGGCTTATATGGTACCGCAATTGGTGCCGGTGTGTTGTTCCTACCCATCAACGCAGGTATTGGTGGTTTGCTGCCCCTGCTGGTGATGGCACTGCTGGCTTTCCCCATGACATTCTTTGCTCACCGGGGGATGTGCCGTTTCGTTCTGTCCGGTAAGAATCCAGGTGAAGATATTACCGAGGTGGTAGAAGAACACTTTGGCAGCCTGGCAGGTAAACTGATCACTCTGCTCTACTTTTTCGCTATCTATCCGATTCTGCTGGTCTACAGTGTTGCGATTACCAACACCGTAGACAGTTTTATTGTTCATCAATTACATCTGCCCTCACCACCTCGTGCCTTGCTGGCTCTGATCTTAATTGTCGGTATAATGAGCATCGTTCGTTTCGGTGAACAAGCTATCGTTAAGGCGATGAGCGTGCTGGTATTCCCATTTGTTGCAGTTTTGATGCTATTGGCGTTTTACCTGATCCCTAACTGGAACACCGCTATCTTCGAAAACATCACTGTTTCTACCGCGGGTGCAAGCCATGGACTGCTGGTTACTCTGTGGCTAGCGATTCCAGTCATGGTGTTCTCCTTCAATCACTCACCAATCATCTCCGCGTTCGCGGTAGCAAAACGTGGAGAGTATGGCGAAAACGCTGAGAAAAAATGCTCCCGCATTCTGGCATACGCGCACATCATGATGGTTATAACCGTCATGTTCTTCGTATTCAGTTGCGTATTGAGTCTGTCTTCTGAGAACCTGGCAGAAGCCAAAGCACAAAATATTTCTATTCTGTCTTATCTGGCTAACCACTTTAATACACCAGTGATTGCCTACATTGCTCCGTTTATTGCATTCATCGCAATTACTAAGTCTTTCCTTGGTCATTATCTGGGGGCTCGTGAAGGTTTTAACGGTATGGTTGTTAAGGCACTGCGCGACCAAGGCAAAACCATTGAGCCTAAAAAGCTGAATCGTATCACGTCCATTTTCATGTTAGTGACCACATGGATAGTCGCCACCCTGAACCCAAGTATCCTAGAAATGATCGAAAGATTGGGTGGTCCGGTTATCGCAATGCTGCTGTTCATTATGCCAATGTATGCAATTCGCAAAGTACCTGCTATGCGCAAATATAGCGGCAAACTGAGTAACGTATTTATCGTTTTCCTGGGGCTGGTTGCTATCTCCGCCGTCCTTTACTCGCTATTTGCATAAGCAACACCCGGTTGCTGCCCTCTTCTGCGGGCAGCAACCGAATAACGACATCAGACTGTTGACTCCCAACATCAAAACATCTGAATCAGTAAGCGGAAAAATCTAAACTACACCTCCCACTTCACCCAATCCCCTTTTTGTTCATCGTATTGCCACAGGTCATCTTCGTCGAAATATCCGCGCTCTTCTTTTGGTACCCCTTGCTGTTCCTCCTCTTCCCATTGTTGCCGCAACTTATCTGTCAAGATATAAGGCGTCCTGGTGGCAACTTCTCCAGTAAAAGGAAATCGACTCCCGGTTTCCTTCAAACGGATAAACTTAGCACCAGTGGGAATATTCGAGATGACCACCGCCTCAGTCTCTGAAGGGAAGAAAATATAACCATTAATCAAAGGAAAATATTGCGGTAAACCAGGTTTATGCGGTGGTGGAATGATGTCAACAGCATTCCATGAAAGAAGATAATCCAACCCCTCATCTTTATTAGGCCCCATTGGATAACCTTGATAAAAATAACGATTTTGAACTGAATAACTACCCGTCAATACATATGCAATATAAAAATAGTAACTAACCAGATCTATTTCTTCTGTTCTGAACGTACCGAATATTGAATGCAAAGGAAACGTTCCCATGCCACCAAGGAGACCAAGAACCTCAAATTGTTCATCGTGACCATACTGATCAATATATTTTCCCGTATTGATTTTCGATACCTGCATATCCGTCAAAATATTGTCGTGTCCATTACTTGAATTGAATCTATATCGACCGTAAAGAAAATGCAGGCTATTCTCATAAATGTAAGTGAATTGCTCTTGGTTAAGAGTACGGAGAGGATCGGGTTTATCTGTCCATCGCTTATCAGCGCCCAAATTATTGCGATTTCCGAAACGGATAGAAAGCTCTAGCGGATCAAGATATGACATATAACCACCTTTTCATCACAGAATAGTGGGCACATACGCCCATTAAAAAAACGATAATTATTACATTAACAAAAATTTAACTATATATTGTTATTAAAATTTACAACCTCCTGATCTGTATTATTATTACCCCCAGATGTATTACTGCAAAAGTGTTAAATAAATGTATCAATTATCTCCCAAAAACAAACAACCCACTGTCCTATCCAAAAAATGATGAATTATAATTATTTCATTTTTAAGAATATTAATTATTTGATAAATATAAAAATAACCTAACATCGTTTAGCCTTAATATTGAAATAGTTAATTATATCTCTATTTTATACGCTAATAAGTTTTTTTAAGAATAGACGAACAATTCACAAAGAAAAGGATTTTTTGTAAAAAAAACATACAACATCTCATTTACATCAATATTTACATAAATTTCAAACAAATAAAGTAACTATATTTACTTACAATAATTAAAAATATAATCTGTATTTTTAATTACCAAACTAATCATTCCAAACAAATACATTATCAATAATATTTTAATTTCGTCTAATTATACACAATGTAGAAAATAACAATTATTCTATATTTTTATCATTGACAATATATTCTCTAATCTTTTAAGAAGATAACTCTGCATATCAATTAATTACATTATTTTTTGAAATTTATTTGACAACATCTAAATGGCACCTATAGTTATATGTGTTAGACAAAATGTTATATGCCAATTAAAACCATTAACTGTCCTATATTTTTAGTGCTAAAAAAATTTCTTATGTAGATTGCTTTTATAGTAGAAGTACCAACCACCTTATATTTCCCAAGAGAACATCTTCTCGTTCTTTACTTTGGGACAATATAAGTTAATTTATCAATTCATTAGATTATATTTTGGAGTTTATATTATGATTAACGACATGCATCCTTCTTTAATCAAAGATAAAGATATGGTAGACGATATGCTCTTACGCGGCTGTAAAATCATTTGCATGAGAGTTATGCCAGATAAAGCTATGCAAGTTATGGTGACAGTATTATTCCATGGTGGCGTATCTGAAGAAATGCTGTTGAAATGGAATCTTATGGACAATAGAGGCATGGCTATTTATAAGGTTCTTATGGAAGCTCTTTGCGCTAAGAAAGATGTGAAGATAGGAATTGTAGGAAAAGTCGGACCTCTCGGCTGCGATTATATTAATTGCGTAGAAATCTCCATGTAAAATGATCGTTTGTTGTTAAATGCTTGGGCTAAATAACAATTCCTAATAGAAAATCGATCTGATTGAAGCGATTTAATGAATCGCAAAATACAATACTGTTGCAATAGGATATTTAGCACAACATTTTCCAGGTAGAATAACGCCGATTTTACAAAGGCGTATTCTATCAAATTTAAGGCAGAACGTAATATTAACGTTCTGCCTGCCATTGTTATATTTAACGCTATTTAATAGAGAAGCGAAAATTTATCATTAAATTAATATTCATTCATCTGACTATATATCTTCCGAACAGAAAATTAAAAAATAATTACTCAAATTTTAATTCTTTCTAATTTCACAACAAAATAATATCCATCAAAAACCACCTGAAAAATAACACACATCATCAAGTAAAGCTTTGCAAACAACATAGTATAACATTTTCATTTTTATGCGCCGTTAATATTTCATTACGAAATATAATTATACAAACAATATTTTTATATTGTAATTATTAACAATAATATCCTACACCAATCGCATTATATTTAAAATGGATTATTAACTTTATCCTTTCAAAGAAACAGAAATAAATATCAATGTTATTTTTTGATTATCGTTATACCTTTGATTATTATAACTCTAACCCTTTAGAGGAAATATATTATTGGCGACATTTTAACTGCATCAATAATTATATAACACGGATAAACTTTTAATATAGATCACAATTACCAATTACCTTATATTTCTTCGGCGGCCAAATTATTGGTCTGCACATTTGAGTAATAAGAATTTATTTTTCAACTACATTAAACTATAGGATTAATACAATGAACTTTGCACATCCTTCTGCAACTGGTGAAGTGGTAACAGAGAATAAAACTGAGCAAGCTCCTAATTACTATTTCGCTGTTGGTACTGTAACTTCTGTCCAAGCGGCACCTGATCAAAACCAATTGCAGGTTACTGTGACTATGCAATTCCCTAACGGTAAATTTAACTACATCTTATGGTGGAATGCTCAAGACTACAGAGGCGCTGCACTGTACCATCTTCTTCTGAACGCTTGCAGCAATAACAAACGTGTAAATATAACCTCTTCGTCAGTTGTTTCTCCTGGTGGTTACAATTATATCTACAACGCAACATTACTGGCTTAATATAAAGTTATAAGCCAATAAGTAACTGTGCCAAATACCACATTGTTAAAATAATATTTGGCGCAGTATTTCTCTGGCAGAATAAGGTTTATATTTATTCAAAGCCAAAAGAAATTTGTTACCAAATACTCCTTTCTCCAGGCAGAACCGAGAGATCAAAGTTCTGCCTGTTCTGACGTTATTTCTTAAAATTCATCGCAATAAGTAATGCTTTATTTTTCAATAATGCCAATTTTAATTTCTTATTTCAGCATTTACTTAATTTAAATATTATGTAAAATAAAAAAAATAACAGATCACAAACTAATTCCAATATATTTATTCACCATATATTTAATAACGCTAACAACAGTATATTAATGTAATTTCATCAGATCTATTTTACAACTCAGATATTTTAATTTATTAATAATTAATTTCACATCTGACACTATCTATAAAAGAATAAAAAATTTAAATCTGTTTTCTTGACAAATATCAATAATACTTACTACTATTTTTAGTGCACGAGTATCTATTTTCCTTTTGTTTATTACCCTTTATAATAATAGGTGATTACATGTCAAAAGAAAATCAACGCATTAAAAAACCATCTTCAGGTTATGCAACAGATCATTTCTATGATGGAGCATGGCACAGAGCCGTCAAATTCGTTGAAGGCAGTGTTGAATTTTTTGATGTTTACGACGTCATTTTTGAAGGAATTACTCACCAATCCCCACCGATATTAGTTTCTGAAAATATTATTATTATTCCCTTAGAAAAAGATGAAGTTGCATGGAACAGTAAAATAGAAATATATGGTGCTATTGGCACCGGAGAAAGCGAGAAAATTTTTTCTGATGGTGATGCCATCCGACCTTTTGCCGGTGAACTTGATACTTCAAATCCTCATGAACCACTGGTCATTTTCGAAGGAGGCAACGTTAGCCGTTTTTCCAATTACATAGCCAGTGTCAATGGAGTTGAATATGGCGGCTTGATTATAGATCCACAGAGAAATTCAATATCACTATTGCGTGCTCTTGAGGCTGGGAAATTGCACGTATTTGGTAAAACTGAAACTGGCAAAAATGTCACAGTCTTTGAAAAAGATACTGAAGGTGAAAATAAACCGCTTAATGGATGGGTAGAGCTCCATGATGTAGCGACATGTATTCTATTCAGAAGTGGCGATTTGACTGAATTTGCTGATAGTTATGAACTCAGATATGAAGGAACATCAACCCACGATTATCGCGGTTTATCACCTACGCATATTCGATATCAGAATATTGGTCATCATGTCAAAACTGAAGTTGAATTATGGGCTTACTGGAAAGAGAAGCCTAATGGAGTTTTATTATTCAAAGGCCGATATAACGGTTCTTTTGTAAAAAGCAGCGAGCATTGCTCTCTGGAAAAAGATAAATAAATGTAAAATGTGCGCGGCAAAAATGCCGCGCCCTGAATCAGGAAGAATATACCTGCTGTATGTTGACGATCAAATTCATCTTTCCACACAAATCATATAATTAAGTGAAATCAGCCAAAAATAGCATTGAACCAACCGCTAACTTTCATGACAATCAAATCCCAAATACGACTGAAAAATCCCCCTTTCTCAACAGCGTCTTTAACAACTAAAGGTCGCTGCTCAATAACTTTATCGCCTAATTGGAAATTAATAACACCGACAACCTGGTTTTTTGTCAAAGGCGCTTCCAATGGTGTTTGATTCAACGTGTAACTGGCCTTCAAATTTTTCAACTGACCACGAGGAATCGTGATTGCTGCGTCTTTTTCCACACCAAGAGCAACATCTGAGTGATCACCATACCAAACCTTTTCTGAAACAAACGGTTCACTGGCTTTAATTGGTGTCACCGTTTCATAAAAACGGAATCCCCATAAGAGTAATTTTTCGCTTTCAGCGAAACGAACCCGATCACTTGGTGCACCCAGCACAACAGAAATAAGCCGCATTGGTCCCTCTGTCGCTGAAGCAACCAAATTATGGCCGGCACCGCTGGTATAGCCTGTTTTCACACCATCCACATTCATATTTTTATTCCACAACAATCGGTTACGATTAGGCTGTCGGATGTTATTAAAAGTGAACTCTTTCTCTTTATGAAGAGCGTACTCATCAGGAACATCACGGATCATGGCTTGACTCAACACCGCCATATCACGAGCAGTACTGAATTGACCCTCAGCATCTAATCCATGAACAGTACGAAAATGGGTATTAGTCAACCCAAGTGCTTTTGCATAATTATTCATCAGACTAACAAACGCATCCTGACTACCTGCCACATGATCAGCTAAAGCAATACTGGCATCATTACCAGACTGAATAACAACACCACGATTCAGGTCGAGCACTTTTACCCTATCACCGGGTTTAAGAAACATCAGAGAAGAACCTTTCAATATCGGATTACCCGTTGCCCAAGCATCCTTTCCCACCGTAACCAGATCTTCCGGTGTGATTTTTCCGGCTTTTATCGCCTGACCAACGACATAGCTGGTCATAATTTTTGTCAGACTGGCCGGATCAAGCCGCTCATCAGGGTTAGCAGAAGCCAGAATTTTACCACTATCATAATCCATCAACACATAAGCTTTAGCCTCCACCGGAGGAATGACAGGTTCATCCGATGCATAAGCACTGGTATTTATGGTTAATATAGCTGACAACATCACAGTCACACATTTTATCGCCATAGCCAAACTGTTCTTCATCACCCTTCTCCCTTTTTATTTACAAGAAAAATGTCAGATTTCTATTAATATAAGATGTTGTATGACAAGAAACCAATGTAATAGTGCAAAGATTGTTCTGACCATTGGTTTTAATTTAATGTCTAATCACCTGATGCAAGGAGAAACCCATGCTGACCGTTTGGGGCCGTAAAAACTCTTCCAATGTAAAAAAAGTGCTCTGGTGCCTGAAAGAGTTGAATGTACCGTACAACCAGATAGATGTTGGCGGTAAATTTAGCAAACTGGATGACCCGCACTATCTGAAAATGAACCCAAATGGACAAATTCCCTGTTTACAAGAAGGTGATTTTATCCTGTGGGAATCTAACGCAATTGTTCGTTATCTTGCAGCGAAATTTGGTGAACATGTGCTTTATCCACAAGATCTGCAAGAAAGAGCGAATGCAGATAAATGGATGGATTGGGTCGGTTCACATTTATTTCCCTGTATCAGACAGCTAGTGTTAGGTTTTATTCGCACACCTGCAGCAGAACGGGATCACAAACAGATAGAACAAACACTGACTGAAATCGCAAAATTGATGAAAGTGGTAGATGACACCTTGGTAGAACAGGAATTTCTTTCCGGAGACAAATTTGGCATAGCTGATATTGCATTCGGACCCATGATTTATCCTTGGCTGAACATTCCCATCCAACGTCCATCTCTGCCAAATATTGAACGCTGGTACCAGCTGATGGTAGCAAGACCCGCGTTCAAAGAAATCGTCATGATTGAATTAAGTTGAGAAAAATCAGCTCATTGGCATCCATCTGGGATCTGGATATTGATACTCAAATCCTAACTGCTTACAAATACGACTGCCATCAACAATCCTACTCTCCACCTGAGTTCCTTCTCTGGCAAACTCAGGTGGAATTAAATCAAGCTGATTGCTGGCTTTAGGATAAAACTCAGCTTTGGTCGGATGAACAGGTGCACATAAATTATAAATATGCCCACCTTCAGTCCGTTGAATTAACAGATTAATGGCTGAAATAACATCATCCTGATGAACCAGATTTACCGGCTGATCTCCTCCTTTTATTTCCTTTTTCCCTGCCAGAAAACGCCCGGCATGACGACCACTCCCTACCAACCCAGCCAAACGTAAAATATCAACGGAAATATTTGGCAGCTTGTGCAACCAATTCTCTAATTCAACCAATGCCTGAGCTGAAGGTGTTTCAGGGCAAAAAGGAGCATCTTCATTCAGGTTACCGGCAACAAAACCATAAACAGAAGTAGAACTGGTGAAAATAATCCTTGGTACAGAATATGATAGGGCAGTATCGACAATTAACTGAACTGCCCTAACATAGTTATAACTGCCCCCCGCAGTGTGGCTTGCCGGTAACGTAATAATCAGCACATCGGCGACCATCAGCTGTTCCAAATCATCAAGCGCACAATTAATCTGGGGTTCCAATTGTAACAAATAGCATTCGATGCCAGACATACGCGCAGCCTCTACACCATCTGACGTCGTTTTACTGCCAACAACCTGCATACCGCTACGGCTCAATGCCTTGGCTAATGGCATCCCCAACCAACCCAGACCGATAATGGAAACTTTTTTCATCATCACCCCTTCTTCTGCTTGATATTATCTTGATTATGCTGACAATCTGAACATTAAGCCACTGTTATTATTAATACTGTATTTTTCTTATGGAAAACAATATCTCAAGTAAAAACAAGATATTATTGCAATATAAATTTATCGCTCAAAAAATAGATTGCTTTTAGCCTGCTAAATCGTATAGGTTGAATAGCAATCAGAAAATTTAATCACTGCGGGTTTGCCAATTAAAGCAACCAACAGCAAATGGTCAATACTAGAAATAGTCAATGTAAAAAAGAGAAACCCATTATGATCCGCATTCAATTCAGCCATCATCACCACCATCATCCTGATTAGTCTTTCAGGCTGTTGTGTGCTGGAAGACGTTTAACGGGCCTTCCGGTGGCATGAATGCAATACAAAACCCTCGGAAGAATCCTTCCGGGGGTTTTTTTATGTTTCCAATTTTAAATAAGGATAAAAATGTTAGATAAATCACGTTTACGTATAGCGATGCAAAAATCAGGCCGATTAAGCGAAGATTCACGAGAGTTACTGGCTCGCTGCGGGATTAAAATCAATCTGCAACAACAACGCCTAATTGCATTCGCGGAGAATATGCCAATTGATATCCTGCGGGTACGTGATGACGATATCCCAGGGCTGGTTATGGATGGCATCGTTGATCTGGGCATTATTGGTGAAAATGTGCTGGAAGAAGAATTGCTAAACCGTCGTGCTCAGGGAGAAGATCCACGTTATTTCACTTTACGCCGTCTTGATTTTGGCACTTGTCGTCTTTCACTGGCCGCACCTCTGGATTACAACTATACCGGCGTTAAATGTCTGCAAGATGCCCGTATCGCTACCTCCTACCCTCACCTGTTAAAACGTTATCTTGATCAGAAAAAAATCCACTTTAAATCCTGTCTGTTAAATGGCTCAGTAGAAGTTGCGCCCCGGGCCGGTTTAGCAGATGCCATCTGTGATCTGGTTTCAACCGGTGCAACCCTGGAAGCAAATGGCCTGCGGGAAGTGGAAGTTATCTACCGTTCAAAAGCCTGTCTTATCCAACGTGATGGCGAAATGCCCGCCGAAAAACAGCAATTGATTGATAAGTTAATGACCCGCATTCAGGGGGTGATTCAGGCCCGTGAATCCAAATACATCATGTTGCACGCACCAAGTGAAAGGCTCGAAGAAGTGATTTCTCTGTTACCGGGAGCAGAACGTCCGACTATCTTACCGCTAGCGGGTGATCAGAACCGCGTTGCCATGCACATGGTGAGCAGTGAAACCCTGTTTTGGGAAACGATGGAGAAACTTAAATCCCTTGGCGCCAGTTCTATTTTAGTTTTGCCGATTGAAAAAATGATGGAGTAAACGACAATGACAACCCGTTTCGGAACCCTGATTCGTTGGCAAGAGTGTAATGCTGAACAGCAAAGCAATTTGCTAACACGCCCTGCTGTTGCAGCTTCAGAAGAAATTTCCCGCATAGTGGAACAAATTCTGATTGCAGTCAAAATGGATGGCGATAACACTCTACGAGAGCTCAGCCAACGTTTCGACAAAACCATTATTAAAAATATCCGTATCTCGTCGGAAGAGATAGAAGCCGCAGAGAGCCGCCTGAATAATGAAATTAAACAGGCGATGCAGCAAGCAATGAATAATATCCGCGTTTTTCACGAAGCTCAGAAACCTGTGGAGATTAAAGTGGAAACTCAGCCTGGAGTCCATTGCCGACAAATAACACGACCCATTGATTCTGTCGGGTTGTATATCCCCGGTGGTTCCGCGCCATTACCTTCTACCGTTTTGATGCTCGGAACACCTGCCAAAATAGCGGGTTGCCGTAAAGTGGTACTCTGTTCTCCACCCCCTATTGCCGATGAAATTCTCTATGCAGCCAAACTGTGCGGAATTACGGAAATATTCCAGATTGGCGGAGCGCAGGCCATTGCCGCTATGGCATTCGGAACAGAATCCGTACCTAAAACAGATAAAGTTTTTGGTCCAGGTAATGCTTATGTCACTGAGGCCAAAAGACAAGTTAGTCAGCGAATGGATGGTGCTGCTATTGATATGCCTGCCGGCCCATCGGAAGTGCTTATTATTGCTGATGAGGGTGCAAATCCTGTATTTGCCGCCGCCGATTTACTCTCACAAGCAGAACATGGCCCAGATTCACAAGTCATATTGGTCACACCTAATGAGAATCTAGCTAAAAAAGTTATAGCGGAAATCGAAAAACAGCTTACCCTGCTCTCCCGCAAACAGATTGCCGCCAAGGCATTGGAACACAGCCGCATTATTGTGACAAAAAACCTGCAACAATGTATGGAAATCAGTAACCGCTATGGCCCTGAACACCTGATTATTCAAACTTGTCAACCAGAACAGCTGGTTGACAAAATCACCAGTGCCGGTTCAGTTTTCCTTGGTGACTGGTCGCCAGAATCTGCGGGAGATTACGCCTCAGGAACCAATCACGTCTTACCAACCTATGGCTACACCTCAACTTATTCCAGCCTTGGTCTGGCTGATTTCCTGAAACGTATGACGATTCAGCAATTAACTCCGCAAGGGCTGCTGGACTTATCTCAGACCATTGAAATACTGGCGCAGGCAGAACAACTGACTGCTCACAAAAACGCTGTCACTTTACGCGTGGCTGCACTGAATATTGCAGATAAGGAGTAAACATGAATAACGTTTTTGATGCCAATCTGTTGGCACGCGAAAATGTCCGCAAATTAACACCTTATATGTCCGCCCGTCGCCTCGGTGGCAATGGCGATGTTTGGTTGAATGCCAATGAATA
This sequence comes from Photorhabdus stackebrandtii, assembly GCF_011189495.1. Classification (NCBI taxonomy): domain Bacteria; kingdom Pseudomonadati; phylum Pseudomonadota; class Gammaproteobacteria; order Enterobacterales; family Morganellaceae; genus Photorhabdus; species Photorhabdus stackebrandtii. The sequence continues at coordinate 127,732 of NZ_PUJV01000002.1, forward strand.
CCCACTGGCACCTGATTTCCAATTCACCGGGCAAACACTGAACCGTTATCCTGACTGCCAGCCTGCATCAGTTATCCGCCGTTATGCTGCCTATGCCGGTTTGCAACCTGAGCAGGTGCTGGCCTGCCGTGGTGCAGATGAATCCATTGAGCTGCTGATCCGCGTGTTTTGTGAACCTGGACAAGATGCTGTGCTGTTCTGCCCTCCGACTTATGGTATGTACAGTGTCAGCGCGGAAGCTTTCGGTGTCGAACAAAAGAAAATTGCCGCGCTGGAAAATTGGCAACTGGATATCAAAGCGATCGAAAATAACCTCGATCGGGTAAAGCTGATCTACATCTGTAGCCCTAATAATCCAACAGGGAACTCGATTAACCCTAATTCACTGCGTAAAGTTTTGGAACTGGCAGCCAATCGCGCAATTGTCACTATTGATGAAGCCTATATTGAGTTCTGTTCGGAAAATAGTATCGCAAGCTGGCTAAAAAACTATCCGAATTTAGTCATTTTGCGAACCCTCTCGAAAGCTTTTGCTTTAGCCGGTTTGCGCTGTGGATTTACTCTCTCCTCTGTGGATATCATCACTTTGTTGTTAAAAGTCATTGCGCCTTACCCGCTTTCCACTCCTGTTGCGAATATTGCAGCACAGGCACTGACAGCAGAAGGTATCGCCGTTATGCAAAAACGGGTCGTAGAAATCAGGGAGAACCGCGACTATTTGCAGCAAGCTCTGAATAAATTGGCCATCGTTGAAAAAGTATTCCCCAGTGAAACCAACTATATACTGGTAAAATTCTATGATGCCGAAACCGTTTTCAGAACACTATGGCATCAGGGCATTATCCTGCGTGACCAGCGCAAACAGCCTGGATTGGATGGTTGCCTGCGGATCACCATAGGCACCCGTAAAGAGTGTGAGCAGGTGGTTACAGCCATCAGCACCCTTTCCACTAAAAATGAACAACAAAAGGAAACAGCACGCTGATGAACCAGAAACTCCTTTTTATTGACCGGGATGGCACGCTGATCACTGAACCATCAACAGATTTTCAGGTTGACCGCCTGGACAAACTGGCACTGGAAACAGATGTTATTCCTGCTCTGCTTGCCCTGCAAAAATCAGGTTTCAGGCTGATTATGATCACTAATCAGGATGGCCTTGGTACCAATAGCTTTCCATTGGAACAGTTCGAACCACCACACAACCTGATGATGCAGATTTTGAGTTCTCAAGGGATCAGATTTGATGAAGTTTTAATTTGCCCACACAAGCCAGAAGATAACTGCAATTGCCGTAAGCCAAAAATAAAATTGGTGGAAAAATATCTGGTGGAAGGCTTAATGGATACGACTAACAGCTATGTTATTGGTGACCGGGAAACAGATCTGCAATTGGCCGAAAATATGGGGATTCAGGGGTTACGTTACCATCCGGAAAACTTTGGCTGGCAAACCATAAGTGAACAACTCACCCGTAAAGATCGCCATACTCACGTTCAGCGAGTGACGAAAGAGACCTCCATCGATATTGACGTTTGGCTCGATCATGAAGGTGGCAGCAAAATCAATACCGGTGTCGGATTCTTCGACCATATGCTGGATCAGATTGCTACCCACGGTGGTTTCCGGATGCATGTCCAGGTTAAAGGCGACCTCTGTATTGATGATCACCACACTGTTGAAGATACCGGTCTGGCTCTCGGCGAAGCGTTAAAGCTGGCTCTGGGAGATAAACGGGGCATTTGCCGCTTCGGTTTTGTGTTGCCAATGGATGAATGCCTTGCCCGCTGTGCTTTGGATATCTCCGGTCGCCCTCATCTTGAATATAAAGCTGAATTCAAATACCAGCGAGTGGGTGATCTGAGTACCGAAATGATTGAGCATTTTTTCCGCTCACTCTCTTATGCAATGGCCTGCACACTGCACCTGGAAACGAAAGGCAGCAACGATCACCACAGAGCGGAAAGCCTGTTCAAAGTCTTTGGCCGGACACTGCGTCAGGCGATTCGGATAGAAGGCGATACACTGCCAAGTTCCAAAGGGGTCCTATGATGAAAGTCGTCATTCTTGATACTGGCTGCGCTAACCTGTCATCAGTCGCTTATGCCATCCGAAAATTAGGTTATGAGCCTGAAATCAGTTTGGACGCAGCAACGATCCTGGCCGCAGATAAATTACTTCTGCCCGGCGTCGGCACGGCCGGTGCAGCAATGGATCAACTGAAACAACGGGAAATTATACCGCTAATTAAAGTACTGAGCCAACCAGTGTTAGGTATTTGCCTTGGTATGCAGTTATTCGCTGCCACCAGCGAAGAAGGCGATCATGTCACAGGTAATAATGTCACCCTGCTTGAGCTTATTGACTCACCGGTCAAAAAAATGGCTACCAATGGGCTTCCATTGCCTCATATGGGCTGGAATCAGGTTCTGCCAAAAGCCGGGCATCCTCTGTTCCGCGGCATTAAAGACAATAGCTATTTTTATTTCGTCCATAGTTACGCGATCCCGGTGGATACATACACAATCGCTCAAACTGAATATGGCAATACTTTCAGCAGTGCAATTGCCAAAGATAACTTCTTTGGTGTGCAGTTTCACCCTGAACGTTCCGGTGCCACCGGAGTCAGGTTATTAAAGAATTTTCTGGAGATGTAAACGCAATGATTATACCGGCATTAGATTTGATTGATGGTCAGGTCGTAAGGTTACATCAGGGAAATTATGATCAACAACGGGGTTATAAACATGATCCTCTGTCCCATTTTCAGCAATATGCTCAACAAGGCGCAAAACTGCTCCATCTGGTCGATCTGACTGGTGCTAAAGATCCATCAGTCCGCCAGACTCCTTTACTGCGCAAGTTACTTTCAGCTGTTTCCGTGCCTGTTCAGGTCGGTGGCGGCATCCGTACAGAAGAAGATGTAAAAACATTGCTTGATGCCGGTGCCAACCGGGTTGTCATTGGCTCCACCGCCATAAAACAACCGGCATTAGTTATGCAATGGTTTGAACATTATGGTGCAGAAGCCATTGTGCTGGCACTGGATATACGCATCAATGACGCAGGTATGAAACAGGTTGCTATCAATGGCTGGCAGGAGAATTCAGCTGTCACTCTGGAACAGGTTGTTGAACAATATCTGCCTTTGGGACTGAAATATGTACTGTGCACCGATATCTCCCGCGATGGCACGTTGAATGGCTCGAACATCGAACTATATCGGGAAATTTGCCAACGCTATCCGCAAATTGCATTTCAGGCTTCTGGCGGTATTGGCACGTTAAATGATATCACCTCTCTGCCTGCCAGCGGTGTAGCCGGAGTTATTATTGGTCGTGCATTACTCGACGGGAAATTTACACTAACGGAGGCAATTCAATGCTGGCAAAACGCATAATTCCTTGTCTTGATGTTCGTGATGGGCAAGTGGTTAAAGGTGTTCAGTTTCGTCACCACGAAATCATCGGCGATATTGTTCCACTGGCTCAACGCTATGCAAAAGAAGGCGCCGACGAACTGGTTTTCTACGATATTACCGCCTCATCTGATGGGCGGGTGGTAGATAAAAGTTGGGTAGCCAGAGTCGCAGAAGTGATTAATATCCCTTTCTGCGTCGCCGGTGGCATTAAAACCGTCGAAGATGCAGGGAAAATCCTCTCATTTGGGGCAGATAAAATCTCCATCAACTCCCCTGCACTTGCTGATCCAACTTTAATTACACGTTTGGCAGATCGTTATGGCGTTCAATGCATCGTCGTAGGGATTGATAGCTGGTTTGATGAAAGCACCGGCTGCTATCAGGTTTATCAGTTTACCGGGGATGAAAAACGAACAACCGTTACTCAATGGCAGACCCTGGATTGGGTAAAAGAAGTACAACACCGTGGCGCAGGCGAAATCGTACTGAATATGATGAACCAGGATGGTGTCCGCAATGGCTACGATCTGACACAACTAAAACAGGTACGCAACGTCTGTCATGTCCCTCTCATCGCCTCCGGTGGTGCCGGGGCACCAGAACATTTCCTTGACGCCTTTAAACAGGCAAACGTCGATGGCACACTAGCCGCCTCAGTATTCCATAAACATATTATTAATATTGGTGAATTGAAACAGTACCTTGCACAACAAAACGTGGAGATAAGAACTTGCTGACCGAACAACAAATCGAAAAACTGGATTGGGAAAAAGTCGCTTATATGATGCCGGTTATCGTGCAACATGCAGTATCCGGTGATGTCCTCATGATGGGCTATATGAACAAAGATGCACTTAATACCACGATCAATTCGGGTAAAATTACTTTCTTTTCCCGTAGCAAACAACGTCTGTGGACCAAAGGTGAAAACTCCGGCCATTTTCTTAATTTAGTCAATATCTATCCTGATTGTGACAATGATGCCCTGTTAGCACTCGCGGATCCGATCGGCCCAACCTGCCATTTTGGTACAAACAGCTGCTTTGCTCCGGCACAAACTGAATGGGGATTTCTCTATCAGCTTGAAAAATTGCTAGCTGGCCGTAAAACAGCAGACCCTGACCACTCATACACCGCAAAATTATATGCCAGCGGTACCAAACGAATCGCTCAGAAAGTTGGTGAAGAAGGTGTAGAAACCGCTTTGGCAGCTACGGTTAATAACAAAGAAGAGCTAACGAATGAAGCGGCGGACCTGATATATCATCTGATGGTTCTTCTCCAAGACCAAAATCTGGATCTCAGTTGTGTTATTCGCCAACTACGGGAAAGATGAGGCAATTGACATGGCGGTTGGTATGTAAAACGGATGCCGCCATTCACTTTAAATGTATTCGTATGCTTACCTTTGTTTAAAAATTGCATCTAAATTGTTACAAAAAATAAGGTATTACCAGCATGGAGGAGCCAGAAGCCGATCCTCCCTCAGATGCAATATAAATAAGATTCCAAAATAGTGCTACATCTTATACCACTCATAATTCTATTTATAACAATGGGTTGAAGAGGGATGTGTAGAGAATAATATTGTAACTGGCATTACCCTGGCCGTACTGACCGAGTGAGTAAAAGTGGCATCATAGCCGGTCAATATGATAATTTTTTCACCACACTGTTTCATGCTTCCCAATTGCGTGAGTGTTATATCTGACATTTTGTTATTTCTCAGATGAACTGCTCTGTTAACAAGAGCGCCGCGATGATAATCATCACGGCACCGGAAACCCGGCTGACGATTTGCGCAGCTCGGGGACGAGTCTGCAAGACTGCCTGGGAACCGAATCCAACCATAAGATAAACCACACCACAGCTCGTGATGTGCAGAAGTCCCAGTACGACAATCTGTAACGGAATTGACCAAGAAGCGGATGGATCGGTAAACTGGGGCAGCAGAGCCAGAAATAGTAGAAAAACTTTAGGATTCAAGCCACTTACGCAGATACCTTTCACTGCCCATTGTACCCATGAGCCAACATCATTGGTATTCCCTGCTTCTAGCGTAGAAGGGTGGGCAATCATATTGATACCGAGCCACAACAGATAGACAGCCCCGGCAACAGTTAAGATTGTGAGGACGGCAGGTGTACCGGCAACCAGTGCACCGACGCCAGTTGCTACAACGATTGTAGCAATGAAGTGACCGCACAATAATCCTGCCACTGCCGGAATAACAGCCCTTCCGCGCATACCTGCAGAAATTGCGTAAGCCCAGTCTGCTCCCGGTGTGATAATAAACAGAACGGATACTGCCCAGAATGCAGCAAATAAACTTAACACCATAATAATTTCACCAAATTATTCTGTGAGGTTCCGGTATTTCCGTTCTCTGACTGTGGATTCATTCGGTATGAATGAATTTTCTCATATGAGAGAACACCCAACATTACTCCAACTGGTTCTTTGCTTTAGCCCGTATCTGTGGCTTATGCATCCTACTTGTAGAGTCGGTGGAAAGAATATCCTTAAAACATTAAAATGTGCTTTCTACTTTTACTGCTATAAACTGCATATAAGAGAGATTTTTCCAAATGGACAATATTAATCGAAAGATTCTTGCTGAACTACAGTTGGATGGTCGCCTTTCTGTCACCGATCTGGCCGACCGAGTCGGCCTCAGCCTTTCACCCTGCCACCGACGAGTTCGGACTCTGGAACAGTCCGGGATTATCCAAGGATATCGTGCTCATCTTGATCCATGCAGTCTGGGGTTTAATTTTTCCGCAATAGTGTTTGTGACTCTTCGTGAAGGGGACAGAAAAGCTATTGAGTCGTTTGAGACAGCCCTCACAGACATCCCACAAATTATCCAAGCTCAGAGACTGTTCGGCGATCCTGACTATATTCTTCATGTCATTACGCGTGACCTGATAGCTTTTCAGAAGCTCTATGACGAACAGTTATCTGGTATGCCAGGCGTTCAGCGCCTGACGTCAACGCTGGTTATGAAAACGGTTATTCAGGATCGTCCACTTCCACTCGCAACTGCCATGCAAGGGCGATGAACATTAAGTGAGCGGTATTAACGATTAATGAGTAAGGCACTTGGGTATACTATACAGACCTGCGCTTATGTATCTGCTTAAAAATTCAGCGTCAGGTAATATCACATTAATTGAGAAGGTCAATTGGCTTTCTAGTTAATAAGAAAGTTAAGTTAGCTGCTGTCCTGGCAATATTGCCAAGTGTGACATTCACCACTGCCTCATAATTCACTGAGAAAGTTATGGAAATTGTAGATTACTTTACCCAGTTGAGATCACAACTAACTGCTTTTATCTTTACTAATGGCGATGGGCTGACCGTTTCCCACCCAGGTATCTTGATTACCCTGTTTTCTAAACAAAGTCATTGAGATACCCAGGAGAAAAAACAGAACATTCCAGCCTGTTATCTATGTATAAACCGGATTACATGGCTGCTTTGAAGATTGCAACGATTTCTTCATGGGTAGCCTGAACTGGATTAGTTAAACAACATATATCTTTCAGGGCATTCGTTGCCATCATGGGCAAATCTTCTGGTTTGACATTCAGTTCAGCCAAACCCGCAGGAATACCAATATCTTTTAACAAATTACGAATTTCAGCAATACATGCTGCTGCCCCTTGCTGATCATTCATGGCTCTGACATCTGCCCCCATCGCAGCCGCAATGTCTTTCAAACGATCAGCAGCCCCTTTGGCATTGAATTCTTGGACGTGCGGCAATAAAACTGCATTACATACCCCATGTGGTAAATCATAGGCCCCCCCCAACTGATGAGACATTGCATGGACATATCCGAGTAATGCGCTATTAAACGCCATACCTGCCAAAAATTGTGCATAAGCCATGTTCTCACGGGCTTCTATATTACTCCCATCTTCTACCGCATGACGCAGAGATTGGCTAATCATAGTGATCGCTTTCAACGCACAAGCATCCGTTATTGGGTTAGCCCCAACAGAGACATAGGCTTCAACCGCATGAGCCATTGCATCCATTCCGGTCGCTGCGGTTAAACTTTTCGGCATTCCTACCATCAATTCCGGATCATTCACGGACATAATAGGTGTGATCTTTTTATCCGCAATAACCATTTTAATATGGTTATCCACATCAGTAATGACACAGAAACGCGTCATTTCTGATGCTGTACCCGCAGTAGTATTAATAGCAATCAATGGCAAATGTGGTTTAGATGAACGATCAGTTCCTACGTAATCCCGGATATCTCCGCCGTTAGCTGCCAGCAGCGTAATAGCTTTCGCACAATCATGTGGCGAACCACCACCTAAAGAAATAACGCAATCACAATTATGCTGACGCAAAACATCCAGACCTTCAGAAACGTTAACCGTCGTCGGATTCGGATGGGTACCATCGTAGATCGCACTCTCAATACCCACATCAGCCAGCAAAGATTGAACTTTTGCTACTATTCCAATTTCATTTAAAATGCGGTCAGTCACAATCAAAGCTTTCTTGTAACCATAATCTTTCATCGAACCTATCGCTTCAACCAGACAGCCCACTCCCATCATATTTACCGATGGCATAAAAAAAGTCTTAGTCATCATTAGCAAGTCCTTAATATTAAAATAGTTTCAACATAAAAATATATAATAAATTGAAAAAATAACTTCATGGAAAAATAAACAATCCTCTGGCAACAAATATAAATAATAGCTCTATTTAAATCATGCAACTTAAAAAATATAAATATATACCTCGATATAATCAGATGATATCGATTCAAATACCGACTTTATAATGTTTTTGGTTGGTAATATGTCTTAATATAAATATAATAAACTCAATAATTCAAAAAGATCATATATCAATTCATTACACTACTGCTTAGGAGTTTATTGTGCCCTCTAACGAAATATTTAACCGTCTGACTGTGTTACTGGATAACAATCATGCCCGTTATCGGGTGATAAAACATCCAACCGCAGGGCGTTCTGAAGAAGTTGCAAAGATCCGTGGTACACAACTTGGACAAGGTGCTAAGGGATTAGTTTGTCATGTTAAAGGAGAAGGGTTTCGTCAATATGTACTTGCTGTACTCCCTGCGGATCAACAAGCTGATCTCTCTGTGCTAGCAAAACAGCTCGGTGGCACTCGTGCATCCTTGGCAAGTCCTAAAGAAGTTTCTGAACTGACTCAATGTGTGTTCGGTGCTATTCCACCTTTCAGTTTCCATCCAGATCTAAAACTGGTTGCAGACCCTTTATTGTTTGAGCGCTTTGATGAACTGGCCTTTAATGCCGGCAGTCTTGAATGCTCTGTCATTCTCAATACCAAAGATTATCACCGGATTGCACAACCTGAACTGGTGAATTTTCGGCGGACCGAATAAATACAATGGCGAAAAATTAAAGTGATAATAGGCCAATTGAAGAGATGTCATGAATAAATTTCATTGCTAACTTGAGGTAAGCAAATAACTCTCAACTCAATGATGAAAAATTAATTAAATAGTCTATAGGAATAGGCTATTTAAGATAATACTTTAATCTTTTTCATTTAAAGCAGTAACTATCCATCAGCAAATTCATATCATTAGATAAGATCATCATTATATAAACATTAAACAAGAAGATATAATTATCAAATATCATGAATATCTAATTATTCACTGTTTAGTCATATACAAAAAGTCATCAATTACATTAGGGAATAATTCCAAACCCAAATGAAGAGGGTTTCTTGATAGGAATTTTCAATTATTTTAATTTCAGAATCTTTATTTCAAACGTCGTCCACAAAATGACATGTCAATTATATTAACGTTATATTGGCAACAATTTAATACATCTGTTCATTATATTTTATTAAATACAAAAACCCACACTCATTGTATTCTAAATCCGCTTTCAGAAAGAAAGATTACATTTTTCCAAAATAAGTTTTTAAGGAGTAAAGAATATGACTAATAAATTAGTTACAGGTGCAACTTTTTTCGATAGGAAATACTTTCTAGGCGAAGGACATCATTATCCAGAAAACGATAGCATTATTCCACTGCCTTACGATCTCAACGATAGATTTCGTTCAGTGAAAATTGGAACGCTATCAAAAGTCTATGCGTGGCGTCATTATAGTAATTGGGAACCAGGCCAACGCTATCGTGAATGGGACTTTGATCATCCAGATATTGATAGAGAAATTAAAGGATTATCTAAATTTAAAGTCGCACCAAAAGATACATGCCTGGTTGCATTAAGAGTCATTGATGACACCAATTCAGGTATAAGATTCTCCATGTTCACAAACACAGTCTGTGTAGGACCAGTTGAAACGACGACTGATGATGATTATGCGCTCGTTGGCATACTCCCATATAATAAAGAGTTAGTCACTGCTATTGCGATAAGGAATACCAGCACTGGAGTATACATTAATAACGGATCATTCTATTTTCATCGTGATTCAAATGGTGTTGTTACTATTGATGAGAAGGCTAACTTCCCTAAAAATCTGAGAATAGTTAACGCAGGTAATAACCGTTTTGATATTCATATCATCAGTACCGACTTTTCGTTCTAATCCGGGTATGATGTAATAATAATTAACTATTGTTTTCAGACAGGCTACGTTCTGAAAATTTAAGTAACACCGTTGCGGCCTATCATCAACAACCGCAACGGTGTATTCCAAGGTTATCAAAGGCTTGATACTGTAAATTATTTTTTTCTTATTTATCAATATCTAATAAATCATCAATAGTAAATAACGATGAAACAGAGAGGTCTTAGTTTCTGCAGAAACAGTAAATTTTTAACATTCGATAATTCACTTTCATATATTCCTCTTTTCATAAAAATTTATAAAAACAGAATAAAAATCCTAATTTTTTTAAACAAATATCAAATTAATCCATATGATCAATAATTAAATCTCCTATTTTAATTCAGATAAATATTTACTTAACGATTCTCTTATGAATTGTCAATAAATCCAATCATTCCATTACCATAAATCCATTTATAGGTATTTTCGTAATATTATTAATATAAAAAATCCGACAAAATTTATTCAAAACACCAACCATGAAAAATATTCATATTAAATTAGAGTACTAAAGTCATGGTAAAAACATTATTCTTTTTTAACCGGACATACCACATCTAAAGATGAGAAACAAATAAATTACCAATGACAAATGTCACATAAAAAACACAGATCAACTTGTGTAAAAAGTAGAAACAGATAAACACTATAAACTTAACATTAATATTATAGGTATGCCTTCAGGAAGGCATTACATAGGAATTTATTAACAGAAATATTTTATTTTTAATAATCTATATATTATTCACATCAACTTTGAGGAGTATAAAAAATGACAAAAGAATTAATCACAGGTGTAACGTTTTTCGAAGAAAAAAACTATCAAGGTAAGTCACATGAATATCCAGAGCTTGATAAAATTATATCGCTCCCTTCCCATCTTAACGACAAATTTCGTTCAGTCAGAATTGGAAAATTATCAAAAGTCCATGCATGGCGTCATTATAATAATCCAGAGAGTCAATATTATGAATGGGTAGTCGATAACCCAGATATTGATAAAGAAATTAGAGGATTATCTAAATTCAGGATTGTCCAGAAAGAGACTAGACTGGTTGCACTAAGAGTCATTGATGATACCCATTCAGATGTAAAATTCTCTATGACCGTTAAGATATTTAACGGAGAAAAGCAGGAAAAAATCGAGGTTAACACGATAACTGGTGATAATTATGCTGTAGTTGATGAACTACTTATGCAAAAAGAGATAGTCACTTCAATATACGTAAGAAACACCAACACCGGAGAATATATTGGCAACGGGTCATTCTATTTTTCTTATGATGCACATGGCGTTGCAATCATTGATGAAGACCTCAATTTCCCTGAGAATCTGAAATTGGTTCATGCAGGAAGTAACCGTTTTGATTTTCACATTAATTAGTACTGACCCTATTGCTTAATCCGGGATTAATGTGACAATCATCACTCCCAAATAAATCATATTCTGAAAATTTAGAGCCGCGCCGTTGCGGCACATCAGTGAAAAAACCGCAACGGTGCATTCCAGGATTATCGCGAAAGTTAACTACATCATACCCGATACAAATACTTCACTCTCCTGGTCAATCGGTGATAGCAGGATTTACTCCATCCACTCAGTATGGAAAACCCCCTCTTTATCAGTACGCTTATAAGTATGAGCACCGAAATAGTCACGCTGAGCCTGAATCAAGTTAGCGGGTGATACGGCTGAACGATAACTGTCGTAATAAGAAATAGCAGCGGAAAAAGTCGGTGTTGGGATACCATTCTGCACACCATAAGAGACGACATCACGCAACGCTTGCTGATATTCATCAGCAATTTTCTTGAAGTAAGGTGCCAGTAATAGGTTAGCAATATCTGTATTTTCGTTATATGCATCAGTAATTTTTTGCAGGAATTGAGCGCGAATGATGCAACCGGCGCGGAAAATTCCAGCAATCTCACCGTAATTCAGGTTCCATTGGTATTCATCAGATGCCGCTTTCAATTGCTGAAAACCCTGAGCATATGAAACTATTTTCCCCAGATAGAGTGCACGGCGTACTTTCTCAATAAATTCAGCTTTATTACCTTTAAATGGCTGTGCTTCTGGCCCACTCAAAACTTTAGCAGCGGCAACTCGCTGATCTTTCAGAGAAGAGAGATAACGCGCAAATACAGATTCAGTGATTAGCGTCAATGGAATACCTAAGTCCAAAGAGCTCTGACTGGTCCACTTACCGGTCCCTTTATTTGCTGCTTCGTCCAAAATCACATCAACCAGATATTGACCTGCTTCATCTTTCTTACGGAAAATATCAGCCGTGATTTCAATTAAATAGCTGCTCAGCTCGCCATTATTCCAATCAGTGAAAATCTCATATAACTCTTCGTTACTCAAATTCAGGGCGTTTTTCAGTAAAGAATAAGCCTCAGCAATGAGCTGCATATCACCGTATTCAATCCCATTGTGAACCATTTTCACATAATGACCGGCACCATCCGGGCCAATATATGCCACACAAGGTTCATCTTCAGCTTTAGCCGCGATCTCTTGCAAAATTGGTGCAACCAACTCATACGCCTCTTTCTGACCACCCGGCATGATCGATGGCCCCTTCAATGCGCCCTCTTCACCACCGGAAACGCCTGTACCGATAAAATTAAAGCCTTGAGCAGAAAGCTCCCGGTTACGGCGGATAGTATCCTGAAAATAGGTATTACCACCATCAATCAAAATGTCACCTTTATCCAGATGAGGAGTCAGTGAAGCGATAGTTTTATCGGTTGCTTCGCCAGCCTTAACCATAAGCAGAATACGGCGCGGTTTTTCCAGTGAATCGACAAATTCTTCGATAGTGTAATTTGGGACTAATTTTTTCCCTGGATTTTCGGCAATCACTTCGTCAGTTTTATCACTTGAACGATTAAATATAGATACGGAATAACCACGGCTTTCAATATTCAGTGCCAGGTTACGCCCCATCACCGCCATACCGACAACACCAATCTGCTGCTTGGACATGAATAACTCCTGTCTGATGATAATACTTGCACATTAATTATCATTAGTATGCAATTTGTTAATGTGATCACATGTTAACTCAGGATTAGGCTCAGTGGATAGTTATTGCTGCTATCAATACTGCCATAACTTATTTTTTAAAAAAAACTTCCTCAGATGAAAAATCAACTATTGAAATTTGATGAGTCAATGCCCATTATTCATTATTCGGCATGAGCCGTCATATTAAAAGGTAAAACAAACTGTATGGAATGGATCGCAGATCCGACGATATGGGCTGGACTGGTTACTCTTATCGTTCTAGAAATTGTCCTCGGAATCGACAATCTGGTCTTTATTGCCATTCTGGCAGATAAACTTCCTGAAAAACTAAGAGACAAAGCGCGTATCACAGGGTTGACTTGTGCACTACTGATGCGTGTCGTGTTGCTTTTTAGTCTCTCCTGGCTGATAACGTTAACTAATCCATTAATTACGCTCTGGGAACATCCATTCAGTGCCCGTGACTTGATTATGTTGGTAGGTGGCCTTTTCTTATTATTCAAAGCGACTATGGAGCTAAACGAGCGACTGGAAGGCAAGGATGCACACTCAGGGCAACAACGCAAAACGTCTAAATTTTGGACAGTTGTCGCACAGATAATTGTCCTTGATGCCGTCTTCTCTCTGGACTCAGTGATTACTGCTGTCGGTATAGTTGATAACATCGGTATCATGATCGCAGCAGTAACCATCGCGATGTTCCTGATGATACTGGCAAGTAAGCCATTAACAACCTTCGTCAATGCTCATCCAACCATCGTTATTCTCTGTCTGAGCTTCTTGCTGATGATCGGTTTCAGTCTGGTCGCCGAAGGTTTTGGTTATCACATACCAAAAGGTTACTTGTACGCCGCTATCGGCTTCTCAATTATGATTGAATCCCTGAATCAATTCGCTCAGTTTAACCGCCGCAGATTTCTTACTGCTTCCCGATCACTGCGTGAAAGAACAGCAGAGGCCGTTTTGCGTATCCTCAGTGGCAAACATGAAAAGGCAGAATTGGATAACCATACATCTAATCTGATTTCTGATAATCAGGAAGTGTTTGATCCACAAGAACGCCAAATGATTGCCAGAGTTCTGGGCATGGCGCAGCGTAACGTCAACAGTATCATGACCTCACGCCACGACGTGGAATACCTTGATATCAATGCACCGGCAGAAAATCTGACGCAAATACTGAGTAAAAGCCCTCACACACGTATTGTCGTGACAGATGAAAATATCAGTGACGAACCATTAGGTGTTGTCCATGTTATTGATTTACTGAATCAACAACTCAACCAACAGCCTTTTGATTTGCATTCGTTGATAAAACAACCGTTGATTTTCCCTGAGCAGCTCTCACTGCTTCAGGCATTGGAGCAGTTCCGCCAGGCGCAGACTCACTTCGCGTTTGTCGTCGATGAATTTGGTTCTGTGGAAGGTGTTGTTACTCTGACCGATGTCATGGAAACTATCGCGGGTAATCTGCCGGTAGATGGCGAAGAAACTGATGCCCGTCATGACATTCAAGCGACTGAAAATGGCTACTGGATTGCCAATGGTTATATGCCGCTGGATGATTTGATCCTTTATGTTCCTTTGCAACTGGATGAGAAGCGTGAATATCAAACCTTAGCAGGTTTATTGATGGAACATTCACAACATATTCCACAGCAAGGTGAACAATTGCAGATTGATAATTATCTATTTGAACCACTGGAAGTCACTAGTCACCGAATTAATAAGGTAAAAATTACGCCATTAGTTACAGAGGAAGAAAATAAAGAATAACCCGGTACAGTTTGGTCACTAACAGTATATTGCATCACTAAGTTCTTATTTTCCTCCAAGAACAAGGTAAAAACCCGGTCAGCTCATTTAAACTGTACCGGGCTTTTGCAGCTTAAAAATTCGGGAGTAAGTAATCAAACGATAAGAATTTCTGATGACATTCTGAAAGACAAAAAAATGAGATTGTTACGAATATGCCGGCAGATTATTTGAGATTTCTCTCTCCCTGAATCACTTAATAAGGCCGGAAATCCCTGGCATTATGGTGTCAGTAATGCACACTCAGCAGAAAATCACCCGCTTAACCTACAAAGCTTATATATGCCAGCTTACGGCACATCAGGTAATCTTCTAATCTACTGATGTTCTTTGTTGTTACTATTACGGATACCCCAATCATTGATGATCTGTTTTGCTTTATTCTCCAGCTCATTACGCAGCAATTGCTCAATATCAAGGTTGTATTTCAGATTGCTCCAATTACCATAAACCCGCAGCGGTACTTTCAGTTTGCTCAAACGGCGCACCCATTCATCATCTGCATCCCATCCTTGAGTTACCTGCACTTTTAAAGCGACATCAACATCTTGTTTAAACAAGTTGGCCTCACCCTGACCATCAATATTTAGCAGCTTGGATACAGCATGAAGCTGACTGATTTTTACATCACCCCGATTAAGCACTGCTTTAATATCAAGCCATTCAGCACGGGTAAAGTTATCCATATCATCAGGAATATTCACTTTATTCGTTGCACGGGCAACAGATTGCTGGATCAATTGGGAGATATTCAATCCATGCATTTTGGCATTAACTAAACTGAAATTAAGATCACCATGCCAAATATGCGAAATAGCATAACCATCATATCCTTTACCCGAAAGATCTCCATTCAGATTAAATTTACCACTAAATGCCTGTGGTAAAGAAAATGCTTTGAGTATTGGTTCCAGTTCTATATCTTGCAGTAAGGGCTTGATATGTAATTTAAGTTGATTACCTGTTGCATCCAGAATGGTTGGAATAGAGAAATGACCGCCAAATAATTTCCCACTCAGAACAGAAATTTCGGCAATACCATCATTACTCGCTGCTTTGAATATCAGGTCATCGATCTCCATTCCCCGATAAATAAATTTGTTCGCATTAACAGTAACACCGGCATTAAAATCATTCAGAAATGCAGCGCTGTAATCAGGCTGCACTGGGCTCGAAACCGCAATCACCGGTTTAGCTGAGCTATTCTCTATCCGGTAATGGCGCTTAACTTCTGAATTATCTTTAGGAAAAGAATCCCATCCCACCAGATTATCCAAATTCAATTTTTGGGAAGATAAATTTATCTGATAATCAGGGTGAACACCCAACATTGCCTTTATACTGCCATGCAGCTCACTCTCATTAGCCGTGAAATTCAGCATCTGTAAAGAGATTGTTTGTGGTTCATCTGTCGTTTTTTCCTGATAAACAGCATTCACTTTTCCCGAACCACTAATCCCCCCCGTGGGTATACCAACCCCCTGAAGCTGATAATCGAAAGAATCAATATTACCGGCAACATGATATGGATAACCCGAAATGTCTACATCTGCATTAAGGTTAAAAGCCAGTTCTTGCTGATTCTTACTGACCTTACTGCTCAACTCTACACTGATATGGTTTTGATCATCTCGTTTCATTAGCAGATTAATATCGCGGACATTCAACTGAACGTGATCATCACTTTGCCAGATAAGCAAACTGTCAGCGACCTTAATTCTGGCAATATCAAGTTTCCAGCGCTCCCCTCTAGCGATAGGGTTTGCCGGATTCCCTTTCGGTGCAACAGGGACATTCTCTTTTTCCTTAGCTTTGCTCTCCGGGGTTAATCGCAACACCGCCCCTTTCAACATCACCTCCTTAACTGCAAGCTGATGGGAAAGAAGTGGCCACAACTCCACATCAAGGCGCATATTTTCTGCTGTAACCGCCGGCTGCGTCGCTCCCGGTGCAGTCAATGACATGCGCCCGGTAATAATGCTGAGCTTTGGCCAGACATGCCAGCGCATACCGTCTTGCAGAACGAGTTGGTAGCCACTCTTCTTTTGCACCTGCTTAACCATATAAGCACGAAAATCATTCGGGTTCACTAACATGACTAATGCCGCCAAACCGGCAATAATCACGACCAGCAAAATAACCAGTGTCGTCAGTAATCTTTTCATGACTTCCTCAGCTTTATTAAAACGGTAAATGCGACTCAGTAGCCGATAAAAACATTAATCTTCATCAATACGGCTACCCACCGCACCTTGCTGATTTTTATATTTTGCATCCTGACGACGATTATATGGACGATCAGCCGAACCAGATAATGGTTCAAAACTCAAAGCACCGATCACCATACCCGGACGTAACGCCAGAGGCAATTTACCAGAATTATAGAATTCGAGAACAATCTGACCATGCCAGCCCGGATCGATACGGTGCGCCGTCACATGCACCATTAGCCCAAGGCGGGCAAGAGAAGAACGGCCATCAAGCCAGCCCACCAAATCATCAGGCAACGTGACGGACTCCAGAGTAACAGCCAGCGCCAGCTCTCCGGGATGGAGGAAAAAAACCTCATCGTCAGGCAGGATAATTTCATCACTCATCACGCGATCAAGGGCAGCACTCACTTCGTCTTTTGGGCCACTCAAATCAATATACGCAGCAGTATGACCACGGAAAACACGAAACTGATTTCCAAGGCGCACATCAGCCGTTGCCCCGTTAATTCGTTCAATCGGCGGACGTGGAGAAATGACCAATTTACCTTCATCAAGCCATTTAATAATGTCACGGTCACAGAGTCGCACTATTTTCCCTCTCAAATACGATGATGCTTATCAATGCCTGACAAGCAAAGTTTTATTATTCGCAGAACTGACCAATTTTGGCTTTCAGCACATCAATCGCTACGCGGTTTTTACCTCCGCGAGGCACAATAATATCTGCATATTGTTTTGATGGCTCAATAAATTGCAGAAACATTGGACGTACAGTTTTATGATATTGCTCAATAACAGAATCCAGAGAACGCCCTCGGTCATTAACATCCCGTTTAATACGACGCATAAGACAAATATCCAACGGTGTATCAATGAAAATAGAGAAGTCCATCTCCTGGCGCAAGCGCTTATCCGTCAATAGCAGAATACCTTCCAGAATAATAACTCTTTTCGGCGCAAAATGAATCGCTTCTGACTTGCGGGTATGAGCGACATAATCATACTGTGGTAATTCAATCGATTTACCGGCTTTCAGATCTTGCAGATGAGAAAAGAGCAGATTGTGATCCATGGAACTTGGGTGGTCATAATTGGTCTTATAACGCTCTTCCATTGACAGATCGCTTTGGTCTTTATAGTAACAATCTTCTGGAATAATACCGATGTTGTGATCACCAACCTGAGCGCGTAATTCACGGTAAAGTGTATTCGCAATGAGACTTTTACCTGAGGCAGATGCACCGGAGATTCCTACAATTGTGCACTGATGTGCTTCGTCAGCCATAATAGAGATTAACCTGATTCTAGAAAAAATGGGGAACAAAGCACCTAAGAGTGCTAAGTCGGGCGAGATTATAGGGAGTTAATGGTATCTGTTCCAGTGTAAACAAGATTAAGTCTCATTTTTTTCGAAGCGTTTCGCATAAAAACCATGCAACAGAGATGAATCTAAAAAGAATTCTTTCTTCAATACGCAAAAAAACGGGTAATGAAAATATCATAACCCGTTACTATTCATCGAATATGGCGAATATCGGTATCAAACAGCGCGGAACGAAATCTCCGTCGGTATCTTCTCTCCCTGCCAGTACATCTGCGCAGAAATATTCGCGGCAATTTCCCGGTAAATATCCGTGAATTCACTATCAGGATTGCTGATAACGGTGGGTTCTCCACGGTCCAGATCTTCACGTAACGAAATATGCAGAGGAATTTGTCCCAACAGTTTGCAATGATATTTAGTGACCAGTTTTTCCGCCCCACCGGTACCAAAAATAGGCTCGAGGTGACCGCAATTGCTACAAATATGCGCACTCATGTTTTCAACGATACCCAGTACAGGAACCTTCACTTTTTGGAACATGACAATGCCTTTCATCGCATCAATTAAGGCAATATCCTGAGGTGTTGTCACCACTAGCGCCCCCGTGACCGGGACGTTTTGTGATAACGTAAGCTGAATATCACCGGTTCCTGGTGGCATATCGATAACCAGATAATCAAGATCCGGCCATAATGTATCCTGTAGCATCTGCATCAATGCCTTACTGGCCATCGGGCCACGCCATACCATTGCATTGTCATCTGTCACCAGATAACCAATGGAGTTAGTGGCAAGGCCATGAGTCATAATAGGCGCCATATGCTGACCATCCGGGGAAGTTGGGCGTTCTTTGGCAGTTCCCAACATACTCGGAACAGAAGGACCGTAGATATCCGCATCCAGAATACCCACTTTTGCCCCTTCCTGAACCAACGCCAACGCCAGGTTTACCGCGGTGCTGGATTTACCCACGCCACCTTTACCTGAGCTGACAGCCAAAATATTACGAACACCATTAATTCCCGACAAATCGTTAGCGCGGCGTAATGTGCTGATATCATGGTTCAATTTCCACGCAACAGATTTTGCGCCGGTCACTGACTGCAATTTTTGCGTTGTCGCCTCTTTTAGAGTTTCAAAACCACGCCGCCAGACAAACGGCATGATCAATTCAATGTGCAGAACATCATCAAGCATCGTACAGTGATGCAGGGCTTTCAGAACTGTCAGATCGTGTTCTAGTGTCGGGTGTGTAAAAGTAGCAAGTATTTTTGTTACCTGAGATTTCAGCAGGTCAGGATTGGTCTGCTCGGGGGATTTTGCGCTCATCCCGGCTCCTTTGATTATCATGATTAACTATAAAAACCATCTTTTCATCATAACAGAACCCAATGAGTTCGGATAAGGTCAGCAACAAAAACCCACTTCTCAATCACTGATTCAATTTTTATCCAATAAAACCCGCGAAGATCAAGAGTTACCCTAGCGACAATTTTTTTGATCAGGTAACATCAAACTCCCTTTTCACTTATTGGAAGTCAGATCCTTACTATGTCTCAAGTCGCAAAAAAATTATTGGTGACGTGTGCGTTGCCATATGCTAACGGTCCAATCCATCTTGGTCACATGCTGGAACATATCCAGGCAGATATTTGGGTCCGTTTTCAGCGAATGCGCGGCAAAGAGGTTCACTTTATCTGCGCCGATGACGCTCACGGAACACCAATCATGCTGAAAGCTCAGCAAATGGGTATTGCTCCCGAGGAGATGATCGCCGCCGTGAACCAAGAGCATCATCAGGATTTTACTGGCTTTTCAGTCGGCTATGATAACTATCACTCTACGCACAGCAGAGAGAACCAAGAATTATCAACTGAAATCTATCTGGAGCTGAAAAAGAACGGCTACATTAAGAATCGTACTATTTCTCAGTTATACGATCCTGAGAAAGGGATGTTTCTACCTGACCGCTTTGTAAAAGGCTCCTGCCCGAAATGTAAGGCAGAAGATCAGTATGGTGATAACTGTGAGATTTGCGGTTCAACTTACAGCCCAACGGAACTGATTAACCCACGTTCTGCTGTCTCCGGTGCAACGCCAGAACTGCGTGAATCCGAGCACTTTTTCTTCGATTTACCTGTATTCAGTGACATGTTACAAGCATGGACCCGTTCCGGCGCATTACAGGAGCAGGTTGCTAACAAGATGCAGGAATGGTTTGAATCCGGTTTACAACAGTGGGATATCACCCGTGATGCCCCCTACTTTGGTTTTGAAATTCCTGATGCACCGGGCAAATATTTCTATGTCTGGTTGGATGCGCCTATTGGCTATATGGGTTCTTTCCAAAACCTGTGTGACAAACGCGAAAATCTGAGCTTTGATGAGTTCTGGGCAAAAGATTCCACCGCCGATCTTTATCACTTTATTGGTAAAGATATTGTCTATTTCCACAGCCTATTCTGGCCGGCCATGCTGGAAGGCAGCGGTTACCGCAAACCAACAAATCTGTTTGTTCACGGCTACGTCACCGTCAACGGCACGAAAATGTCCAAATCCCGTGGTACCTTTATCAAGGCCAGCACTTATCTGGATCATCTGGATGCAGACTGCCTGCGTTATTACTATGCGGCCAAACTCTCTTCCCGTATTGATGATATCGACCTGAACCTGGAAGACTTTGTCCAGCGTGTTAACAGCGATATCGTTAACAAAGTTGTTAACCTGGCTTCCCGTAACGCGGGTTTCATTAATAAACGCTTTAGTGGCAAGCTGGCGGATAAACTTGCTGATCCAGCGCTTTACCAGAAGTTTATTGATGGCGCGAAAGTGATTGAAGAAGAGTTCAACAACCGCGAATTCAGTAAAGCAATCCGTGAAATCATGGCATTGGCTGATTTGGCAAACCGTTATGTGGATGAGCAGGCTCCGTGGGTTGTGGCAAAAGAAGAAGGCCGCGATGCAGATCTTCAAGCCATCTGTTCAATGGGCGTCAACCTGTTCCGCGTTTTGATGACTTTCCTAAAACCCGTTTTACCCAGTCTGGCAGAACGCGCAGAAGCTTTCCTGAATACAGAACTGACCTGGAATGGCATTGAACAGCCTCTGCTGGATCATCAGGTTTCCACCTTTAAGGCCCTGTTTAACCGCATTGATATGGATAAAGTCAATGCGATGGTTACTGCGTCTAAAGAAAGCATCAGCGCACCACAAAAAGTCAGCGGCCCGCTGGCAGAAGATCCGATTCAGGATATGATCACTTTTGATGATTTCGCCAAAGTTGATATGCGCGTCGCCCTTATCAAACAGGCTGATTCTGTAGAAGGCTCAGATAAACTGCTGAAACTGACTCTGGATCTTGGTGGCGAAACCCGCCAGGTATTTTCCGGTATCCGCTCCAGCTATCCCGATCCAAAAGCACTGGAAGGCCGTTTAACCATCATGGTTGCCAACCTGGCTCCGCGTAAAATGCGCTTCGGCATTTCTGAAGGAATGGTAATGGCTGCTGGGCCTGGCGGAAAAGATATCTTCCTACTCAGTCCTGACAATGGCGCACAACCGGGTATGCAGGTGAAATAACAACCAATTTATTGCAAATATATCTTACATGCGGGGATCAGCGATGGTCCCCGCTTTTTTTGAATGTGATCTATGGCACATTCCTAGGGTTAATTGTATGATGAATACCTCACTGGAATTAGGAATTTTGTTATGTCGTTTCGTGAAGTACTGATTATAGGTTGGCAGTACCTGCGAGCATTTGTACTGATTTATCTGTGTTTATTAGCAGGCAATGCCATCTCTGCCCTGTTACCCATCGCAGTCCCCGGCAGTATTATCGGTATGTTGATATTGTTCGTCTTATTGGCTTTCCAATTGATCCCTACCCACTGGGTAAAACCAGGTTGCACTCTGCTACTGAAAAATATGACTCTGCTGTTTCTGCCTATCGGTGTAGGCGTTATGAATTATTACGATCAACTCAGCCAACAGATACTACCGATTGTCCTTTCATGCCTGATCAGCACCGCAATTGTTATGATTATTGTTGCTTACAGTTCCCATTATGTTCACCGCGCACGTCCAATTATCGGCTCTGTATCAGAAGTTAAGACTGAACAAGAAAAACAAGAGAAATAAATATGTTAAGTCACATTTGGTGGTCACTGCCATTAACATTGATTGTATTCTACGCCGCAAGAAAACTTTCACTAAAATTCAAAATTCCTATTCTGAATCCCTTATTGGTTTCTATCGCTGTACTGATTCCAATATTGTTAATAACCAATACCCCTTATGAACACTATTTCGCCGGCAGCCAAATTCTTAATGATCTGCTTCAGCCCGCCGTGGTTGCGCTGGCATTTCCTTTATATGAACAGTTGCACCAGATCCGCGCCCAATGGAAGTCCATTATCAGTATCTGTTTTATCGGCAGTATTGTCGCTATGGTTACAGGTACCGCTATTGCATTGTGGATGGGCGCAACACCTGAAATGGCCGCCTCAATACTGCCTAAATCAGTCACTACGCCAATAGCAATGGCAGTCGCAGATGCTATCGGCGGTATTCCGGCAATCAGTGCCGCTTGCGTCATTTTTGTCGGCATTCTCGGGGCAATATTTGGCCATAGCCTGTTCGATCTCTTGCAAGTGAAAACCAGAGCATCCCGCGGTTTGGCAATGGGAACAGCATCACATGCTTTAGGCACCGCCCGTTGTACAGAAGTCAATTTTGTTGAAGGAGCATACAGCTCATTAGCACTGATGACCTGTGGTATCATTACTTCACTGACTGCCCCTTTTGTGTTCCCGGTGCTGCTATACCTATTTGGCTAATTACCAGTTTAAAAATTTGATATAAATCTCTCAATTACCGGATTTAATTACATAATTTTCACTATTTATGTGATATAAGTCACATTATAGATCTAATCAGAGCACCTAGAATGATCTCAAGTTAATTTGGAGATCATTCTATGCAAGCTCGCTTTCGCTCTATTTGGGCCCAATTGCCATCTAAACTACAGGATGCACTTTTGCCCCATGCAGGAAACAACGACTTCCCTGCCATGTTCACGGCTGAACAAGCTGAATCTGTCAAGAAAACCTGTGGCTTTGACGATAACACCTTGGCTATCTCCCTGCTGCCACTCGCAGCGGCATGTTCCCTGGCTCCGATATCACATTTTAATGTCGGCGCAATTGCCTGTGGTGAAAGCGGAAATCTCTATTTTGGTGCAAATATGGAATTTACCGGCGTACCGTTACAGCAAACTATTCATGCTGAACAATGTGCTATTATTCACGCTTGGCTACGCGGTGAGAAAAAACTAACTTCTATCACAATTAATTACTCTCCATGCGGTCACTGCCGCCAGTTTATGAATGAGCTTAATAGTGGCACACAATTAGAGATCCACTTGCTAAAACAAGAGCCTTTAACATTAGGTGACTATTTGCCAGACTCCTTTGGTCCTAACGATCTGGGTATCACTACCCTATTGATGGATCCGGTTAATCATGGTTATAAACTAGAAACCACGGATAAATTAGTGCTCGTTGCACTGGATGCAGCAAACCGAAGCCATGCTCCATACAGTAATTCATACAGCGGTACAGCACTGCTGGGAAAAGATGGAAAAATCTATCCTGGGCGTTATGCAGAAAATGCCGCATTTAACCCAAGCTTACCTCCATTACAAGCGGCCTTGATCCTGATGAATATTTCTGGTGGTGATTGTCTGGCTATCGAAAGAGCGGTATTAGTTGAGGGAAAAAACAGCGAGTTGTCCCAAAAAAGTGCAACTCAATCCACACTTGCTGCACTAGGCTGTAGTAAATTTGAGTACCACACGTTCTAAATTCAGTGAAAAATGCGCTTTCCCTCTATTCAGATTATATATATCAATTAATGGGGAACACTATGGATACTATTACGGCAGAACTGCAACCGTGCGTATACGAAATTGGTATCGACGGCTTTGCCGGGCATCACGCCCGGCAATAGAAAGTCAAATACACAATGGAAGATTTTCTCCTACAAAAACAGTTAACGTAACATTTTATCAGCTAAATCTGGATGTTATCTCTCATTTTTACTCATATTACCTCTAATTAAGTAACATTTGCTGTACATATTTTTCCTACCTCTTAGGATCTATGGCTGACCTTGTTATCCATTTAGTTCAAAGAGTAAGATTCATGGAACTGGAACACGAAAGTAAACGTCCATTATATATTCCCTATTCTGGCCCCATTCTGTTGGAATTTCCGCTGCTGAATAAAGGCAGTGCCTTTACTGAAGCAGAACGCGGCAACTTTAACCTTCATGGCTTATTACCGGAAGCGGTTGAAACCATCGAAGAACAAGCTGAACGCGCCTATCGACAGTATCTTGATTTCAAAAATGATGCAGATAAACACATTTATCTGAGAAATATTCAAGACACTAACGAAACTCTGTTCTACCACCTGCTGGATGCACATTTGAGCGAAATGATGCCAATCATCTACACCCCAACGGTTGGTGAAGCTTGTGAACATTTTTCTGATATTTACCGCCGTGCCCGTGGTCTGTTCATCTCATACCCAAATAAAACGCATATTGATGACATGCTGCAAAATGCGACTAAACAAAATGTAAAAGTTATCGTTGTCACCGATGGTGAACGTATTCTTGGTCTAGGTGACCAAGGTATCGGCGGTATGGGTATTCCTATTGGTAAACTTTCCCTGTATACCGCCTGTGGTGGTATCAGTCCGGCTTATACGCTGCCGGTAGTCCTGGATGTGGGAACGAACAACCCCCAGCGCCTGAATGACCCGCTATATATGGGCTGGCGCCATCCGCGTATTACCGGTGCAGAATATGATGAATTTGTCGATGAATTTATTCAGGCCGTCAAGCGCCGTTGGCCAAATGTGCTGCTACAGTTTGAAGATTTCGCGCAAAAAAATGCCATGCCTCTGCTCAACCGCTATCGCCATGAGATTTGTTGCTTTAATGATGACATTCAGGGAACCGCCGCTGTTACACTGGGTAGCCTGATCGCAGCCAGTCGTGCTGCCGGTCGTCAATTGAAAGATCAAACTGTCACTTTCCTGGGAGCCGGTTCCGCCGGTTGCGGTATCGCAGAGCAGATTGTCGCCCAGATGAAATCTGAAGGTTTAAGTGAAGAACAAGCTCGCGCCCGTATTTTCATGGTTGATCGTTTCGGTTTACTGACAGATAAGCTGCCAAATTTATTGGATTTCCAGAATAAACTGGTACAAAAAAGCGACTCTTTAGCTGAATGGGATGTGAACAGCGATTCTATCTCTCTACTTGATGTTGTTCGTAATGCTAAGCCTACGGTATTAATTGGCGTTTCAGGCCAAGCGGGGCTGTTTACAGAAGAAATCGTCCGTGAGATGCATAAACACTGTGAACGTCCAATCGTTATGCCATTATCCAACCCAACTTCCCGTGTTGAAGCCCGTCCTGAAGATATTATCAACTGGACTGACGGTGCGGCCCTGGTTGCAACAGGTAGCCCATTCAATCCGGTAAAATACAAAGATCAAGAGTATCCGATCGCTCAATGTAACAACTCCTATATCTTCCCTGGAATTGGCTTAGGTGTTATTGCTTCCGGGGCCAAACTTGTTACTGATGGTATGTTGATGGCGGCAAGCCGAACACTGGCTGATTGTTCACCATTGGCTAAAAACGGTACCGGCCCATTACTACCACTCATTGATGATATTCAGGAAGTTTCTCGCAAAATTGCCAAACAAGTTGCAAAAGAAGCGCAAATACAAGGTGTTGCAACTGTCACATCAGACGGTGCATTGAATGAAGCGATTGGCCGCAACTTCTGGAAACCGGAATATCGTATATATAAACGTACTTCATTGTGACGGTTATCCACCCAGATCGGGCAACGTCACCAGCTGTTACTCGTCCCTGACGAGTCTGACACAAGCCCTGAGAGCAGAAACGACGAGTCCTGTAGCCTTCAAACCCATTATATCTCTATGCCGCATATTCATTGCGGCATTTTAATCTCTAAAAAACCCTTTAAGATTTTTGCCTTATATCCCCACCCACATTAGCCGAAGGCCTTATGGCGATTTTTACTAAATTATATTTAATTTATATAATATTATTGAGTTGTACACTCACAACCCTAAAAAATTCAGAACAAGCACAAAATAGAATTATTTAATAATTTACCTAAAAATAAAAAACACCGAAAAAATAAACACCAAAAACAATAGTATTAATATAGTTTACATTCAAATACACAAACATAATTTCTATATTTATAGGATTGGGATCTGATACTCCCAATCCCTAAAAGAAAAAATATCCCCAATATGCTAATTACATCAATAATATCATTAATTCCATAACATTAGATGTTTATTTGGTGATACACCGATGAAACTTTGCAATGATATTCTACTTCCCTCAGAAAAACTGCGAATGGCATGAGGTTTCCTGGTGTTTATTATTATTAAATCTCCCAGCTCTGGCTTAATAGAAATAGATGGAGGAAGGGAGCCACGCCAATCATGTTCTGAACTATCTTCAATCAACTCGGTAATAGGAATAGCAGGAACATCCCACAACTCTAATTCCCCTCCACTTACAGGTACTTTTATATATATGTTTACAGAAAATTGCCCTAGCAAATTAACAGATTGTTGTTGAAGACCATCAAAATGAGGTTGTATTTCAGACATGATAGAGAGTTCTGGCCTTCTCATGACCCTGGCAATCCCCGCATGCATCTTTTTACCTTCAAAATTTGCAATACTGGCACCCGCGGACCATACTTCATCTAGTTCTAAACGAAATTTATCGAAAGGTGCCAGCATTGGAGCACAGAAATTTCTGACGTTTCTTATTGCGGGTAATGCATTCTCAAAATATCTTTTATAACTATCACTCTCTTTTGGTTTCCCAAAAGTCGTATTATAAGGCACACCAACTCTATCAACACCATAATCGACTAAAACAATTTCATCTCCTTTTTTTAAATCATGAAGGTAATGTTCTAGATTTTCATGAGAGAGGAAAAAATCAGAAAGTTTGTCTGAGATATGACTATCTACATATTTCTTCACATGAATTGCTAACACTTCATCATTAAATAACTTATCGAGATCACTTTCTTGCAAAGAATTAGATAAAATCACTTCATTTTTCATAAAAGTCACCTTGTTATACTTAACATGATTTTGGAAAATTCTCCTACATAAAAATACACCAGGAAATGTTAATTCCAACATTCTATCCAGTAAAAGCACTTTTAATCAACACGATATTAATCACCAAAATAAATATAGATATATACTTAAGTTATTTTACTAATTACACATTTAATAATAGAGAAAGTCTTGATGGCAATAATTTTATTTTACGAACTTTACTATAACATTAAAAACAATCAATTTAATACTCAATGATAATAATAAATAGACAACATAATCTTTCATTAACTCTTGGCAGCTTAGAACAGGTATGTTTACCGCAGAAGCAAAGCTGGAAATATATTATTATTTAACATCAATATTGAGTATAAAGTAAAAAAACGTACAAATCAAAAATAACATGCCAAAATCCAAAAAAGAATATATATATTCTTAACCTGAATATTGTTATCGAATTTCTTTTAATGTCTTAATCTCCCGATATTTTTTCAATCACAACATTCGACTGTTCCCTTACATTTAAGAAGCGGGGTTTCCGGTATATCAGCAGCTACGACAAAATTTTAAAGATGATAAATGTGAACTCATCGTCACCACGTGACGTCCCCAGATGTGATGCCTGCTGACTATAGCGGGACAAAATATCAAGAAACAGGCAACAAAAAACCACTGTCAGGCTTTTTTCTTATAGAGAAAACTTGCTTCGGAATTTCAGGTAAAGTAGCCTTTAGTCAATATTAGTCATTGATACATATTAAAGGCAAAAGTATGTGGAAGCGCCTGATAATTGGTCTGTTATTCATCACAGGGATGCTAACGCTCACAGCTATTGCACTTGACCGCTGGATTAGCTGGAAAACGGCCCCTTATATTTTTGATGACCTCAAGAAACTTCCTGAACGTGAAGTGGGTATGGTGCTTGGTACGGCTAAATACTACCATTCTGGCGCACCTAATCAGTACTATATGTACCGTATTCAGGGGGCAGTTAATGCTTATAACAGCGACAAAATCAAATATCTCCTACTGAGTGGCGATAATGCCCAACAAAGCTATAACGAACCCGTCACCATGCGCAGGGATTTAGTAAAAGCAGGTATTCCAACCACAAACATCGTGCTGGATTTTGCGGGTTTCAGAACGCTTGATTCGATAGTCAGAACCCGTAAAGTTTTTGACACCAATGATTTTACGATTATCACTCAACGATTCCACTGTGAACGGGCGCTGTTTATCGCTATGCATATGGGAATTGACGCTCAGTGCTATGCAGTTTCCACACCTAAAAATATGATTACTGTCCGGTTACGTGAAATAATTGCCCGCCTTGGCGCCTTAACTGATCTTTATATTTTGAAACGCGAACCTCGTTTCCTGGGTCCTTTGATTCCAATTCCTGCTCCGCATAAAGTACCAGAAGGTATAACTGATTATCCGGCGGTAACTCCGGAAGAATTGCAGGAAATGGACAAAACCCAACCTAAGAGGAGCGTACCAATGCCGCCGTAACATTTCGCCACAGCCACTCTAATGGCCCTTGACGGTGACGGCGTAACCACCAGCATGAAAAAAGGATATTTACTGTCCAAATAAATGGAATAAATGCCAGTAACTCCAGGCGGCTGAATTGACCAAATAATCCAAAGTGATAAAACAGCACAGTACAGATTAGAGTTTGTAGTAAATAATTACTCATCGCCATTCGTCCAACCTGCCTGAGCCAGCGATTAATTCGCCAATATGAAATTACCGGCCAGAAACCATATATTAAAGCCATATAACCCAGCGCCTGAAATGGAATGACCAACTCAGAAAGGATATAGCCAACAATACCTGACCAAAAGTAATCCCAGTCATACGCATATTGGAGTGCAACAGAGAATATCTGGACAGCAAAACTGAGTGGTATCAGCAATAGCGCTACATTTCGATAATGGCTCACTGGAAATTCACCTTTCAACCAGCCATTACGCACTAATCCGGCACCACATAATATAATGCCGACCAATTGCCAGCCATACTGAATAAATAGCATGACCATCATCAACATGACCTGATTGAAACGTTCTTCTATTGCCAGCCATCCACCATCCGTTTTCCAGAACGTTTCATATAACACATGGAATTCAGTCGGTCTCCAAACATCGTTAGATTCACCTCTGGAAAAAAAACCAAGAATAAATAACAGCGCTAATCCAATCAGATAAAAAATAGCACCTTTCATAAATAACCGACTACTGGTACTATTTTGACTAATCAGATGAAAACTAAAAAAACCGGCCAAACTATAAGAGAGTAAAATATCACCATCCCAGAACAAAATACCATGCCCCACGCCAATCAAGGCAAGTATGATTAATCGTGGATAGTTCCAGACTTTGCCCCTTGGTAGTAGTAACTCCAGTGCTGCACCAAATAAGAAGGCAAAAATACACAGGAATTTTCCCTGAGCAAAGATATTGAGTACAGACCAGATAATCAAATCCGTTGAAGAAACTGAACCATTATATTCCGGGTTCAAATAAGCCGCAGATGGCAAAGCAAAACCGGAGATATTGAGCAGCAATATCCCCAGAATCGCCAGACCACGAATACTGTCCAGTGAATCAATTCTCTGGCGGGTCATTTTTATATCCCGATGTAAAAATCACAAATGGCGTGTCGTACGTAAAAACTCCTGACGGGTATTTTGACTGGATTTAAACAACCCACCCAAGGATGTCGTTGTCGTGGTACTGGTTGCATCACGGATACCCCGGGCTTTCACACAGTAATGGACTGCATCAATAGATACGGCAACATTATTGGTGCCAAGTAGTGTCTGTAATGCAATCAGGATCTGTTGGGTCAGACGCTCCTGTACCTGTGGACGTTGCGAAAAAAACTGCACAATGCGGTTAATTTTAGATAATCCAATCACTTTATCTTTCGGGATATAGGAAACTGTCGCTTTACCATCAATAGTCACAAAATGATGTTCACAGGTGCTAGTTAACGTGATATCACGCACCGTCACCATTTCATCCACTTTCATTTTATTTTCTATCAATGTGATTTTTGGGAAATTACTGTAGTCCAACCCTGAGAAAATTTCATCAACATACATTTTCGCAATACGACTGGGGGTTTCCGCCAAACTGTCATCACTTAGATCAAGATTCAACAGTTTCATAATTTCCGTCATATGCTCCTCAATCCGCACTTTACGCACTTCCGGCGCCAGTGCCTGACCACGAAGAGGAGTTTCAAGACCACGAGCTTCCAGCGCTGAATGCACAAGCTCCGCTTCTTTACTTAGGGATGACATTATTTTCTCCAAAGGTATTACTTTCCATTATCTGGCGGGCAGTAAAATTGATGTTCGAGTCATTAGTACCATATAACTAAGACAATCTGATATTTCGCGCCGCGTTAACATCGCGTCCATGATTTGTATAGCACAACCAAGCGTCTGAGCCAACAGTTCAGTTTGTTTGGATATGGGATAAACCAATATTTGTATGCGCGTTTCACGGCATCACACGCGAGCTTCACCAACGGATTTATTCCTGTTACAAACCAGTAACCCGGCAATCACCAGAGTGAGCAATGCCACATACAGCGCAGGTTCCAGTTTCCCGGTTATTGCAGTGGAAACCGCTGACAGCACCGGCCCAACAAGCTGCCCAATAGCATAGACTGTAGTCAGCAACCCGGCCATATAACGGCTATGTTCTGGCGCCAGTTCACGCCCATACTGAAACGCCATTTGCACCGCGCACATAAAACCACCACCAATCAGCAAAGCGCTTAACGCCAAGCCACTCATTCCCGGTAAAATCTCAGCGATAAGAATCCCCGCGGCCTGGATCCATAAAGTGATCGCCAGCCGGATTTGGGTTGTCAGCATATGACGGGTCAGAATTGCAAAACCGATGCCGATAACTGCGGCACCACCAAATATCGGCCAGACAAACTGAGCAAACAAGCTGCCAGGAAAACGATCACTTGCCATTTGCGAAAGAAAAGTGGCAGGTAAAATATAACCAAACCCCGCTAAACTGTAGCTCCATACCAACCGCTTAATTGCTGGTGTCCAAGTCAGCTTCTTCACCTCAGTCTGTGAACGACGTAGTTTACCGCGACGGGGCAAATGCCGACTGATATAAACACTACCAATCAGCGCTATAATGCCATATAACATCCACGCTGCGGCAGCACTCAGTTGCCATGCCTGAATCCCAACAGCAAGAATACCAGTAACGAATATCCCGACTCCGGGGCCCGCAAATATGGCAACACCCAACGCAGGACGGCTTAAGCTGGCTAACTGCTCATTTACCCATGCCGCCACCAACACTAATGTCAAACCACTTGCCCAACCAATAAAAAAACGGGCGGCACTGTGTAATATCGGCCCATCCAGCAATGCAGAGAGCAACGTGATAATGACCACTCCCCATAATCCTGCCCAAAGCCGATATTCAATCAAACGGCGCGCCCGCATCGCATCATAGGAACCCGCCAGATATCCCAGATAGTTAAAAGCGGCGACGATACCCGCACCGGTCAGACTAAGCTGGGATTCTGCGATCATTAAGGGAACTTGAGGAGTGAAGGTAAAACGCCCAATTCCCATAGCAACAACCAGCGCTAAAAAACCACTCATTGCGATATGAAAAGCCTGATAGCTGTGATTCGGTAGGGAAGAAGTTGAATTGCTCATCGTCATGAAAACATCATTTTTAATTCGCTTTTCATAAGTTATAACAAAAACCAAATGCAATGCACCCTTATGATTAACAAAATTTACAAAAAAACGTAAATTATTTCTTCCCCTTAATAAAGTATTCAGTAAGCCTTAAGTTACAGTATCTGGAACGACAGAGTATTTGAAATCTCGTGCTCCACTCTATTCGTTCACCTTTACTAAGGTTAAATCAGGCTGTTACCGCGCAACATAAACTGAGCCTGCTCTCAATAATGCCATAATGATACTGTCAAGCCGCTACCAGAAATGTATGATTTGTCATGTTGTGTGTACCAATATTATTAATAAGGAGCTTTTTATGTATAAAGAATTCCAAGGTAAGGCAGCAATTGTTACCGGAGGTGGAACCGGTATAGGGCGGGCTATCAGTATCATGCTGGCGAAACAAGGTGCTGCTGTAGCAGTTATCTATTCCCAAAGTGAACTTGACGCTCAAGAAACAACAGAATCTATTATCAGGGACGGAGGGCAAGCCATAGCGATCAAAGCCGATGTTGCCGACGAATCCGCGGTGCAAGCAATGATCAACACTGTTGCTGAAAAATTTAACGGCATCGACTACCTGATTAATAATGCCGGGACAACAAAGCAACTTCAATTTGATGATCTCGAATCTATATCCGACAGTATTTGGGATACCATTCTTGACGTTAACGTGAAAGGTACATTTCATTGTTGCCGGTATGCAGCACCTTATCTTAGGAAAAGAGCGGGTAGTGCTATCGTGAATGTCGGTAGTATCTCTGGCGAAACCGGCTATGGTTCTTCTATTCCCTATGCGGTTTCCAAATCAGCCATTCACGGGCTCACGAGATCATTGGCTCGTGCGTTGGCGCCATCAATAAGGGTTAACTGCGTGGCGCCAGGCGCGGTCGAAACCAGGTGGTGGAAAGGACTGGAGGAGAAAATGCGAACCCTCTGCACAAATTTGCCTTTAGAACGCATCTCAACACCAGAAGATGTTGCAGAAATAACCTTGATGTTACTAAAAGCAGAAGCAATGACAGGGCAAATCATCAAGATTGACAGCGGTCAAACTTTATAAAATTTACCTGATCACATAGTAAATATTGATAGCTGGATGCCTCCAAATTCAATCGGACTTACTCTGGTAGCCAGCTATTTCTCTCTGAGCAAACATTAGATAATATCTACGTTTATCTTGTAAAAATGAGCTAATTCTCAAAGGATATTGCATGCATATAACCCTTACTGATGTAAATAAGGATAATTATGAAGATGTCTGTGACCTCTCTGTAGCCGATCACCAGTATGAATATGTTGCAGAGAATACGTGGTCACTCGTTGAGTCAAAATTCAACCCCTCATACCAAACACGCACAATTTGCTTAGACGATAAACCTGTCGGATTTTTTATGTGGGTACCTGAGACAGACCAGAGAATATCGATTTGGCGGTTTATGGTGGATCAGCACTATCAAAACAAAGGTATTGGACGCAAAGCCATGCTGCTGGCCCTTGATGAAATTAGGCGAACAGATGGATTGGAAGAGATCGAAATCTGTTACAACCCAAATAATCCTGTAGCGCGAAACTTTTACTCCAGCTTTGGTTTCATTGAAATCGGTATGGATGAAGACGGTGAAGACATGTTGGCAATTATTAAAGTTTAATATAACTAACGTATATGACGATCTCTGCCATAATGGTGCTATTACAAAATGCTATCTGGGAGCACCATTATGGATCACTGTCACACCTCTGGATTGATCTCTTTGGAACAAGCGCTGGAAAAACTCCTGACGCAAGTTGCACCACTGACTGATACAGAAACCATCAATCTCATCCAATCATCAGGGCGGATTACCGCGGCAGATACTATTTCGCCTATCAATGTCCCACCTTTTGCTAACTCAGCAATGGATGGTTATGTCGTTCGTTATGCCGATTTGCATGAAAATATCCCCCTGCCTCTGGCAGGAAAAGCACTGGCTGGCGCGCCTTTTCAGGGAGAATGGCCTGCAACAACCTGCATCCGGATTATGACCGGCGCGCCTGTTCCCGCAGGTGCTGACACTGTCATTATGCAAGAGCATACAGAAGTTACTGATGATGGTGTTGTTTTCTCTCAACCAGCCAAACGGGGCCAGAATATCCGTCTGGCAGGCGAAGATATCCCCAAAGGAGCCGTGGTATTGCCGGCAGGCAGTAAATTATCCACCGCCCAATTGCCACTGATTGCCTCTTTGGGAATCACTAAAATCGAAGTGGTTCGCAAATTAAAAGTTGCCATTTTCTCCACCGGTGATGAACTGCAAGCCATCGGTCAGCCACTTAAAGAAGGCCAGATTTATGATACCAACCGCTTTGCTGTTCGCCTGATGTTGGAAAAACTGGACTGCGACGTTATTGATTTAGGCGTTATTGCCGACAATCCCAAAGCCTTGCGCAATGTTTTCGAAGAAGCGGATCAAAAAGCTGATTTAGTTATCAGCAGTGGCGGCGTCTCTGTGGGTGAAGCAGACTACACCAAGCAGATGTTGGATGAGCTGGGAGAAATCAGTTTCTGGAAACTGGCAATTAAACCGGGTAAACCTTTTGCTTTTGGCAAACTGAAAAACGCCTGGTTCTGTGGTTTACCTGGTAATCCAGTTTCAGCTGTCCTCACCTTCTATCAACTGGTGCAACCTTTAATTGCCCGTCTGTCCGGTTTTACAGCATGGCAACCACCAATGCGCCTCCATGCTAAGGTGACTACGCCATTGAAAAAAACACCGGGAAGAACAGATTTTCAACGCGGTATTGTTTCTGTGAATGAACAAGGTGAGCTGGAAGTCCGCACTACAGGGCACCAAGGCTCCCACATATTCAGTTCATTCAGCTTGGGTAACTGCTTTATCGTTCTGGAGCGCGAACGTGACCGGGTAGAAACTGGCGAAATTGTTAAGATCGAATTGTTCAATCATCTATTGAAAAACAAATAATGACCATTGAACTGACAGACGAAGAAACCCTACGCTATAACCGTCAGATTGTCCTACGCGGATTTGATTTTGACGGCCAGGAGAAACTGAAATCCTCGAAGATCTTGATAGTCGGTGCAGGTGGCTTAGGCTGTGCTGCATCTCAGTATCTGGCAGCAGCAGGCGTGGGAACAATAACACTGTTGGATTTTGATACCGTTTCTCTCTCAAACCTGCAACGGCAGATCCTGCATCGAGATGAACGCATCGGGATGGCTAAGGTACACTCGGCCAAAATAACGCTTCAAGCAATAAACCCGCATGCCACCATCAAAACCGTCGATGCATTGCTGGAAGATCAAGCACTGGATGAACTTATTAGCGAAAATGATGCTGTATTGGATTGCACTGATCATGTGGCGATCCGCGAACAGTTGAACCGCCTGTGCCTCGTCAGAAAAACGCCACTGGTTTCCGGCGCAGCTATTCGTATGGAAGGACAATTGTCCGTATTTACTTATCAA
Source organism: Photorhabdus stackebrandtii (assembly GCF_011189495.1). NCBI lineage: Bacteria > Pseudomonadati > Pseudomonadota > Gammaproteobacteria > Enterobacterales > Morganellaceae > Photorhabdus > Photorhabdus stackebrandtii. The sequence goes on from NZ_PUJV01000002.1 coordinate 163,555, forward strand.
CTGGATGCCCCCTGTTACCACTGCTTGAGCAGGCTGTTTGGTGAAAATAACCTGACTTGTGTAGAAACGGGCGTTATGGCGCCATTAGTAGGTACCATTGGGACATTGCAAGCCATGGAAACCATCAAGCTGCTCACTGGATACGGCAAGGTAAGCAGCGGAAAGGTTTTACTGTTTGATGCCATGATGATGCAATTTCGTGATATTAAACTACTTAAAGATCCAAATTGCGAAGTGTGCAACAGCTAACCATCCACTGATGAAAATAAGTTGCCCCAGTTATCTACACCGGGACAACTTATTTCCCAAAAGCACTTACTCAGTAATCCCCTGACTTCTCAGATACTCATCATAAGTCCCTTTAAAATCAATGAATTTATTAGATCTGATTTCCAGAACACGGCTTGCCAGTGAACTGACGAATTGCCGATCATGAGAAACAAATATCAAAGTCCCTTGATACAATTCGAGGGCCAGATTCAGGGATTCAATGGATTCCATATCCAGGTGGTTTGTTGGTTCATCCATTATCAGAATATTTGGCTGTTGCATCATCAGCTTGCCAAATAGCATCCGGCCTTTTTCACCACCAGATAACACCTTAACTTTCTTCTTGATATCATCCTGACCGAACAACAAACGCCCTAGCACGCTGCGGACAGCTTGCTCGTCGTCCCCTTCTCTCTTCCACTGACTCATCCAATCGAAAACCGTCAGATCGCAGTCAAAATCGCCGGCATGATCCTGAGCATAGTACCCAATGCTGCTGTTTTCAGACCATTTAACCGTGCCACTGTTTGGCTCTACTTCACCAACCAGGGTTTTCAGGAAAGTCGTTTTACCGATACCGTTAGCACCGATAACCGCCATTTTCTCGCCAACTTCCAGCAACATATTGAGATTTTTAAACAGCGGGCCATTGTCATAGCCTTTCGTCAAACCTTCCAGTTCCAGAGCATTACGGAATAATTTCTTATCCTGTTCAAAACGGATATAAGGATTCTGACGGCTGGATGCTTTAACTTCATCCAACTGGATTTTATCAATCTGACGGGCGCGGGAAGTCGCCTGTTTTGATTTGGAAGCATTGGCACTGAAACGGCTGACAAAAGATTGCAACTCCGCAATCTGTGCTTTCTTTTTCGCATTATCCGCTAGCAGACGTTCACGTGCCTGAGTTGCAGCAACCATATATTCATCATAATTGCCGGAGAATAGACGTAATTCACCATAATCCAGATCTGCCATGTGAGTACAAACTGTATTCAGGAAATGACGATCATGGGAAATAATGATCATGGTGCTGTCTCGATCATTTAACACCTGCTCCAACCAGCGAATGGTATCAATATCCAGGTTGTTGGTTGGTTCATCCAATAACAGAACATCAGGATTAGAAAACAGAGCCTGAGCCAACAAAACACGCAATTTCCAGCCGGGGGCCACTTCACTCATCGGGCCATAATGTTGTTCTACCGGAATACCAACCCCCAGCAACAACTCGCCGGCACGCGCTTCGGCACTATAACCATCCATCTCGCCGTAGGACACTTCCAGATCCGCAACACGATAGCCATCTTCTTCGCTCATTTCTGCCATCGCATAAATACGGTCACGCTCCTGTTTCACTTGCCACAGTTCCGTGTGTCCCATAATCACTGTATCCAGTACAGTGAACTCTTCAAAGGCAAACTGATCCTGACGCAGTTTACCAATACGTTCATTTGGATCCGTACTGACGTTACCAGCAGTCGGCGTCAAATCGCCACCAAGGATTTTCATAAACGTGGATTTACCAGAACCATTAGCGCCAATCAGACCATAACGGTTGCCGTTACCAAACTTGACAGAAATGTTTTCAAACAGGGGCTTACTGCCAAATTGCATGGTGATGTTGTTTGTACTTAACACTGCATTCGCTCTTAAATTTAGAAACAAAAGGGAAATTGGGAAAAATCGATAGCAGCGCATTATGCCACAATAGAGTTAAGAGATCGCGGGAAGTTTTGAGCGTTATTTAAACTAGAGAATCAACGCCAAACTAACCAACAATTTGTTATTTTTGATTTTCCTAAAATTTACCTAAAACAACTCGAACAATTATTATATCCCAAATGGGATATAATTTATTCTATGGAGTGTTACCATCACTCATTCGCATCGGACCATTTACATGCACCTAATACAATATTCGCTCTTAAATGACCGAACTTATCTTCTTTCCCTTTTTTCATTTATTCCTATTTAATTAATCTCTTGAAAAAAACCACTCTTTCTGTCTCAACAAACCCAAGAGACAAATGAAGAGCCTGTGATCCCTCATTATTTATATCAGTATCTGACGCCATTTCAGTACATCCATGATCTTTAGCCCAGCTTTTAATCTGATTGACAAGCCGAGTTGCTAAACCTTTTCTTCTTAATTCCGGAGCAATATAAATCCCTTCAAGATATGCAACGGGTGAAGAACTGCATCCATTAACATATTCAAGGCGAAGTGAAGCCTCTGCAAAACCATAAAAGTCATTCGTATCAGATTGGATTAGAAAAGCGGCTTTACTATCAGAGTCTAAAATCGAGTTCATTTCATCTCTGTGCTTTTCTTCTGATGTCGCAGGCCATAATGTATTTCGCAAATACAACCAATCGTTAAAATTATGGTTACTGCTTACTACAATCCGATAAAGCTCATTTTCAGACTGAATATATGATGATTGCTGATATTTGTTATCCATTTTTAGTTCAGGCATTTCTTTCCTATACCAATGTTGTGGGAAGAAGCCCTGGGTTCCCAGGGCATTCCTCCAGTTTAAAGACTTGCTTGCAAGATCTGACGACTAATATCTAAAGTAACATCTCTGTTTTCACCCAGTTGGGTCATCCCGTGAGCTTCCAACTGTTCTATCACACGCTCAATGTCATCAACACCGAGATTGTAATCAGACAAACGAGTCTCGAGCCCCAGATTCTCGAAGAAACTGCGGGTATGTGCAATAGCTTGATCAATACGTTGTTCTTCATTGCCGCTGGAGATGCCCCAAACACGTTCACCGTACTGCAACAATTTGCCACGTTTGCTTTCCCGACGAATTTGCAAGTTTGCCGGCAGGAGAATGGAGAGTGTGCGTGCATGATCAATACCGTAAAGTGCAGTTAATTCATGTCCTATCATATGTGTGGACCAATCCTGCGGCACGCCTGCACCAACCAACCCACTAAGAGCAGAGGCCGCGGCCCACATCAAATTTGCACGAATATCGTAGTCATTTGGGGAGCTTATCGCCTGAGAGCCAATTTCAACCAGTGTCTGCAATAATCCTTCAGCAAGCCGATCCTGCACCATACCATTGGCGGGATAAGTCAGATATTGCTCTATAATATGCATAAAAGCGTCAGCCACCCCGTTAGCCACCTGACGCAACGGAAGCGTATAGGTCTTTGTTGGGTCAAGAATGGAGAACCGAGGAAAAACAAATGAGCTTATAAGGTCCAGTTTAGCTTGTTTCGCCTTATTGGTGATAACAGCAACCTTGTTCATCTCTGAACCCGTTGCCGGTAAAGTCAACACTGTACCAAACGGAAGAGCGCCACGAATATTACGACCATGCTCTTCCAAAATACACCAAGGTTCCCCATCAAAATTCACAGCAGCAGCCACAAATTTAGTGCCATCAATCACAGAGCCGCCACCGACAGCAAGCAGAAAATCCACCTCACTATTGCGCACCAATTCAACCGCTTTCATCATAGTTTCATAGGTCGGGTTAGGTTCAATACCACCAAACTCTCGGATAGGCCGATCAGCCAGCGCACACCTGACCTCATCCAATGTCCCGGTTTTTTCAGCGCTGCTACCACCGTAGAGAATCAGTATCCGCGCATCCCGTGGCACCAGGTCATCAAGACGCCTTATCGTATCTTCACCGAAAATGATTTTGGTTGGGTTGTAATACTCAAAATTTCGCATAATTACCTCGCTAGATCAATCGGATATAATCCTTTAACATTCTTCGCTGAATTTAATTATCGGGGCCGACACGAACAACTAACTTACCGAAATTACGGCCTTGCAATAGTCCAATGAATGCCTCTGGAGCATTTTCCAAACCTGACACCACCTCTTCGCGGTATTTGATCTGCCCTTCGGCAAACCACATGGACATATCACGCCAGAACTCACCGAAACGCGGAGCGTAATCATCAAAAATAATGAATCCTTGCATCCGAATGCGTTTTCGCAGCAATTTATCCATCAACAAAAACAAGCGATCCTGCCCTTCCGGTAAGCTCGTAGAGTTGTAGTAAGACGCCATGCCGCAAACCGGAATGCGGGCAGAGGTATTCAGCAACGGCAAAACTGCATCGAATACCTTGCCGCCGACATTCTCAAAATAAATATCAACTCCCTGCGGACAAGCCTTGGATAACTGGTCAGCAAAATCTGGAGCATGATGGTCAAGACAAGCATCAAATCCCAACACATCAACAGCATAGCGACATTTTTCTGCACTACCCGCTACGCCAACAACATAACAACCTTTAAGCTTACCGATTTGGCCTACCGTTGCACCAACCGGACCCGTTGCTGCAGCGACAACCAATGTTTCACCGGCTTTGGGCTGGCCGATATCCAGCAGTCCCATATAAGCAGTAAAACCTGGCATACCCAGCACACCTAATCTATAGGATGGGTAAACCGGAGATTGTCCCAAGTTGATGAGACCACGACCATCGGAAACGGCATAATCCTGCCAGCCGCTATACGCCAGTACCCAATCACCAGCCTGATATCTCCGATGATTTGAAGACACCACGCGACTCACCGTTGAACCCACCATAACGCTATTCAGTTCTATCGGCGGTGCATAAGATGGCGCATCACTCATTCGCCCACGCATGTAAGGGTCCAACGAAAGAAAAACAGTGCGTAACAGCAATTCTCCTTGCTTAATTTCAGGGATAGATTGCTGTTCCAGACGAAAATCAGTGGATATCGGGAAACCATGCGGACGTGAGGCCAGTACGATACAGCGATTTATTTGTTGCGTTTGAAACACTTATATTCTCCTTCAACATTAAAGTCAGTATCATCGGGATACCCAAAGAGTAGACCAGTCGTCTAATCATTAAGTATAAAAAAACACTGCTGAATAGTGATCTACAACAGTGTTTTTACTCGTTATGCATTCAACAATCGCTTTGTAGTAGTCATAGCGCTCTGTAGCGGTACACTACTTTGTGTGATCTTCGCCATCAGGCTCGCCCCTAACCAAGTCTGATACAACATTTCAGCCAGCGGAAAAGTTTCTTCAGCAGTACACTCTAACCCACCTTCACCGACAATTCTTTCTACTACAGCAGCAAGACGCATAATGATCTTTCTTGTACCATTCTCCAGCACCAAACGCATCGTCACAGAGAGATCACTGACCTCGGCGCCAAGCTTGACAACCAGACACTTCTGCCCACAGAAAGCGCCATCTCCAAAAGGCTCCAACCAGCCCTGCCAGTATTGCAGCAGATTCTCTTTAGCTGTCCATTCTTTACGCGCCAAGATGTTATCCATTCTTTCGAGATAGTACGTAAAATAATCTTCAAGCATAGCCGCGCCAAACACCTCCTTCGACGCAAAATAATGGTAAAACGAGCCTTTCGGCACTTCTGCCGCTTTGAGAATTTCATTGAGTCCGACAGCCGAAAAACCTTTACATCCAATAAATTGCCGGGCAACTTCCAGGATGTGCTGACGGATATCTTGGGGGGATCTATTCGTTTGCATAGATATAACCTATACCTAATTAGACCAGTCGTCTACAATTTAAATGAAGATTTTTTTGGCAGCAAAGAGATTAGAAAATTCTCCTATAAATACAAATTCCTACCATTTTCTTACTGATTTATTACTCGATTCTTAAGCACATGTTGCGACAAAATATCATCAATAGAATAATGTATTATTAAGAATGCGCCATTAACTGCTTTGATGACTCACGTTGAATCATATAACGATATCGTTATATGGTTTTATTTAATATCGAATGCACTCTCAAATTAGACACAAAAAGGAAATAAGAGAAGCCAATAGTGGCATATTACACCGCAAATAAACATATTAAGTATTAATGACGTTGAATTTACAATAATTTTTTCTTTATTATGATATTTTCATCAACAATGTGATAATACCAATAGTGAATATAATTTTAGCTCATTATCAAAATATCTGTTAATCAATAAATTAATAAACCGCTGAACAATAATCAAAGTTTATTGAATTAGGATATACGATTACAGTTATGTAAAAAAATACAATCCATCACCAACTTTTCCCATCAGACATTACAATGCATTAACATTTCATCAATTCAGCGATGAATTAACGCTCAATAAGTAATGAAATCAATATTAGTCAATTATAAACCTGACAATCTATTTTTGTTTGCCATTACAATTATTTTACATATTAACCATTAAAAACATAGACATATTTTATCATCTATATCTATGTTTTTAAGTATAAAGATATAATTAATCTCTTATTATTTTATAACAAAACTCAGAAGGTAAAAAAATTGACATTTATCCGAGATAAAAGGTATCTTTAAAAAACACCGAAATTACAGAATATTTATTTTAACAAATGATTGCTTGTTAATTTTAACTTATTAAAAAGATAAAAACCGACACTGACATTTGTAATATTGGGTTAAAAACCAAAATATAAATAAATTAACTTTTAGGAAGAGTTATGAAATGGAATTCTAATGAAAGGTAAAAAAACCAGTCATAAAATATGATTAAAAATTCGGTTCCACACCAAAGTGTTTTATATAACCATAATGGGTTAAATTAAAATTTTGGTATTTAATAAATATTTTTTAAATTTTTTATAAGAGGTAATATTATGTCAGAGATTGAAGCGATTTCGTTAAAAGCACCAATCAGCGTTATTGCAAAAATAACTAACAAATCAGTATATAAGCTTAAACTTATTCAGGATTCTATCCGTTTGGATCAGGGTGAGTGGACAACTCTTCCTCCGCAAATAATTAATAAAAGCAGTGATAACACCCCAGGAAAAGGCATTTGGAGAAGTGATTCAAACAGTCTGCTAGGTGGTGTTGCAGGGCGCTGTACTTATGTATTTGTAGACAGTAAAGGTGAAATTTACAGTATTTATATTACATGGAATAACCCTCTGATCGGAAGCAGCAGCTACTCAATATCAACAGACTATGAAGGTGATGATTTACATTTATCTTACTCAGCAGAGAATGGTAATAATCCAATCGTAGAATATACTATTGTAAGCTAATGCTTAATCATTAATATTAACAACCATTCCTGTAGGAAATATTTAAGCTAATATTTATCCAACAGGAATGGTTTATTTATTTTGAGAAATATCTTAATCAAAGATTAACTTTCATCATTTTCTCATTTCTTTATAATTTAATACGTTTTCACAGATGGCGCCAGATAAGTATTAAAACGATCAAGTAAGCAGGCAGGATCTTGTTCGATTATTGCCATATGACGATATTTTTCATGCAAGAATTGTTCATCCGCCATTTTATTGATCATGGCAATCAGCGGATCATAAAAGTTATTGATATTCAGGATACCGCAAGGCTTAGTATGCAGCCCAATCTGACTCCAGGTAAATACTTCACTGAACTCTTCCAACGTGCCAAAGCCGCCAGGCAAAGCAACAAAACCTTCAGCTAACTCAATCATCTTACTTTTACGCTGATGCATAGTCTCAACAACGTATAATTCCGTCAGATTTTTATGCGATATTTCACGCCCTTCCAATAATGTTGGAATAACACCGATAACTTTTCCCCCCTCTTTCAGAACAGTATCAGCAACAGTTCCCATAATACCCACACTGGCCCCACCATAAATCAGAGTAATATCACGCTTAACCAATTCTTTTGCGAAGATAATGACATTTTCTTTATAGATTCCAGAGACACCCAAGCTTGAACCACAATAAACAGCAATACTTTTCATTATCTAAGCTCCTGTTACTTCATCTTTACAGTGAAAGATATGATTATACGTTAGTATTACAGTCATACAACTCACTTATGCACAAAGATAACTTAAATCAAAAAAATTGACATCAGGAAAAATAAAATAATTTAACAAATGAAAAAGAAAAAAATAGGAACGGCGATTATTATACTATGTTCACAATAATCGTAATTTATACTTAATAATTAAAACATATTTTTCAGATTGTTATAAATACTTTCATCACCTTTAAACCCAAAATTATCAATATATTAAAACAAAACATCATTTTTTAGGATTTCATTCCAATTATGAAATATGATTTCACTATCCATATATGATATAGTCTAATAAATGAAAAATATTTCTCTAAAATTATATTCTCTAAACCTATTGAATTATCTGCGTTTCACTGCGAAGATTATCGGCTAGATCACTTGATTTTAATTGAGGTTTTGCCCGGATGTCTTCTTCCAAGCGCCAAAAGAGTGCCTTTCCGTTAATACCTATAATATTGTTACTACTTGCCATGACATCAATTCAAAGTGGTGCTTCTCTTGCCAAAACGCTGTTTCCAGTTATTGGCGCACCTGGCGTTACCGCCTTGCGGCTGGGTCTTGGAACCGTCATTCTGTTCATTATTTTTAAACCCTGGCGCCTGAGTTTTCACCGAAATTCAATTATGCCATTGCTTACCTATGGTATTGCTCTTGGAGCAATGAACTATACATTTTATATGGCGCTGACAACAATTCCTTTAGGTATCGCCGTCGCTCTTGAGTTTACCGGACCACTGGCCGTAGCCATGTTTTCATCACGCCGGCCAATAGATTTTCTCTGGGTCGCTCTGGTTATCACCGGTCTGGCTTTCCTGCTGCCCATTGGCAATAATATTGATAGTTTGGATCCTGTAGGTATCATATATGCACTCAGTGCCGGCGTTTGCTGGGCACTGTATATTATTTTTGGTCAACGCGCCGGAGCAGGTCATGGCGCAGCAACGGTTTCTATCGGTTCATTTATTGCGGCTCTGATATTTTTCCCTGTGGGGCTGATCCAAACAGGGCCAGAACTGTTATTTGATATATCAATTATGCCTCTGGCGCTGGCAATAGCTATTCTGTCCACAGCATTCCCCTATACGCTGGAAATGATTGCTCTGACCCGTTTACCTGCAAAGACATTTGGTACTCTGATGAGTCTTGAGCCAGCACTTGGTGCTCTATCTGGTATTATATTCCTCAATGAACACCTAACCATAATTCAATGGCTGGCACTATTTTGTATTATTCTTGCCTCTATCGGTTCTACATCAACGATTAAAGGAAAACCTAAAATCACCAAAATCGATTAATCGCTTTATCTAATCGAAATAGAAAAAAAACCGGAGTAGTTAATAAAATAATTCTCCGGTTATTTATAAACATAATCATTACAATTCATCGATAAATGATTAACACATATTTATTCAAGCAATAATTACATTTCCAATATTATCTGTAAAACCTCAAGATAATAATTTCCAGAAAAATTATCGCTCTATTGATAGATAATAAAATTAATAGATTAAGTATGATTATTCTCACCTAAAAAAACTTTATAATAATGAACTATTGATTTAATAGGAATAAGCTATATGATTTAAGACTAATATTGAGTTACATTCATCCCAATAAATGAGAAGCTCATTATTAATACTGGGGGAAAATTATTATGGGTACTGCCAAATTAGTCAAAACAGCACCATCCACACTACTTTATACTCGTAATGATGTCGATGATAGCGTCAAGCAAGAAACAATTGAAATTTTAAACCATATGGTGATTCAATTTATTGATCTTTCCCTGCTAACCAAACAGGCACATTGGAACATGCGCGGCAGAAATTTCATTTCCATCCATGAAATGCTGGATAACTTTCGTGCCACGATTATTGAACATCTGGATATTTTTGCAGAAAGAGTTGTACAACTTGGCGGAATAGCTCTCGGAACAGTACAAGAAGTTAATAAAGGCACTTTACTGAGAAGCTACCCAACGAATATACATGACGTGCAAGATCATCTAAAAGCACTGGCTGACCGTTATGCCATTGTCGCTAATGATATCCGCGAAGCAATTGGTGAGGTTGAAGATGAAAATACCGCAGATATGTTCACCGCGGCCTCCCGTGACCTCGACAAATTCTTATGGTTTATTGAAGCAGGCGTTGAGCAATAAAATATAAAGAGCCGTTACATTAAGAGCTCTGCATTACTCACAGTCCCCCCTGTTAACAACGGGGGACTGTTTATTTCAACCCTTTATCACTCAATACTCCGGCACAGAAAAATATCATAAAATACCCTCCATACAGACAAACTTCACCATATCCTTTAAAAACCAGCATTAATTGTCTATAATCCAAGTTTATTTTCATAAATAACTTGAGGAAATAATAAAATGGATACCGAAGTAAAAGACAGCAATGGTACTATTCTCAATGATGGCGATTCTGTACAGGTCATCAAGGATCTGAAAGTAAAAGGCACATCAGCGACGTTAAAACGCGGCACTATCATCAAAAATATTCGTCTGAACCATCGCGAAGATGAGATCGAATGTAACGCAGATAAAATCAAAGGCTTGGTATTGAAAACCTGTTTTCTGAAAAAAGTAGGATAAATAGCCTTTTTTATTGATTTTATTCATAAAGGATAAATAAATTACAGTTTTTCGTGGTAAGTTATTTATCCTTTTTCAATTGTTTGATTTCCGCCTCTGAAAGGATTTCCGGCTGTTCAATAGGGAAAACCGGCAGTGCCTTCAACAACCTCGAACCATATCTTTTGCTCAGTAAACGCCTGTCATAAATAACCACATCACCATAACACTCATGACTACGAATAAGTCTTCCTACTTGCTGGATAAGGCTGAAAGAAGCACTTGGCAAGCTCTGTACTTCAAAAGGATAACGTTTAAGTGATTTCAACCACTCGTTTTCAGTGATAATGACCGGATTATTAACTGGAGGGAATGAGATTTTATGAATGTGAACCTGGGACAGATAATCCCCCTTTAAATCCAGCCCCTCAGCAAAAGATTGCAATCCAATCAATACGCTGCATTGTCCTTCATTTATACGCTGACAATGTGTTTCAACTAACCGATAACGTGGCTGATCACCCTGTACAAGCAACATCAGACGTAACTCCGTCACATAAGAGAGGAAGATATCCATCGCCCTTTGGCTACTGAACAAAATCAACATACCTTTATGTTGCTGACTCAGCAATTGAGTCCTGAAATAACGCGCCATTTCCGCCAAATGAGCGGTTTCATTATCAAGTGTCGGCTCCAATGACATTTTGGGAATAACCAATCTCCCCTGCCGCACATGATCAAAAGGTGATGACAGCGTCACAAAACGGTCAGCCATTTTTTCAGTTAACCCGGTTAATTCCTGAATACGGGAAAAGCTGTTCAAGGAACGAAGCGTTGCTGATGTCACAACCACATGAGGAATATTACGCCAAAGCAGTTGATTGAGCTGTTCACTGACTCTGATACCGGCGCAATGGAAGTAGAGGTGTGACTGATTTCTTTCATAACGGCGTCTCAGCCATTTTGACACCGGCGCATTGGATGACTCTTCCAACACAGCCAGACGCCACAGTTTAGTCATATTTTCGAAATATCCCAGTGTGCGGCTGGTATGCAAAATAGACCGATGCAACCGGACAATATCCTGTTTAGCCGTTTGCTCAGTCAGATCATTCAGTATCGCTTCTGCTAATCCCCGTAAACCATCGGTCAGTTTAAACAGTTGCTGGCAACAAAGTCGCAAACTATCCGGCAGTTTCCCCATCTCAAACAGGTATTCATCTACTTCATTATTTTCAGGTAAAAATGCCTGCGCGATAGTGGCAAGCTCCTTAAAGCATTCCCGTAATTTTTCACTGTGTTCATTAAGACGACCGGCATTAGCCAGACGTGGTGGCTTTGCCGGACGAAATTGCACCAGATATTGCTCAACATGACGGATAAAAGTATCTAGCTGACCATTAAGCTGAAACAAGGTGATTTCCCCTTCAACTTCCAGAGAATCCCTGGCAACATCCGGTATATGATGCCCTTCATCAAGTACCAACAACAAATTTTTAGCATCAGGGAATACCGATTCACTCTCTAATGCCGCTATCACTAACGCATGGTTAGCGACCACCACATCTGCATTTTCGATCTCACGTCGGGCAATAAAAAATGGGCAGCGATGATAATACTGACAGTTACGGCCTAGACAATTCGCCTTATCTGTACTGACTTTCGCCCACAAAATATCGGACAAAGCCAGTTTATGGTGATCACGCAATCCATCCCAAGCAAACGTTGTGTAGTCACTTCGCAACCGGCGACAAAGTTCCCTTTCTTCACTACTGGCAAGTTCTGTTTTGTCCTCAACCAAAAACATTAAATCTATCTGTTCACCCTCAGTTGCACAAATGGCTTCGAGATTACGTGGACAAACATAACGACCACGTCCAAAAGCACCAGTAAATTTCAGATCGGGAATGATTTTGCGCAACAGAGGGAGATCTTTACTGTAAATCTGATCTTGTAAAGCGACATTAGCGGTACTGACGACCAGTGGCTTACTTTCCGCCCTGCTGATCGCAATGCCAGGGAGCAGATAAGACAGAGTCTTACCGATTCCGGTCGGTGCTTCAATAACCAAATGGCGCCCTTCCTGATCAGCAAGCGTTTTTGCAACTTCAGCAATCATCTGCCTCTGTGGAGTGCGGGGAATAAAGCCATTGATATGCTGAGGTAATGCCTTATACCACAGGCTTATCTGATTTTTTATTGAACCGGAAAGTGCCATTGAACTCTGCTGCCATAAAATCGGAGCGCTATTGTCCCACAGAGCAAGAACAAAATCAGCTCCATATCGGGTAACAAAACCAATTGCCTTGTCAGCTATTCAGAACCCGATATACTGCCTATTTTCTATGGCAGTTGGGAATAAAAATGAACAAATTACTTATCACTTTCATCGCGCTCTTTGCATTCGGTTCAATCGGTGGCGTATTCTTAGCAGGTCTTAATATGTATACCCGTTCAACCACACCGATAGAATCCCCAACCAATCAACAGCAAGAGACAACCATAGCGCCAGTACAGCAACAATAACAGGGCGCAACACTATCTATACTTTTGTATCAAGTGAGGGATCCCATGAATAATGCATACTTTGTCAGTCCACAATGGCTAAAAGATCATCTTGATGATGAAAACCTCGTCATCCTTGATGCGACTGCACCACCACCACCTCAGCAAATTGATTGTCATCAGCTTTGGCTGAATACACATATTCCCGGCGCCCAATTTTTTGATTTGGATAAAGTTGCCAATCATCAAATCGGGTTACCTCATATGCTGCCAGACCCGCAAGCTTTCAGCCAGGCTGCTGGTGAAATGGGGATCAGCGAAAATCATTTGGTTGTGGTTTATGACCAGGGAAATATGTTCTCGGCTCCTCGTGCATGGTGGACATTCAAGGTATTTGGCAGTCGTAATGTCCGTATTCTTGATGGTGGTTTACAAGGCTGGCAGCAGGCAGGATTTCCGACAGAATCAGGTGAAGTGAAACGCAATTCTCAGGTTTTTAATACCAATTTCAATGCCGGCAATGTGAAATCACTGAAACACATTCTGGATTCGCTAAATGATCCACAAACTCAGGTTGTTGATGCCAGAGCAATGGACCGTTTTCAAGCTAGAGCACCAGAACCACGCCCTGGGTTAAGAATGGGCCATATTCCCGGCAGTAAAAACGTTCCGTGGACTATGTTGGTAGAGAATGGTCACTTTAAATCAGAAACTGAAATTGCAGATATTTTCCGTAAGCAAAACGTTGACTTAAACAAACCGATTATTGCCAGTTGTGGCTCTGGTATGACAGCTGCTGTTTTAGTATTGGGGTTAAATATCATCGGTAAGAAAGATATTTATTTATATGACGGCTCATGGGCTGAATGGGGAGCAGATGATACCCTGCCACTTGAGAAATAATTAAATACTCCAGGGCATATTTACCCTATGCCCTTTAATAAATAAATTGCCAGCCATTGAATTTTTAAATAAAAACTATTATTTAACCTTAATAAATTAATCTATTTATTAAAAATCGCACAAATCTAAGAAATAATTTCCATATCGTTATATTTCACAATCCCGATTATCCAATTTTCTTTTAATTTATTAATCAACACTCTTTTTTATCAGACAAAGTGATATAAAATAATATAACGCATATATTTGACAAATTTAAATATTATCATTAATTTAAAATTCAACTCTGAATTTATCTAAACAGAAAATTAAAAGGGTTGAGTATTGATACTTTAATCAGAGCATAATATCAGAATTTATATAATAAAAATGGAGAGTAAAAATGATTATTTCTCTTAGAGATCAAAAAATAAATCTCGCACTCAGCTTTATCAGTGGTGCAGGCAGTATAATAACAGAAAAATCCGAACCGGCTATCGTTTCGGAAAATATTAAAGAATCACTGGAAAAGAGTAAAGTTACCGCCAACAGATTCTCTATCGTTTGGGGACCGGCTGTTTTCCGGGTTAATAATGGGGAAAACTCTAAAGATAACAAAGACGATCATGTTTTATTTATTGTGAGAAATCGCAGATTCCCATATGACTATCGAATCGTTATCCGGGGATCATGGTCTGATGTTAACTGGCAAGTCGAAAACTTTGCGGTGCACGAAACGGTAAATTGGTCACTCTGGGATCCTAATATCCCGGAAGAATTCAAAGACGCTAAGATCTCTTATGGAACACACTTAGCCTTAGATTATATTGTTAACCAAGCAAAAAGCAACAATACACCTGGCTATGGCAAATCACTCATTGATGCAATTGATAAAATTGCCCTGGAAAAAGGAATACATAATATTACCATCACCGGTCACAGTTTGGGAGGTGCGTTGGCTTCTACGCTTGGCGTATATTTAAAACGATTATATATTAATAAGGGAAAAAGGAATATTCGTATTAATGTTTGTGCTTTTGCCAGCCCAATTATCAGTAATGGTACTTTTGCATCTTACATTGAATCTGTTTTTAACCGCATATCAACAACGAATTATAAGAGTCACTTTTTAAGGATCCATAACCATAAGGATATTATTTCCTTAATTTGGCACCTGGATGGATTAGAAAAGATACCAACTATCTATGAACCATTAATTAAAATAGATGAGAAATTAATTAATAAGTTTAACAAGATTGTCCTGATTGTGAAAGATAAAGGTTACACAAAACTCACACCAGATTTACCTTTTACAGCACCGATTTTAGAATCGTCACCAGATTTAAATAATCAAGTTATTTTCCAACATATTAAAGCATATGCGGATAAATACGGCATGAATTTAGTTGAAGTGAATGACGGCACTCAACCACCTATTGATGATATTGTCGTTATTAACAGTAATCTATCTCAAGATATTGTCGCCTATTTCTTACTTATACAGCTTCCTTAACTTAAGATAACACTAATATTGTATAATTTGGTTATATTAGATCTGTATTTTACTTAACAAAGATGGGGTCTTTATTAAAGGCTCCATTAATTTATACAATCGTCGCTTAAATATATAAATAAAATTGTTCTTATTAGCCTAATCCGCCTCCATAAATTATTTTTACAGATAGTATAAAAGCTATTATTTCACATTGAATAATTAACATAACCATGAATAATCGTAATAATATTTACTTATAATTAGTCAATATATAATTATTATGGTTTGTTTTTAATTTCACAATAAATAATTCACCTTTTGATCAAATAAAATAATATAAGAAAATTCCATGGACCTATTTGACAGATTTAAAAGTTATTATTAACTTTAAGTTTAATCCTGTTTTTTATCTGAATGGAAGACTAAAAGAATTAAATCTTAAATTTTAAACTGATAGCTCGAATTAATACTTATCATATGAAAGAATAGGGAGTGAAAATGTCTATTTCTCGTGAAGATCAAAAGTTAAATCTCGCACTGAGCTTTATTATTAATTCTGGGGGCATGAAAACACCAAAACCAGAGCCGGGCATCGTTTCGGCAAATATTCAAAAATCATTGGAAAGCAGTCAAGCTACAGCGAATAAATTTTCTATCGTTTGGGGACCAGCAGTGTTTCGTGCTGGCAGTGCTGATAAGGAAAAAAGTGTTATAGATAAAAAGGATGATCACGTTTTATTCATTGTACAAAGTCTCCATGATCCAAATGACTATCGCGTTGTCATTCGGGGGTCATGGTCTGATATTAACTGGATTAATGAAGACCTTATTGTCTGTAAAACTAAAGACTGGTCAAAATGGGATCCAAAAGCGCCTAAAAATGCTAAGATTGCTTACGGAACAAATTTGGCACTAGATTACATTATTAACCAAATAAAAAGCAACAATCCTCCGGGTTATGGCGAATCGCTAACTGACGCCATCGATAAAATTGCCCTGAAAGAAGGAATACAAAATATTACCATCACAGGACACAGTTTAGGGGGCATTCTAGCTTCTACCCTTGGTTTATATCTAAAGAGACGGTACCTTGATAAAGGAAACAATAATATCCGCATTAATGTTTGTTCCTTTGCCGGCCCAACTGCCGGTAATGATATTTTCGCCTCCTATTCTGAATCTGTTTTTAATGAAGCATTATCAGCTGGTTATGAAAGTGATTTTCTAAGGATTCATAATAGTATCGATGTCGTTCCTCTGGCCTGGTATATAGATGGGTTAGAGAAAATTAAGGCTATCTATCCGATATTAACAGCAGCAGTTAATACGCTTATCCTTCTTGTCCAAGATAAAAGATACACTCAAATTTTCCCAGATTTACCCTTTCATTCAGAAATTCCGACGATACCGATAAAGTCCCTCAAAGACTTATTTATTAACATAGGAAATCAACATATTCACGCCTATCACAGAGAGTATGGACTGAGTTTCACAGTCACTAATGATGGTTCGAACCCACCCACTAATTACGATATTGTTGTGATTAACGATACCCTATTGCAAAGTATTATCGATCTCTTCTCGTTTTTAATCAAAGATAAAATTAACATTACATAATTTTATCCTATCATATCTATTTTTTAATTAGCAATAATGGGGCCTTTATTAAAGGTTCCATTAGTTTCAATAAACCATTCTTAAATTGACTAAGAAAATTATTTTCTCCACATAACACTAAAATAACACCAATCCATTATCACTCGACTTTGCAAATTCAAATATGAATTATTTTCCATCGGTAATATTATAAAAAGCATAGCATAATTTTTATCACTTATTTTAAAGTTCATTATAGATAATTTATTTTGTTAAATAAAATAACATTAAAAAATTATATACTTCCACCAAACAGATTTAAAGATTATTATTAACCTTAATTCTGTTTTTATTTGAATCAAATACCAAAAGCATTGGTTATTGATGTTTAAGTTGAAACATCAGATCAATATTTATCATATTAAAAATTTGGAAGTAAAAATGACTATTTCTCTTGAAGATCAAAAAATAAATCTTGCGTTAGGCTTTATTATTGGTTCAGGAAGTTTAATAACTTACGAGTCAGAACCCACTATCGTTTCAGAAAATATTCAAAAATCATTAGCAAGTAGTAAAGCAACAGCAGATAGATTCTCTCTCATTTGGGGACCTGCTGTTTTTCGTGTAGGCAGTGTTGATAAGAAAACGAGTGTTGTCGATAAGAAAGATGATCACGTTTTATTCATGGTGAAAGATCTCAAAACCCCAAATGACTATCGAATTGTCATTCGCGGATCATGGTCTGATGTCAACTGGTATGATGAAAACTTTAATGTAGGTAAAACTGAAAATTGGTCAATCTGGGACTCAAAAGCCCCTGCAAATGCAAAAATTTCAAAGGGAATACATGTAACATTAGACTATATTATCAACCAAATAAAAAGCAATAACACACCTGGCTATGGGGAATCACTGATCGATGCAATTGATAAAATTGCTCTAGAAGAAGGGATACAAAATATTACTCTTACAGGGCACAGTTTAGGCGGTGTAATGGCTTCTACTCTTGGCGTATATTTAAAGAGGCGCTACTTTGATAGAGGAAACAATAATATTCGTATTAACGTTTGCTCCTTTGCTGCCCCAACTGCCGGTAACGATATTTTTGCATCCTATACCGAATCTGTTTTTAACGGTACATCCCTACCGAGCTATGAAAGTAAATTTCTCCGGATCCATAATCGTACAGATATCGTTACCCTGGCCTGGCATACAAAAGGATTAGAAGAAATTAAAGCTCTCTACCCAATATTATATCTACCCGTTAGCGGTTTTCTCTTACTGGTGAAGGATAAAAATTACACCCAACTTTTTCCAGATTTGCCTTTCACTACACCTATGTTAGAACCTTCTCCAGGTTTCATTGAACAACTCGTATTTCAACATATCGAGGCATATGCCAAAGAGTATGGCATGAGTTTTATTAAAGTTAATGATAGTTCTAATCCACCGACTAATTATGATATTGTTGTGATTAATGATGGCCTTGCCCGCAACATTAATTATCTTTTCTCATCTATGATTCAAGATGGAACAGTCGATACCAGATAATCTTCTCTTCATTGAATATTTTTTAATTTAAAAAAAATGGAACCTTAATTAAAGGTTCCATTTATTACTGGTAGGTAATACATTTCTGCCAGAATTATTTATAATAATCATCATTAAGTTAATTAATTTTTTCTTGACACTAATATATTGCAGCAAGCACTCCATGGCCCTATCCAGATAATGGTGCCTCGGAATTTATAAATCAGATCGCGCTACCATCAATGGCAGAAGGAAATGCATGGTTTTGGACTATAAGAAAGAAGGATGATCCATCAATAATAATAGGGGGTTCTGGCTGGATCCACAATGGCATGGGAATGGATTTATGACCGAAGCAGTTCAAGTAGTCACTGATTTTTGGTTTAATACCCTAAATCGTAAAGTACTCAGAACACCTAAATCCAGTGACAATATTGCTTCAAAGAAAATATCAATTAAAAGTGGTATGCAATTACTAAAACTGGAAAATGAAGACTATGTTAGTGAAAGAATGCTCTCAGAAACATGGGAAATAACTCGCGACGAGTGGAATAGAAAAGAAGAGTAAAATAATAGCCCTAATGGCTAATGGGATAGGTTCTAAGTTGCTCTTAATCACCAGTCACATCAAAGAGATCACATGTGCTATATCAGCAGACGTTTTCAGCTTCCTTATCTCCTCAAAGAGTGTTGTCGCTTCTTGGTACTCTTTCCGCAAATAACCGAGCCACTGTTTAATCCGGGCAACATGATATTGTCCGGTATCACCCTGCTTTTCTAACCGGACATATTTTTGTAGTAATTGAATCACTCCCTGCCAGGGCATTTTTGGCTCGTTATATTTCACCACTCTGCTCAAATTGGGAACATTCAGCGCTCCCCGGCCGATCATGACAGCATCACAACCTGTAACATTCATACAATCCTGCGCACTCTGCCAATCCCAAATCTCACCATTGGCAACCACCGGAATAGCAAGGCGCTGACGAATTTCACCAATCGCTTGCCAGTTAATACGTTCCGCTTTGTAACCATCCTCTTTGGTTCGCCCATGAATCGTTATTTCCGTCGCACCCGCTTGTTGTACTGCATCAGCAATTTCGAATTGCCGATCACCACTATCCCAACCCAGGCGAACCTTAACCGTCACAGGTAAATGAGAAGGTACAGCTTCACGCATGGCTTTTACCCCCTGATAAATCAGTTCAGGATCTTTCAGCAACGTTGCTCCACCGCCACTACCATTGACCGTTTTTGACGGGCAACCGCAATTTAAATCAACCCCACAGGAACCTAATTCAACCGCCCGTGCCGCATTTTCCGCCAACCATTGCGGATATTGGCCCAAGAGCTGAACCCGCACCAAAGTGCCGGACGGTGTCCGGCTTTGGTTACGTAATTCAGGGCAAAGCTTATAAAACGATTTTACCGGCAACAGGCTATCGACAACCCGCAAGAACTCTGTAATGCACAGATCATACTCATTGACTTCACTCAGCAGTTCCCTGACCAAAGAATCCAGCACCCCTTCCATCGGAGCCAGCAAAACCCGCATTGACTAACCTCTGGCACTAGACGCTTTATTTGATGCATCAGCATGATTACGGCTGCGCTGACGCGAAGGCGCTCCAGAACGGCGGTGGCTATTTTTCTGCCGGTTATCACCACGTCCCTGGCGACCATTCTGAATAGGTTCAGCCTTGATGGTTGGATCTGGCTCATATCCGGGAATCGCCATACGGGGAATCTCCCGTTTCAGCAGGCGTTCAATATCTTTCAGTAATTTGTGCTCATCAACACATACCAGAGAAAGTGCCTGCCCTGTCGCATCTGCCCGACCGGTACGTCCAATGCGGTGGACATAATCCTCAGAGACATTAGGCAGTTCAAAATTCACGACATGAGGCAATTGATCAATGTCCAGACCACGGGCAGCAATATCTGTCGCGACCAGCACCCTGATCCGTCCATCTTTAAAATCAGCCAGCGCACGGGTTCTGGCCCCTTGGCTTTTGTTGCCATGAATGGCTGAAGCGGTTACGCCATCCTTATTTAACTGTTCTGCCAGACGATTTGCACCATGTTTGGTACGGGTAAAGACCAAAACCTGTTGCCAGTTACGGCTGCCGATCAGGAAAGAAAGCAGCTCTCCTTTACGCTTTTTATCGACAAAATGGACAAATTGTTCAATCTGCTCAGAAGCGGAGTTACGGCGTGCAACCTCAACACTGACAGGATCATGCAATAATTTATTGGCTAAATTTTTGATATCGTCAGAGAAGGTGGCAGAAAACAGTAAATTTTGCCGTTTCGGGGGCAACTTATTCAGTACCCGACGGATATCATGGATAAAACCCATGTCCAGCATACGGTCGGCTTCATCCAATACCAGAATTTCCACTCGCGACAAATCAACCGCATTCTGGTGTTCAAGATCCAGTAAACGACCTGGTGTCGCGACCAAAATATCAACACCACCACGTAATTTCATCATCTGAGGGTTAATACTGACACCACCAAAAACCACCAGAGAACGAAGTCTGAGGTGTTTGCTGTAGTCGCGTACATTTTCACCAACCTGAGCAGCTAATTCACGGGTTGGTGTCAGGACTAACGCTCTAACCGGCCTGCGCCCTTTCATCTGAACAGGCGAGTCATTGAGCCGTTGCAGCATGGGTAAAGTAAAACCCGCAGTTTTACCTGTGCCTGTCTGAGCGCTCGCCAATAAATCTTTACCTGCTAATACAACAGGGATTGCCTGCTGTTGGATTGGCGTTGGCGCTGAATAACCTTGTTCTTCAATGGCACGCAAAATATCAGCACTTAAGCCAAGTGATTCAAAACTCATAAATAAGAAATACTCCAGACTTCACCATTCCTGAACTACATTCAGGGGCAGTTTTATGGGAAGAAAATCAGACGCGGTAAATACCACAAAAGGAAAAAACACAAACTGCAATGCTCCATATCTTGACTATTATACCAGATATACTTTCTGATAATGCAACTAAAACTACAGGTATTTGCGCCATAGTTTTCATGATCCATAACATTTTTATGCAATTTACATTGATTTACTATAAGTATAGAGTTAACCATTTGATTGATATTTTGTTTAAGTCTTTTGATTATTTCCAATAGGATTCATGTCCATGTCAGTCAACAACGTCCAAACCCCCAGAGGCGAGCAAGCCAAACAACAGCTACTCGAAGCCGCTCTTGAGATTTTCGGTAAATCCGGATTAACCGGCGCGACAACCAGAGAAATCGCATTGCGCGCCCAACAGAATATTGCAGCTATAGCTTACTATTTCGGTTCTAAAGAAGGGCTCTATCAGGCAGTTGCTCAGTATATTACTGACACAATCAAAACTGAGTTCACTCATCTTTTTAAAGAGATTGATGATTTTTTTTCATCATCAGCACCTTATTCACCAGACAATATATTGCGGATGATTCACGAAGGATTTCTTGGCGTTAACCGCCTGATGATTGAAAAAGAGAGCATTAATATCAGCCGGATCATGGCCAGAGAGCAACTCGCGCCCACTGATGCTTATACTCTCATCCATGAGCAAGCTCTGGCGCCTCTCCACAACAGATTAAATAAACTGATCGCCTGCTATATCGGTGCTAGTGAACATCAACTTTCCACCATGCTCCATACTCACGCTCTGATGGGTGAAATTCTCTCTTTCCGAATGGCGCGGGAAACCTTATTACGTCAGACAGGCTGGAATAATATCGGGCCAGAAGAATATAAATTAATTGATCAGATCCTCATCCAGCATATTGATTTATTACTGAATGGACTGAAAAAATATAATTCAAATAAATAAAAGAATAAGGAAGATCATGAACAACAAGAAACTCGCCCTCACGATATTGGTTGTCGCTGCTATTCTTGGCGCTATTTTAGGAAGTTACTATTATCAAGATAAAAATGATAAAACGCTGACACTCTACGGCAACGTAGATATACGCACTGTCAATCTCAGCTTCCGGGTTGGTGGCAAACTTGCCAACCTGCAAGCTGATGAAGGTGATGTTATCAATGCTAATCAGGTGATCGGTCAGCTGGACAATGCACCATTTATTAACGCGCTCAATAAAGCGCAAGCCACACGCGATAGTGCTAAAGCACGCCTGGCTATGATGGAAGAGGGTTATCGCACAGAAGAAATTGCGCAAGTACGTTCAGAAGTAACGCAACGTGAAGCTGCCTGGCATTTTGCTGATAGTTTCCTCAAACGCCAGCAAGGTTTGTGGCAAAGTAAAATGATTTCGGCCAACGAACTGGACAATGCCAAAACTAATCGCAATCAAGCTCTGGCTGCTTTACAAGCAGCGAAAGATAAACTGAACCAGTTCGAAACCGGCTACCGTAAAGAAGAAATTGCAGAAGCCAAAGGCCAGCTTGCTCAAGCCGAAGCGGCTGTTGCTCAGTCTGAACTGGACTTACGAGATACTCACCTGACTTCCCCCTCATCCGGTACTATCCTGACCCGCGCCATTGAACCGGGCACCATGCTGGCAGCGGGCAATACCGTGTTTACCCTTTCTCTGACCCATCCCGTTTGGGTAAGAACCTATATCAGTGAAAGCCATCTTGGACAAGCAACCCCAGGACGTGAAATTTTACTCTACACTGACGGCCGTAAAGACCAGCCCTATCACGGTAAAATTGGCTTTATTTCACCAACAGCCGAATTTACACCAAAGAATGTAGAGACACCTGATCTGCGCACTGATCTGGTCTATCGGTTACGCATTATCGTTACTGACCCGGATGATTCCCTGCGTCAAGGTATGCCGGTTACCCTGCATTTTTCTGATTCAGACGCATAAGGGACTGTGATGGACAGCTCTGCATATACGATCAGGTTAGAAAAAGTAGAGAAAACTTTTCCTGGCCTGAATAATCCTGCGGTATCCAGCTTGACCGCAGAGATCTACGGTGGTTCAGTTACCGGACTTGTGGGACCGGATGGGGCAGGAAAAACCACGCTGATACGCATGTTGGCTGGCTTATTGAAACCAGATAGTGGTTCTATTGAAATAATGGGGCTTGATCCGATTAAACATGGTGTACAAGTGCGCTTTGAACTGGGCTATATGCCCCAAAAATTTGGCCTGTATGAAGATCTGACGGTTTTAGAAAACCTGAATTTGTATGCGGATCTGCGCGGTGTATTGGGTGACGAACGTAAAAAAACCTATGAGCAATTGCTCACTTTTACTGACCTGACCCATTTTACCGGACGACTGGCGGGCAAGCTTTCAGGCGGCATGAAGCAAAAACTGGGGCTGGCCTGTACTCTGCTCGGCAAGCCCAAAGTTCTGCTCCTGGACGAACCCGGAGTGGGTGTTGATCCGATAGCCCGCCGCGAACTCTGGCGGATGGTTCACGAACTGGCAGATGATGGCATGCTTATCCTCTGGAGTACTTCCTATTTGGATGAAGCTGAACGGTGCCGCGATGTCCTGTTACTCAACCAGGGAAAACTGCTCTATAACGGGCAACCACAGAAACTGACCCAAACAATGTCCGGACGTTCTTTCCTACTTGACGCCAAACAGAATTCCCGCAGAAAAACGTTGCAATGTGCTCTTACTTTGCCACAAGTAACCGATGGCGTGATTCAGGGAAAATATATCCGTCTTATTCTTAAACCTGATGTCCTGCCGCAAGACCTGCTTAATCAGCTTGCACTGCCTGATGCTGAAATCATTACAGCGGCTCCCCGTTTTGAAGATGCTTTTATTGATTTACTCGGCGGTGAGCCTGCCCGCCACTCGGAACTGGCAGAAATCATGCCACAGATTGAAGCTAATCCCACAGAAACGGTGATTGAAGCACAGGATTTAACCAAGAAATTTGGTGATTTTGCTGCCACTGATCATGTTGATTTTCAGGTGAAACGCGGAGAAATCTTTGGCCTGCTTGGGCCTAACGGTGCCGGTAAATCTACGACGTTTAAAATGATGTGCGGACTCATGGTGCCGACTGAGGGTAAGGCGCTGGTATTGGGGATGGATTTGAAGACCAGTTCCGGGAAAGCCCGTCAGCATCTGGGTTATATGGCGCAAAAATTTTCACTATACGGTAACTTGACGGTTGAACAGAACCTGAAATTCTTTTCGGGCATTTATGGCCTGCAAGGGTGCAGACAAAAAGAGAAAATTGACGGAATGGTCGAAGCCTTCAATCTCAAATCTGTTTTACATCAGACAACCGACGAATTGCCATTGGGATATAAACAACGCCTTGCCCTTTCCTGCTCACTGATGCATGAACCCGATATTCTGTTTCTGGATGAGCCGACTTCGGGTGTCGATCCGCAAATACGACGTGAATTCTGGTTACATATCAATGGCATGGTCAATAAAGGCGTCACCGTTATGGTGACCACCCACTTTATGGATGAAGCAGAATATTGTGACCGGATAGGGCTGGTATTTCGCGGTAAACTGATTGCCGCTGGCACACCGGATGATTTGAAGCAATTGGTCGCTACTGATGAAAACCCTGATCCATCAATGGAGCAGGCATTTATTGATCTGGTCGTTAATTACGATGAGGAGCCGCAATGACCCCCCCAAAGCAGCACGCTCCACAGAAGGCCGTCCGCTTCTCCTGGTGGCGACTGAAAGCACTTTGTATCAAAGAGACAAAACAGATCTTACGTGATCCCACCAGTGGGTTAATTTCTATTGTCATTCCACTGATTCTGCTATTTATCTTCGGATACGGCATTAATCTCGACTCCAGCACCGTCCGTATTGGTATTCTGGTGGAACAACAAAGTGAAGATGCCCGCGAGTTAATACAGGCTTTTGCCGGTTCGCCCTATATTGAGCCTAAAATCAGCGATAACCGTCAGCAATTAATTAATATGATGCAATCAGGAGAAATACGTGGGCTGATTGTCATTCCTGTGAATTTCGATGCTCAACTTGCCCGCTCTGATGGTAAAGCACAAATTCAAGTCATCACTGACGGCAGTGAACCGAATACCGCAAGCTTTGTACAAATTTACGCCAAAGGCGTATGGCAGATTTGGTTGCAACAAAGGGGGCAGGATCAGGGAAACCCGGCTAATCCATTGATTGATATGCAAATCCGTTATTGGTTCAATCCGGCAGCCATCAGCCAGCATTTCATCATTCCTGGCGCAATAACCATTATCATCACTGTCGTTGGCGCCATTCTGACATCATTGGTTGTTGCCCGTGAATGGGAGCGCGGTACGATGGAAGCCCTGCTTTCCACCCAAATTACTCGTACCGAATTACTGCTTTCCAAGCTTCTGCCTTATCAGGTACTTGGGTCTTTCGCCATGCTACTCTGTATGCTGGTGGCTGTATTTGTGCTGGACGTCCCCTATCGAGGCTCGCTATGGATATTGTCTGCGATCACCAGTCTCTACCTGGCTACTGCCCTGGGTATCGGGCTTTTAATCTCCACCATTACACGCAACCAATTTAATGCGGCAATGATAGCGTTGAATGTCGCCTTTCTGCCTGCAATCATGCTTTCTGGCTTTATTTTTGAAATAAACAGCATGCCTGCGTTTATTCAGGTAGTGACCTATTTCATTCCTGCCCGTTATTTTGTCAGTAGCCTGCACACGCTTTTTCTGGCTGGAAATATCAGTACGGTATTAATGATAAACCTGTTACTGCTGATTGCCTCCGCGATTTTGTTTATTGGTCTGACTGCATGGAAAACCCCGCGGCGCCTGGATTAAGAAGGAATTACCATGTTTTATCGTCTTTACACACTGATTATTAAAGAATTACAGTCTCTACTCAGAGATCCGCAGACACGGGCCATATTAGTGATGCCAGTTATCTTTCAGATGATCCTATTTCCACTATCAGCAACGCTTGATGTTACTAACGCGACCATTGCTATTTTTGATGAAGACAAAGGCAAAGCCTCTATCGAGCTGACTCAACGGCTGGCAAAATCAAAAGCATTTCCTGACGTGATATTGTTGACCCATTCACAAGAGATACAGCCAATCATCGATCACCAAAAAGCCTTATTACTGGTTCGCTTCCCACAAGGTTTCAGTGCTAAAATTGCCAGCCATGATCCCGTTTCTCTTCAAGTACTGCTGGATGGCCGTAATTCTAACAGTGCTCAAATTGCTGCCGGCTATATCCAGGAAATTGTCCTGAGCTATCAACAAGAGCTAATGAGTAATATGCCGAAAGCCAATAACAGTGAGTTGGTGATCCGCAACTGGTATAACCCCAATCTGGATTATAAATGGTTTGTCGTGCCTTCTCTGGTTGCACTGATTACCACGGTCGGAATATTAACGGTCACGGCATTGTCAATCGCCCGTGAAAGGGAACAAGGAACGCTGGACCAGTTACTGGTTTCACCTATGACCACCTGGCAAATTTTCATTGGCAAAGCGGTTCCTGCTGTAGTCGTGGCTACTTTCCAAGCAACTTTAGTGTTGGCTATCGGTATATTTTGCTATCAAATCCCATTTTCTGGCTCACTGCCGCTGTTCTATTTATCCATGTTGATATACAGCTTATCGCTGGTGGGATTTGGCTTATTAATCTCTTCTCTTTGTTACACTCAGCAACAGGCATTTATTGGTGTATTTGTCTTTATCATGCCTGCCATCTTGATCTCCGGTTATATTTCTCCGGTTGAAAATATGCCGGGATGGTTACAAGATCTCACCTGGATTAATCCTATCTGGCATTTTAATGACATAACCAAGCAGATTTATCTTAAAGATGCTGATTTCACTGTTATCTGGAGAAGCCTGTTGCCCCTTCTGGCAATCACTATCACAACCGGTAATCTTGCCTATTGGTTATTTAGACGTAAAATAGCCTAAAATATCAAATAAAAACAATATGTTAAACACAAATAAATCACAAAATAAAAATATATGCACACACATGTGTACAAACAAAAATAGCACCCGATATGGGGTATAGCAATTGATTTTACACCATTAAGCCGGTCACCCGGCTTTCAATTTATTTCGACACCTCAGGTCGCTCACAATTTCACCTCACCACCGATTTTCACAGTAAATCTTCATTTTGGTCATTAATTGACGCACGGATAAATCTGATTTTGACGCTATGTACACGCTTAAGACTCTATCTGATTAACCTGAACTCTGCTTAAGAAAGGAAAGAAAAAAGGAACTAAGAGCCTGAGGCACGATCAAAGTTTTTGTATAGAAAACAAAATCGTGGAGATCCTCAGGCTATGGTGACTTTAGAAGAACTTGACTGCTGCGTCGATGATTTTTACCAAAAATTTATTCCGCTTTGGGAACAACAGCTCATCGAGAATAACCTGCTTAAACGCCATCGCGCCGCTTCCCTGTCACTGAGTGAAATCATGACGCTCCTTATTTTATTTCACATGAGCCACTATCGTCATTTCAAAGCGTTTTATATTGAGCATGTGCAACAGTATCTTAAGGCTGATTTCCCCCATCTGGTCAGTGACAACCGAATAATAACCTTGAAGAAAAGAGCGATTATCCCGTTGTGCGCTTTTCTTTCTTCACGCAAAGAAAAATCACAAGGCATGGCTTTTATCGACTCCACCAAAATCGCCGTTTGTCATAATCTTCGTATTCCCCGAAATAAGGTTTTTGAGCGGGTAGCACAACGGGGGAAAACCAGTATGGGGTGGTTTTATGGTTTTAAACTTCATTTGGTCATTAATGAGTGTGGGGAGCGTTTGTCTGTCAAATTAACGCGGGGAAATACAGATGCTCGCCATCCGGTTAAGGAATGGGTAAAAGGATTAACAGGACATCTGTATGGCGACAAAGGGTATTTATCACAAGCTTTAAGTGATGAACTGGAGGCAGAAGGGATAACACTTATCACACGTGTTCGTCGCAATAGGAAAACCAAGTTTTTATCGCTTTGGGATAAGATTATGTTAAGAAAGCGTTTTTTGATAGAGACCGTGAATGACCCATTGAAAAATATTTCTCAGATAGAACATTCACGACATCGGAGTATAGTCGGCTTTTTGTTGGAGGTCGTATCGGGCTTAATTGCATATCCATTCCAACCGAAAAAACCGAGCTTAAATTTACATGATTCTGAAATCGCTATCCTTAAGCAAAGCTGAGGTTAAATACAAAAAAACCGCAATTAAGCGGCTAGGATTGGTAGGTATAAAACTTAAAATTGCTTATTCTGATGAATTCTCAGCATGAACTTGTTCAGCGCTGATCACACCCTTGCATAATGAATGAAACTCTTTAGTACTGATACCAGCTTGTTTCGCCATTGATTTTATCAGGTCTCTTGAGAACGGTGCGTGGTGTTTATCAACCGTGACTAGCCATTTTCCGTTCTCAGTTTTCTTGATCCATTGCTCGTGAGAAGTCCCCTTTTTAGGCTTCATCTCAAAACCAAGCGCGGTAAGTCCTTTAATGACTTCGGCGTATTTCAACGGCGTTAATTTTTTAAAAAACATGATATCACCCTACATCAAGCGGGTTCACACTGTTCATTAAAAACTTTAGCCATACCACTGTCTTTTTTGTTCATGAAAATTCTAAAGGCAATCCGCCAATATTTGAACCACATAGATAGTGGTGCTTTTCGGCTTAACATTTGTTTGGCGTACTGAGGCTCCGCCCTCACTTCTTCAAGATAATCCTCAATCTGGGCTTCGAGCTTATTTATTGCTTCTTCTATATTGTCACCCTGTGCAGCCAAAGAAAAATCCAAACAGGCAGCCACATACATCCCATCTTGACGATAAGCCATGCAACGTAATCTCATTTTTCTTCTCCTCTGTACCAAGCAACCAGATCTATACAGACCGTATAGAAATAAGTGTAATACGTTTAGTATTAACTAAGCAAATCCATTTCCCAGAAAAGCAAGTTCGAAATTAGACGAAAAGTGAGGAACGAAAAAACGAAGAAGATGTAAGCTCATTATAAATAAGCATTTTAAGCACAATGTTTATCATGATGAAGCCAAGTTGTAAAAAACATCAGACATCATAGTGTTACAGTAAGCCATCCTTGGCTTGGGGTTAGAATGGGCTAGGAATGAATATTTTTGCTATAGTATTATCCATTTCTCAGCTCACAGGGTATTACCCTATTTATATCAACTAGTTGGAGTATATTTTATGGGCCAGCTCACACCCCCTAGAATGCTTCCTTTAGACCTAACTTCTAGTATGGAAGATACTTTCAATGTTTGCTACTGATTAATAATAACTCACACAATAATGTAAGAAAAGGTGATTATTTAAACCATCCCTAGCTTGCGATTTACTGCTGATCTTCGGTATAAATCCCAGCGGAAATGATTGCGCCACCGATTTCGCAGGTTCCGTACAGTACGGCAACCGGATTACCCTGCGCAGTCGTGTTGACTGGTCCACCGAAAGCATAGCTCGGCTTATTATCCGGGGATTCACGCATTCTTAGCCCTGGCATTTGTGGGGAAAGCATCTGAATAACACCGCCTAAAGCCATTGATGCGCCTACCATACCCATACCTTGGGCAAACGCTGCAAACATTCCCAAAAATGTAGGGTTCCAAATTGAAACAGCTAGCAAAGCGGCTCCCAATATTGTTTGAAACAATCCACCTCGTTTACTACCAATGATCACGGGTAAAATGTGGATATCATCAGTGCCCTTCGTCATATCCAGTTCATCTTTGCTGATATTTTTGCCCCCCACAAAAATAGCGAATGTCAGCCCTTTTTTGTGAGCTTCTAACATATATTTTTCAAAACCTGGCAATAAACAACGCATAGCATCAATTGCTTTCTTCACATCCAATGCTTTATATTTAAATTCTTTGCCGAAATGTTTAATTAAAGGTCCGTGCATCCGGACTGTTCTCATTGGTACATCAACATAAGCCATAATTGACGTCATAAAAAACCCACCCGAAGTGGGTTATTTGCATGATATAATAGGGGTTTCGTAATAAGTTATACCCACTTAACTTGAAGATGCAGGATTCAGAACCTGGAAGTTGTCATTAATACGGCACGACAGGTTCCCGGCAAGTTCCGGTAATATTTCCGTAAAAAAGTGATGTATCGCCTGCCTGAACAAGGCCGTCGAGGCGAAGTAACGATTATTTCTGACTTGTTCATTCATCACTTTCCACAGCCTTTCTATCGGGTTCAGATTCGGGCTGTAGGGGGGTAAGTCATGAAGCTCAATATTCATCACATAAGCCCAGTCTTTCACTAACTCACTCCGGTGATAACCGGCTCCGTCAAGGATAATATGAACCTTCTGACTGAGCGGATAGGTTTCACGCAGGGCAATGAAAAATTCTGCGATGTGATAACTGTCGATACGATCATATTCGCGTACCACGGTTTTGCTGATATCGGCCAGATTCAGAGCCCCCATCAGATTCAGACGAGTACGGCTTCCCGTGGTTTTCACTGCGGTTTTCTGGCCTTTGCGTATCCAGCCATAAGCGAGTTTCGTCCCCTGCGTGGGATGAACGCCATCAATGAACAGGATGGGCTATTGATGCCGGGGAACGGTGTAACTGATATCCCACCGTTCTTCGACAAGGCGGATAACCGCCTGTGTGGTGGGCAGAAGATACGCGGTCAGATAAGCGATAAGTTCCTGCGTCTGTGTTTCGCTGAGGTAGCTCTGAGAGCCGCCATTTTCGGGCTTCAGTTTGCGGTGATTAAGGTCATCGCTGATATGACGATTAACCGTTGTTTCATGCAGACGCAGGGCCTGAGCGAATGACAGAACTCCAGCCCTCAGAGGCCAGCAGAACCGCTTTGATGCGATCACATTCCCTCTTATCACGGCAGGTGTGTGAAGGTGTTCGAGTTCGGCTTTCTGTTCATCGGTAATGAATATTTTCATGACGGATACCATGAGCCTTAGTTTGGGGAAAATCAAGCAGTTTCAATAATCACGGGTATATATCCACGACCTTTATCTCCTATAGCAGATAAAGCATGTGAATCATCCAAGTAGGTGAATAACCCATACCGTTCTTTTAAATACATTATTGAACCTATGTCAGCAACACCACCCATACTGTATAGACCATCTGCCACATAAACCACTTTCTTATGTCTTTTACATATATCTTCAAGATAACCCATATCATTATGTGGGATTGTTATCACATCTGTTTCATCAGCGCATGACGGTTTTAAATGATTCATAGAATAATGAGAATATTTGTCAAATACCATAACCGGGTTTACGTTTCCAGTGAAAACACCCGATGCAAGTAAAGGCAATATACCTGAACTTGCAGAACTACATGATAATGTACTTAAACATTCGGCATTAAATAACGCTGACAATTCCTGTTCATAATTTTCCAAGATGGAAAGTTTACACCTGTTCTTCGAGTTAGGTATACGAAGTGACCCTGTTTCTTTTATCGCGTCTATAGCACCATTTAATATATCGTTATGATAATCCAGACCAAGATATGATGTATACCCGTTATCTTTCAAGTTGCCTCTTTGTTGGCTGCACTCGCTCACCCCTGTCACATAGTTCGCTATGCTCCCGGGGATTCGCTCCCTTGCCGTCGCGATGCATCTTGAAATCTATAGGGTATAGTACAGAAATGATGAAAATCTCTACCATATTGGTCTGTCATATAATTTATACCAGATATTTTCACATCTAAGCCTGACATCTTATTATTTTCTGCATTTTCCCAATCATTTTCTGAGATGCTAATAACTTTCTTATAATTTATAAATTTATTATTATTCATGTAATAAATTACATTGAATTCTCTTGTGAGAATATCGTGAATCATGGCTCCTATGTAATAAAATTTACCTTTATAGTAATTTATATTCTCATGAAAAAAAATCAGAAATCAATTAATCACAAATAATTTACATTAAAATCTATATTAGCCATTGTAATTATATTACTTGTTTAATAATAAAAAAATATTATTATATTTGCAATAATGATACCTCAGTAAATATGAATTACGTGGGATTAATCCACAATCAAAACATGCTTCATAGACGTTTCTCTCCATCAACAACTAAATGAATTTAAGAGAATCACTAAGCATAAAGAATAACTACTCTTGTTATTCAGATATTATTAATTCAACAAACACTCTTTTTGATATAAGCGTCAACACAATTCACAAAAATATAATTGTGAATTTTTAGACCAATAAAGCGATATAATTCTTTGTTATTAGAAAATAAATCTAAAACTCAGTGTAGCTAAAGTTATTTAACTACACTGAAGATATCAATTAACGACGATCACCAAAAATACGCAGCAGCATCAAGAACATATTAATGAAGTCCAGATACAGGGTCAGCGCGCCGACAATAGAAAATTTACGCAGACTCTCTTTATCATTCACATCCAGCTCTTCACCCATCTCTTTCAGTTTCTGAGTGTCATAAGCGGTCAGGCCCGCAAAAATAACCACACCAATGTAGGTTATCGCCCACATCAACGTTTCACTCTTTAACCAATAGTTAACCAGAGAAGCCAGAATGATGCCGATAAGCCCCATAAACAAGAAGCTGCCAAGGCCACTCAGACTACGCTTGGTGGTATAGCCGTAAAAACTCAGTGCACCAAACATGCCTGCGGTCACGACAAAAGTCGTCGCAATGGAACCACCGGTGTATACGATGAAAATACTGGAAAGCGTCAGCCCGGTCAGAGCTGAATACAGCATAAACAACCCTGTCGCTAATGAACCGTTCATACGGTTAATCAAACCGGAAAGAACGAAAACCAGTCCCAATTGAGCAATAATCAGCCCATAGAAAACAATTGAGTTTGAGAAAATAAATGCAACAACAGCGTGACTTTGTGACGCATACCAAGCCACAAACGCCGTTAACAACAGGCCACAAGTCATCCAACCATAAACTTGGGCCATATAAGTTTGCAGGCCGGTTCCAGCCTGCTGGATTATAGAACCATTTGAGCGTGGATAACGATCCATGGCGCTTACCTTCTATGACAGTGTTTAGAAATTCGGGCTGTTTTAATATCAACAACCCACTCAAGTTTTATACATTATCACAGAATATAATCAAAACAATTAACCATTCAATAATTACTTGTATAGCCGTTCATCTATCTAATCAGTTTTCGAAGCGTTTCGCAGAAATAGAAAATACCTTCACAACCAGCGTTTCGTAGCTTCTTGATCACTCTCGCGGGATTCAACCCAACGTTCACCTTCAGACAAGAACTCTTTTTTCCAGAAAGGTGCCTTTGTTTTCAAATAATCGATAATAAATTCAGCCGCGTTAAAAGCCATACTGCGATGAGCGCTGGTAACACCGACAAATACAATTTCATCACCGGGATGGAGCATGCCTACCCGATGGATAACACTGATTCTCTGCAATGACCAACGATTGCGCGCTTCGGTGACAATATTCTGTAATGCTTTTTCCGTCATTCCGGGATAGTGTTCTAACCTCAATGCTCCCACACTATCACCCAGATTATGATTACGGACTTTACCCGTGAAAGTGACGATAGCGCCATCCTCATCACATTGAGAAAGCCATTGGTACTCATCCCCCATACTGAAATTTTCCGGGCCAACAAAAATGCGCGTGTTTTCCATTAATCACCCCCCAGTCACCGGCGGGAAAAAAGCCACTTCATCACCATCCTGTAATGGATGCCCACTATGAACAAAAGTTTGGTTTACTGCTGACAGGAGTTTTCCATCTTCCAGCGCCATAGCCCAACGCTCACCTTTTAATATTAATGCCTTTCTCAAGCCATCAACGGTTGGGTAATGATTATCCAGATCCAGTGAATCAGTACCGACCAGTTCACGTACTTGAGCAAAAAAGAGTACTTTAATCATTCTTCCACCTTAAAATGCCCTAATCGCCCACCCCGTTTCTCCAGCAAACGAACCGGCCCAATGACCATATCTTTCTGTACGGCTTTACACATATCATAAATAGTCAGCGCCGCGACGGATGCCGCTGTCAGCGCCTCCATTTCAACGCCGGTTCTTCCTGTCAGACAGCAGCAGGATTCAATTCTCACCCGGTTATATTCTGTCTGCGCTTCCAGCTGAACTTCGACTTTCGTTAGCTGTAATGGATGACAAAGCGGAATTAATTCCCATGTGCGCTTCGCCGCCTGAATACCCGCAATCCGGGCGGTTGCAAACACATCACCTTTGTGATGGCTGCCATCAATGATCATTGCCAGTGTTTCCGGCATCATTTCAATAAAAGCCTCTGCCCGCGCCTCACGTTCTGTTTCGGCTTTAGCAGAGATATCAACCATATGGGCTTCACCAGTAGAATTAATGTGGGTCAATTGAGACATTCTTTGCTCCTAAAAAAACAACAATACCGGGCAGTAAATTAACCGCCGATGACAGAAAGATTTGGGGTGATACCGCTGTCCCCCTGATGAAGGAAATGGGTTTCCCGTTTATGACGCAGCCCCCCCTGAATACGCAATTTCAAATCATTGAGTTGCTCTTCACTCGATAACAAATCACGCAGTGGTATCCCTTGTTCGCCAAACAGGCATAAGTGAAGATTACCTATTGCGGAAACACGTAAGCGATTACAACTCCGGCAGAAATCTTTCTCATAAGGCATAATCAGACCGATTTCCCCTTGATAATCAGGATGGCTAAAAACTTGTGCCGGACCATCACTGCGTGAGCGTTGAAGCTGATGCCAGCCGTCGTACAGCAAGCGTTCCCGGATAGTTTCACCAGAAATGTGGTATTTGCGAAACATTTCACCGCCATCACCAGTTTCCATCAATTCAATGAATCTCAATTGAATAGGACGATCTTTTATCCAGTACAGGAAAGCCGGCAAGCTGATGTCATTGACGTTTTTCATCAGCACCACGTTGACTTTCACTTTACTGAAACCCGCTTCAAATGCCGCATCAATACCACGTATCACCTGAAAGAATTTGCCCTGTCCGGTAATAGCATGAAACTGACGGGGATCAAGCGAGTCCATACTGACATTCACTGCGGTTAAACCTGCCGCCTTCCATTCGGCAACATTCCGTTCCATCCGATAGCCATTGGTGGTTACAGCAAGGGTTCTGATTAACTTATTTTCACGGATAACAGAAATAATATCCGTGAAATCACGGCGCATGGTCGGCTCACCCCCCGTCAAACGGATTTTCTCTGTACCAAGATCGGCAAACGCCCGACCAACAAGACGGATTTCAGGTAATGTCAAAAAGGAGTGATGCCCGCGGGGTTTATAACCATCCGGCAGGCAATACGTACACCGGAAATTACAGACATCGGTAATTGACAGCCTTAAATAATAAAATTTACGGGCAAAAGCATCTACGAGTTGTTCCACAATAACACCTTTCCAAATATGGGAGATGCAAGCATTTCTGCCCTACATCCTGGTGACTCAGTGGTCACGGCCAAAGCATCATATCGCTGTGTAAAACGGTGACTTAGACGCAGAGGCTAGGAGTTAATTTCAATATCTATGGTTTAATGCAAAACGACATTCTCAATGTCAATTCTAGCGCTTAAGCAAGAAAAATGCGAACATCCACTTTCGTTATATAATTTAATATACAATGACTTAGCCAATGTCAGAACAAATAGCAGACAGTTCTATTGGTGTTGATTAATTAAAATATTGCGCCAAATCACGGCACCTGTCCGGTTAATCGTGTTTTATAATAAATTACGCTAAAATTACTCGGTCAATATAAGTTCAGTCAGCAACAGGAATTCTATGCGAAACCGCACATTAGCCGATTTAGATCGGGTAGTTGCCCTCGGTGGAGGCCATGGCCTTGGGCGCGTTATGTCCTCTCTTTCATCATTAGGCTCTCGCCTGACAGGTATTGTCACCACGACAGATAATGGCGGCTCAACCGGCAGGATCCGGCGCTCTGAAGGCGGTATTGCCTGGGGAGATACCCGCAATTGTTTAAATCAGCTCATTACCGAACCCAGCGTTGCATCAGCAATGTTTGAATACCGTTTCGGTGGTAATGGAGAACTGGCAGGTCATAACCTGGGTAATCTGATGCTTAAAGCGTTGGATCATCTGAGTGTCAGACCTCTTGAAGCGATTAATTTAATCCGCAGCCTGCTGAAAGTGAATTCTCATCTTATTCCCATGTCTGAACAGCCAGTTGACCTGATGGCAGTAGATGATCAAGGCAATACCATCTATGGCGAAGTCAATATTGATCAGTTGCATTGTATTCCACAGGAGTTGATGATTTACCCTCCAGCTATGGCGACAAAAGAGGCGCTGGATGCTATCACTCAGGCGGACCTGATTATTATCGGGCCTGGAAGCTTCTTTACCAGTCTGATGCCATTACTTTTACTTGAAGATTTAACTCAGGCACTGCGCCGCAGCAACGCCAGTATGATTTATATCGGTAATCTTGGGAAAGAATTAAGTACCGCCGCCGCTGGATTAACACTGAAAGATAAATTGGAAATAATGGAAAACAAAATTGGCTGCCGGATAATCAACGCGGTCATTGTTGGCCCCTGTACAGATATCAGCGAACTTAGCGACCGGATTATTACTCAACAAATACTGGAAGCACAGGATATTCCCTACCGCCACGACCGTGAATTACTGCATCAGGCGTTAGAAAATACCCTGCAAAACCTTGGTTAATTAAGAATTGGCAATAAATTGCTCACGCAATGCCTGAACCTGATCCCGAACACTCGCCGCTTGCTCGAATTCAAGATCCTGCGCATGCTGGTACATTTTCGCTTCCAGCCCGCGGATTTTGTTTTCCAGCTCTTTGGCGGACAGCTTGCTGAATTCTTCCGGCGCAACCACCTTACCTCTGCCCTTACCTTTGCCACCCGCAGGCTGACCAATTTGCAGAATATCACTGATCTTCTTATTCAGACCTGTTGGAATAATGCCGTGCTCTTGATTAAATACTTGTTGTTTCGCACGACGGCGTTCTGTCTCACCAATCGCTTTCGCCATTGAATCAGTGATCTTATCGCCATAAAGAATCGCCTTACCATACAAGTTACGAGCTGCACGCCCAATTGTTTGAATTAATGAACGCTCAGAACGCAGGAAACCTTCTTTATCAGCATCAAGAATTGCCACCAGAGAAACCTCTGGCATGTCCAGCCCTTCCCTCAGCAAGTTAATACCCACTAATACATCAAACTCACCTAAACGAAGATCCCGAATAATTTCCACACGTTCGACAGTATCAATATCTGAGTGCAAATAGCGAACCCGCTCACCATGCTCTTCCAAATATTCAGTTAAATCCTCCGCCATTCGCTTGGTCAGCGTAGTAACCAACACCCGCTCATTTTTCACCGCCCGGATGCGGATTTCAGACAGTAAATCATCAACCTGAGTAGTTACTGGGCGAACTTCTATTTCAGGATCAAGTAAACCAGTAGGACGCACCACCTGTTCGACAACATCCCCACCGGATTTTTCCAATTCATATTTACCCGGTGTAGCCGAAACATAAATTGTCTGTGGAGCCAGCGCTTCAAATTCTTCAAATCTCAGCGGACGATTATCCAATGCGGAAGGCATACGGAAACCATATTCCACCAACGTTTCTTTACGGGAACGATCCCCTCTGTACATCCCACCGATTTGCGGGATTGTCACGTGTGATTCATCCACCACTAACAGGCCATCAGCAGGGAGATAATCAAACAGTGTCGGAGGCGGCTCTCCTTCTGCACGCCCTGAGAGGTAACGGGAGTAGTTTTCAATACCGGAGCAATAACCCAATTCATTCATCATTTCCAAATCAAACTGAGTACGCTGAGTAATACGCTGCTCTTCCAATAACTTACCATTTGCTAACAGTACCTTGCGCCGCTCCTCAAGCTCAACTTTAATCTCTTCCATTGCCTGAATAATACGCTCACGGGGAGTCACATAGTGAGTTTTCGGATAAACAGTATATCGTGGAACATGATATTCAATCTGTCCCGTCAGCGGATCAAACAGTGATAGCCGTTCCACCTCATCATCAAATAACTCAACACGCAAAGCATGCTCATCAGATTCAGCCGGGAAGATATCAATCACTTCACCGCGTACCCTGAATGTCCCCCGCTGAAATGCCTGATCATTACGGGTATATTGCAATTCAGCCAAACGCCGCAGAATGGAACGTTGATCGATAATCATACCATTGGTCAGGTGGAGCATCATTTTCAGGTAACTGTCCGGATCACCCAAACCATAAATGGCCGATACAGATGCAACCACGATGACATCCCGCCGCTCCAGAAAAGCCTTTGTGGCGGACAAACGCATTTGTTCAATGTGCTCATTGACTGAAGCATCTTTCTCGATAAAAGTATCGGAACTGGGAACATAAGCTTCAGGTTGGTAGTAATCGTAGTAAGAAACAAAATACTCCACTGCATTCTCTGGAAAAAATTCCTTCATTTCACTGTAAAGTTGGGCTGCTAGTGTCTTGTTTGGCGCAAGTACCATTGTTGGCCGGTTTAAATTCGCTATCACATTAGCAATAGTGAATGTTTTACCAGACCCCGTTACGCCCAACAGAGTCTGGTGGGCAAGCCCGTCCTCCAACCCTTCCTGCAATCGGTGAATAGCCTCTGGTTGATCACCACCAGGTTGGAAGTCAGAACATAATTTGAACACCTTACTCATAGCTATCTCACTTTCCTAACATTAAGCCGTCTATAATACTGGATAAAAAACCAGCTTCAAGTCAGTTTTGTAAAAACCGGCTCAATTTAAACCACCTCCCTGTTAACTAAATATTCGTTGACATCAAAAATAAATACCACGTTATCCCCAAAATCACCTTGATTTTTTCATTTTTTATATGATCAACTGAAAGGCGACAACACAGGGCATCATCACCGGCCAGACAAGGCTTGATTTTAGTTATCTTA
Source organism: Photorhabdus stackebrandtii (assembly GCF_011189495.1). Taxonomy (NCBI): domain Bacteria; kingdom Pseudomonadati; phylum Pseudomonadota; class Gammaproteobacteria; order Enterobacterales; family Morganellaceae; genus Photorhabdus; species Photorhabdus stackebrandtii. The sequence goes on from NZ_PUJV01000002.1 coordinate 203,147, forward strand.
TTGATATTAAAGAAAATTAAAACAAAGACGAGAATAACATCAACCTTGACGAAAGCCGCGTATTTTCTTGCATTGCGCAACTTTTCTAAGCCTAATACACAAGGTTATCCACAGGAATAGTGGATAACTCTACAAACCTTATTAGCTGTATGATGTTGCAGCATCATTCCACAAAAGAGGTATCCTCTACCAGTAAAAATTTTTACTGTTTTTTGACCAGCAACAAACCATACCAACTACACATCAGAATTTTCATTCAATTAGGAAATGACCGGTAAACAGTTTTCCAATATCAAACCCGTTTACACAAGAGGAAATGTTGATAATTTTTCACCTGAGCAGAAATAAAGTAAATATTTCCATTTCGATAATGAGATTCATTACTGTTTTCAGCAACAGTAGATTCAATAGCGTCAATAGCATTTTTGGTTATATTAATAAGCATTGACCAAAAAAATAAAATGACCTTATTGATACGAATAAAACTCATTTTTATAACCACGATATAAGGTATATCCTTGATAAATAGATTAATTCACATCAGCATTCCCCTATTCGACAAGATAAGCCCCATTAGGGAGCTTTAAAAAAAACGATAGATACAAAAATATCAGATCTACACTGCCCTGACAAAATGTCCAATATTCTGCTGGCTATTTTCGATCGAAAGACCTACTTTGTACCTATCATCCACAATTTTAATCTATTGCTGTTCCCAAGCATTTTTTATATTGTCATTTCCCGGTGATTTAACTGTGTTACCATTTAATCAATTTACTAATTTAAGTCCTAATGTTTATTTCACTTCCTTATCTTACGGTGGTTCCCTAGTGCTAAAAGAAATAACCAGTTTTTAAACTCGAAGGTTGAAGTAGCTCTTCCCCGAGGGATTTATAATAGGAATAATATTTTGGTTGATGCTATCCAACTGCCAGAAAACACATCAACACAACTTAACATTATTGTAATGGAGCCCATAAAGTCAACATAAAAAGAAACATAAAGTTCATTTTTATGTAAACTTTATAATGCATCTCACTTAATACTATGATTTAACTTTTATTTTTAAAATATAAATGTAACTCCATGCGCATCTTCTGACACAAGATGTGCTAATATGAATAGTCATAAAAATAACATATTAAAGTAAAATCAATAAACTATTACAATGAGTGGCTTTCTCATACTGGACAATATTATTGAGTAATATATAGTTATGCAGTAATTTTCACATAAAGGATTTTTATGAAAACGTCTAATGCACAGCGAAAAACAAATATCATTAAGAATATAGAATATTTAATACGTACCCGTGGCGAAACCAAGAGTTCCTTTTCCAATCGAACAGGTTTAACCCGTACTACCATTTATAAAATTCTGGAAGGACAAGTTAATAACGTTCAACAATCTACCATCCTCCGGATCTCCGATTTTTTCGGTGTTTCCTGCGAGGAAATAGAAAATTATGACCTTGAACAATTAGAACGCCTCAATGAAACACTTTCAATTGAAGGTAATAAAAACCCGTCAGCCATCCCTATCATTCCACAATCTGAATTTTTATCCGTTTCCGGGAAAAAAATAGGTCAGCTTGTTACCGAGTACCCATTGACCTATTTCTTTGGTGATGAGTCAAATATGTTGGCGATTAAAGTTGAATCGGAAATAGGGGATACGTTTATACCCGGAGAAGTGATCATCATAAAACGTCCTCCCGCGTTAGTCACTAACACCCCATTACTGTACTACTCTCAGGAAATCGGGTTCTTTATCCGGCAAGAGAAAGATGATGACAGCATAGACAGAAGATACCCTAAATACGCTCAATTTTTAGGCTATATCGTAGGAGAGAGGCTATAAATGACAGCAAACCAGAAATTTAAGTTATTGGGATTTACAAGGTACGGTAAATTATCAGCAAATATCATGGTACTCGCGACAGGCAAGACCATTACTATGGGGCTGAAAGAGCTGGTTGATAGTGATATTTCAGAAGACCTGAGCAGGCATGAACTCAGTACGCTATATCGGAAATTATACAGCCACAGCAACATTGTCACAGCTTATGAGCTAGGGGATCGCCATGAGCGTTCATGGCAAGCGTATTTACTCATCAGCGTCGCACTCAGTGTTATTTATATTTTCTCCACAATATGTGGCGTGAAGCCCATTCATGTCCCTATTATTAATATCGTCACTCCACCCGGCGTCTTTATTTACCCAATAACTTTCCTTCTGGTCGATATTTTAAACGAATTCTATGGGTTACGTCTGGCAAGAAGAACGATTATTATCTCCTTTGCAGCGAATTTACTGTTTGTTCTGGGGCTTTGGGCAACCGCATTGATGCCAGGTGTTCCCGGATGGGAGTTTGGTGTCACTTATAGTGGGATAATTAATAGTATCGTCTCGGTATTACTGGCATCATCTCTTGCTTATTTTATCTCTGAGAATATAAATTCGTATCTTCTTTGCAAAATAAAGTCTCTTACAAATTCAAAGTATCTTTTCCTCAGAGTAATAACAAGTACGGTCATCGCCTCGGCATTCGACAGTATAATATTCTGCTCAATTGCTTTTTATGGAGTTCTCGGTATCAATATCATAAAAGAAATGATTATTGCCCAATTTATCATTAAAGTCGTTTATTCTATTCTGGGTGTAGGCCCTATATATCTGGTAAGAAAGATATTCAGGAGTTATATAAACCAACCCACAGATGCCACGGTTAATAAAAAACTCGCTGAAGTATAAATAGAAGGTATACCTTAACACATAGATGAAATATTTACCTACATTGAGAATAACCCCAATTATGGAGAAATATACTGATATGGAGAGCCTATTTCCTTAGCGTTTGTCAAATCCACGATCAATGAAGTTGGCACAAGATGATGTTCCTATCCATGCCTCATGCTGATTTGCGTGATTGCGTGTTAGGTATGACGATTATCCTACAGGTGGATCAGGTGACGAAAAAAAGCCCGAATACGTCGGGCTAAGAATGTTTACAGGTTTAATCGTTACATTTTGAATGGAACGGTACGGGTCCCCAACGAGTACAACCCTTTTTGCACAGTTGTTAGCAATTCTTTTAGGATCGTTGTGAGATAGTGTAAAAAAGGATCCTGCCCGATAGTTCTGTTGTAAACGGGCGCGGGAATAAATCGTTTCATTTCGGTCTGGAAGTTACCGGAAGCAATAAGACTGTCGATAGAGTCCAATCGTGCCTGAACGAGTTTGTAAAAATCAGTAATACGATAATCTGATAGTTTGCTCTTGATCAGGTCTAAATCGGGCTCAACATCTTGCTGTTTCAGCCACACCAAATCCCACATATCGCGATGGCGAATGTGAGATGTTGTCACAGGGAACGAAATCAACTTATCCGCCATGATTTCAACCAATGTCTCGACCGATACGATGGTTTCGGAGTAGCCATCAGGCAGCACGGAGTAATTCCGCTTTAATGAACGCGCATCTCTTGTATATGCCGGAACGTTGGCGATCTCAATTTTGATGCGTTGCTTTGGTAAATCTCTTCTTTCCGGGGCTGTTGTGACGGAGATTTGCCATTTATCGATTTTCACATCGGCATACTCCGGCTCCTTTCGAAGCTCATTTGGTTCCTTCACCGTGACTTCAATCCCATAACGCGCCCCCAGGTAACTTTCCACGCTCTCCTTAATCCTGCTCATGTCCGCTGAACAAAAGTCACGGCCACCAGCAAAATCCAGATCTTCGCTGAATCGGTTGGAACTATAGCAGAGTCTTAATGATGTGCCGCCCTGAAAGGTAATCTCCCTGAGCAAACCGTCTTTAGCGAGGCAAAACAGAATGTCATAGTGCAGCAGCTCTTTCTCCACTACAGGCCTGATGTTGGCAAGCCCATCTTGGGTAATGACCTCATCGACAAGGGCGTTAAAATTGACGTGCTCAGGCATGCGCAAATTCCTCCATTTGAACCAGATGCATGTTTCTTCCCACTCTTTTCAAGTCACGAAGAGCGGTTTCTTTTCTTGCGATGCGCAGTGGCCCCCGGTTTTCCAATGTTCCTTTCAGAATTTCGCTTGGCTCCCTGCTGGTGTGGGTGATCTCAATAACTCCCCACGGCGTTTCAAACTCTCCCGACCTACCAGTAGACATAATCGTCAGTCGGTCGATAGGAATTTGTGAAATCAGGCCATACTGAGACAACGCCGATTCCAGGCTGACGTAATTGTATTCGCCACGACGGATATTTATTGCAATTGTCTCCAGCGGATAAGACCCCAGACCATCCCGCGCATACGCATAAACACCTTTAGTGATACGGACTAGCAGTCCAGCATTGATGAGGCGATCAATAGATTTTTGCAATGTCCGAGGGCGGTCGTCAGCAAAGATAACTTCCAAATCCCGCAAAAGGAAAATACGTTTTCCCATTTTGCTGAACTTATCTAATGTGTTAATTGCTGTAATCCTATCCATTCCATTATCTCCACAGCTATACCCTTGATATGGTTTTTTTGTGTATAGATGGCTATCATACCAATTACATATCTACACAAAAACCCCTTTTATGGTTTTTTTGTGTAAAGATAGTATAATAAGGGGGAACGCGGCAGGGTTATATGATGATTTGAAAACCCGATTTGAACATGGGTATCCGGGGATAAGATTATGTGAAGAAACGGATCACTATTTGACCGAGGCTATTGCAGCATAAGTGCTCCATAGATTTTATGCTCTCGTGACTGCTCGCTGCCGCTCTACTCTACTTCACGTCCGGTTGCATGAGAGCCTGTGGGTGAGATCCCCTCAGGCCACTTCAACCTGTTGGTTGGCGGTTGGCTATTTTGATTTTACTACCGGGAAGTTCCGACTGGCATTGAAGTATTGGCGGTGTTGCATCAGACGCAAGATCCACATAACCATCGATAATGAAGAGCATAAAACGTGGGGTACTTTATTTAATTCGCGATAAAATAAGCAATTAAACTTTTTAATCAAATGCTTGAGTGAGTTACCCATAGATTTATGCTCTCCGAATAATTCAATTAACCAGTAATTTAAAATCTATATATTCACCTGAATAATTAAGATATTCTTGCGTTAAATGAGGAATAGTCCCCAATAAAGGCGCAGGCAGCATGCGTTTTAATGTCGCCAGATATTCTTTCTGACGCTGGCTTGCAGGTTCAACTTCATTCGCTATCCAACCCGCGAAATATAATCCTGAACCTCTGATAGCCTCTGCGGTGAGTATCGCATGATTAATACAGCCAAGTTTCACACCCACGGTCAGAATAACCGGTAATTGCTCTTTAATCACCCAGTCAGCAAAAGTCGCCGATTCCGATAAAGGAGTATGCCAACCACCCGCGCCTTCGACTAAAACCCAGTCGGCTTTCTTTTCCAGATGATGCAGCCCCGCAGACATAATAGAAAAATCAATAGGTTGATTTAAATCAGCGCTAACAATATGCGGTGATGTCGCTTCAACAAATACCAGCGGATTCACTTCATCATATTGTAAAGGCAAAGAACTGTTTGCCAATAATGCCAGTGCATCCGCATTACGGACACCTTCCGGTGTTATTTCACTGCCGGAAGCGACGGGTTTATAACCTGCTGTTTTATATCCTGCTTTAGTCGCAGCCTGTAGCAAAGCACAACTGACAACTGTTTTACCTACTTCGGTATCTGTACCCGTTAAAAACCAGCGCTTAGTCACGATAAATCACTCCAAAAACAACCTGATAACTGAGAGGTAAATGTTTATCTTCCCGTGGGTAAGCCTGCTCCAAAGCAGTCAACCGTCCACGGGTCATCAGCCCCTGCTGTCGTCCACAATGAAGATGAGTCGCCCCAATCCCTTTCAGGGAACCCAATAGCGGCAATATATGCGGATATTGTTGGCGGTAAACCTGACTAATAAGACGATGCCGGAAATCCTGACAGGCATCCTTAATCATCGGCTGTGGCAGAAAATGATTAATATGCTGATAGTTATCAACTGCACTCCAGGCTTGCTGCAATTCATGTAATGAACCTTTGGCCAATGTGGAAAACAGAATCAATCCTCCAGGGCGGGTTACCCGATAAAGCTCGGTTAAAACACAAGATAAATTATCGCACCATTGAACAACCAAATTACTGAAACAGATATCAACACTGCTGTCAGCAAGCCCTAAATGCTCAATATCTCCTTGCAGGTAATAATCTGCTGCTTGTCTTTCACGGGCATGAGCTAACATCCCCGATGCCAAATCAAGCGCGATAACCTGCCTCCCTTGTTGCCGCCAGCGGTGACTAAAAAAACCGGTACCACAACCAGCATCCAAAACTAACCTGCCAGAATGTCCACTGGCTTGTTGCATGAGGAATTCGCCCGTTTGCTGCTGTAATTTTGCTACTACATCATAATTAGCAGCAGCACGCCCAAATGCTCCGGCAATAGCCTGCTTATCGACAGATTCAGCTACAGAACCCATATAACGCCTCCGTCAATATATTAATATCTTGCTGCGTATGGCTGGCCGTCAGAGTAATACGTAATCTGGCACTGCCTGGCGGTACTGTCGGAGGACGAATCGCTTTAACCCAAATTCCTTTTTGTTGCAAATAGTGAGATAAAGACACACTCAACTCATTATCACTCACAATCAATGGCTGAATCGCCGTAACTGAATCTGTCAGGTTGAATGGCAGTTTCTGTGCCTGCTGGCGGAAGTCATCAATATTTTGCTGCAACCGTTGGCGCAGCTCATCACCAGATTGTATCTGCCGGACCGCTTCAGAAATCGCCAGTGCCTGCGCCGGAGGCATAGAAGTGCTGTAAATAAGATGACGGGCGTACTGAATCAGATATTCCGCCGTCTGCTCATCGCAAAGTACCGCCGCACCACTCAACCCAAACGCTTTGCCAAAAGTGACAATTAAAATCTCCGGTTTTACTTTCTGCTGCCAACAACTTCCCCGGCCCTGTTCACCACAGACCCCAATACCATGTGCATCATCCACCATTAACCAACCACCCGAAACACGGGTTTGCTGATAAATATCGGCCAGCGGGGCGCAGTCACCATCCATACTGAACACCCCCTCGGTCATCACCAGTGTTTTCCCAACACAAGGTTTTGCCAGTAAATCCGCAAGTGATTCAGGTTGATTATGGAGGAAACGACGTAGTTGAGCAGGTGAATGCATAGCAGCTTCCATTAATGAAGCATGACTCAGCCGATCGGCAATAATCCGATCCATTTTCGTCATTAACGCTGCAATTACCCCCTGATTAGCAGAATATCCTGAAATAAAGAGCAACGCTTTTGGATAACCCAGCCAGCCAGCCAATTGTTGTTCCAACTGCCGATGAGCGTTTGTATAACCCGTAATATGGCCTGAACCCCCACTGCCAACACCATATTGTTCAGCCCCTTGCTGCCATGCGGAAATGACTGCCGGACTTGCGCTTAACCCCAGGTAATCATTACTGGAAAAATTAAGATATTTGCCTTCATTGGTATACAGGAAACGCCCATCTGATTTCTGATTAACCTGCCGCTGACGCCATAGAGAAGAGTCCCGACGCTCAGACAATTGCCGGGAAAGATACGCTGACCAGTCCATTATAATGCCGCATTATAAAATTGTTCGTTATCGGCATTGATGATGGCTTCTGCCAGGTGCTGTTGCTGCTGATTATCACCGAATGCTGTTTGAGTCTGTTGAGGGTTAATACCCAATTTACGGAACAGTTGTAAATCCTTATCTTCACCAGGATTAGGCGTAGTCAACAGCTTACAACCATAGAAAATAGAATTGGCGCCCGCCATAAAACACATTGCCTGCGTCTGCTCATTCATCTGTTCACGACCTGCGGATAACCGGACATGAGAAGCTGGCATCATGATCCTGGCAACCGCGATCGTGCGGATAAAATCAAAAGCGTCTACATCTTCGTTATCAGCCAACGGCGTGCCTTTGACTTTTACCAGCATGTTAATGGGGACACTTTCCGGTGGTTTTGGCAGGTTTGCCAGTTGTACCAATAACGCAGCTCGATCACGGATTTCTTCACCCAAGCCGACGATACCACCAGAGCAAACTTTTATTCCCGCATCCCGCACCTTATCAAGCGTATCCAACCGGTCCTGATAGGTCCGGGTCGTAATGATGTTGCCATAAAACTCCGGTGAAGTATCAAGGTTGTGGTTGTAGTAATCTAATCCCGCTTCCGCCAACCGCTGCGCTTGTGAACCCTCGAGCATGCCAAGCGTCATGCAGGTTTCCATCCCTAATGCTTTGACTTCCTTAACCATTTTTTCCAGATAAGGCATATCCCGTTCATGAGGGTTTTTCCACGCGGCGCCCATACAAAAACGTGTTGAACCTGCGTTTTTAGCCTTACGGGCAGAATCAATCACTTTCTCCACCTCCATCAACCGCTCTTTTTCAAGACCAGTTTTATAGCGGGAGCTTTGCGGGCAATATTTGCAATCTTCCGGACAAGCACCCGTTTTGATGGAAAGTAATGTACTGACCTGTACCTGCTGCGGGTCAAAATACATACGGTGAATCTGTTGTGCTTGAAATAATAATTCGAAAAAAGGTTTATCAAACAGTTCTTGCGCCTGCTTAATTGTCCATTGCTTACGTTCAGTCACAATGACATCTCCAGTGTGAAAAAAGTCTCGTCAGTTTAAATAATGTCGTTATACTGTCAACCTATTTTAAATAAATTAGTTTACATATAGCCTTATGACTTCTTCCGATATTGAATTTGATCTGCGCCATATCTGGCATCCTTATACCTCTATGACCAAACCACTTCCGGTTTATCCTGTTGTCAGTGCCTCTGGTGTGGAACTGGAACTTACTGATGGCCGTAAGCTGATAGATGGCATGTCTTCATGGTGGTCTGCCATTCATGGATATAATCATCCGATACTGAATCAGGCAGCTAAGACTCAGATTGATAAAATGTCCCATGTCATGTTTGGCGGAATTACACATCCATCCGCAATCGCACTTTGCCGGCAATTAGTGGACATTACGCCACCATCGCTTGAGTGCGTCTTTCTGGCTGATTCAGGTTCTGTTGCGGTGGAAGTGGCCCTGAAAATGGCGTTGCAATACTGGCAGGCAAAAGGTGAGAAACGTCAGCGTATTCTGACATTACGTCACGGTTATCACGGTGATACGTTCGGTGCTATGTCTGTCTGTGATCCCGACAATTCGATGCATAATCTCTACAAAGGTTATCTGCCACCACATCTGTTTGCCGAATCACCTGAATGTGGATTTGATTCTCTTTGGGATGAACGGGATATCATTTCATTCCGTACTTTGCTGGAGCAGCATTCCAGTGATATTGCCGCGGTTATTCTGGAACCGATTGTACAAGGTGCCGGAGGAATGCGGATTTATCATCCTGAATATCTGCGCCAGGTCAGAATGCTCTGTGAGCAGCATCAGATTCTGTTAATTGCCGATGAAATTGCCACCGGTTTTGGCCGTACAGGAAAATTGTTTGCTTGTGAACACGCTGAAATTGAACCGGATATTTTATGTGTGGGAAAAGCGCTGACTGGCGGCTACATGACGCTATCAGCAACACTGACAACCCGTAAAGTAGCCGAAACGATCAGCAATGGTGAAGCCGGCTGTTTTATGCACGGTCCAACGTTTATGGGAAACCCATTAGCGTGTGCCGTAGCAGAAGCCAGTTTGAAATTGTTGCTAGAAAGCTCTTGGCAACAGCGCATTAAATCGATTGAAAGCCAATTAAGCACTGAGTTGATGCCATTAAAATTACATGCAAAAGTGGCTGATGTTCGGGTATTAGGCGCCATTGGGGTGGTGGAGATGAAACAACCGGTGAATATGGCGGTGTTACAACACCATTTTGTTTCTGAAGGTGTCTGGATAAGGCCATTTGGTAAACTGATTTATCTGATGCCACCTTATATTATTCAACCAGAGCAGCTTTCATGTCTGACAGAGGCTGTTTTCAAGGCAATTAATTTGTAATTTACTGTTAGTGATTTTCTCCCGCCACCCATTCTGCGGATATGGCGGGAAAACGCTTTAATACCCATCTGTTCGGATAATATTTTTTTACGTGCGGGTTTCTTTTAAACTCTCTATTAATGGTTTATGATTTTCGATTAAATAAAATTAACTCTCCTTTTGAAAAGCTGTATTTATTAAGTTAAATCCGTTCTTGATATAAAAGCTTTAATAGGGTTAATGTAATTTCTTTTAAATTCTTCCCCTCGCGATAAAACGCTAGCCCTCATCTTTTACCATTTATAATTAAATAACCTCATCACCCGGAAAACCATTTGGTTTAGTTTTATAAAGAATTAATCCCTCATCAAAAATTTCTTGATAAGATTTACCCAGACTATTTATTAATACTTCTACATTGACCATCATTAAATTCATACTCAAAATATGCCGTACAGTGGAACAAAAACTCTGTCAAACACGGATAGTGGTTTGTTGCTCACTATCCCACCATCCGCTGAATCTCTGTTCACCACAAGTCTCGATAATCAAAAGAGATTTGATAATCATAAGCTGATAAATCAATTTGATGACAAAAGTGAGGCTGTAAAGCGCTCACCCATTTAAATTCCACATCAAAGCCGCCGTTATTTATATTATCTTCTGTTGATATTCCCAATCCACTAGCCATAACATCAGCATTATCTCCAAAATCCTTGGAATACTCACACCCTTCCCCTAATTCTGTTTGTTTATTAAACCACTCCAATCTTAATTTCAATCCCATTATATACCTCACAAATACTGTTTAATGTTTCGTCCTTTGACAGCAGATTTTAACTCTTTCCCAGTCTTATAATCTACAGAGCAAAGGTGTTCACCATCACTTACCCGGTAAACCTCCAATTCACCATGTTGAGAGTCCCATTCATAAATTCGGCGGCCTTTGCTATCGATCCATCTATCTCGTTTACCACCTCCGCTTTGTTTTGGAGTTTTTTTCTTAGCTGACCGTAACCCAGAAACCCCAGTAATTTCCTCTGTTTTTGGGGCTGGATGATAGTCGTGTCCATCTTGAGGCAATCCATTTCTAGGTTTACTCAAATACACATATACCGGAGGCATATTCGGGATCGGGAAGATCAGAATATAATCGCGGAAATCCTTTTCTTCCGGCATCGGCAATGATTCAATATCACTGCCCACTTTTTCCGGGATTGGTAACACGGTGATTTGCGACGGAATAAACGACCGTTCTTCATTCCCGGTATGGGCTGGAACCTGAAACTCCTGTTCGTTCGGCGTCCATAATATCGTTGGCCGATTTTCTCCCGGCTCCCAGAATTCATAATTACCGGTGGTCCGATTCAGCCTCATCATACGAACCGGCACTTTATCCAGACCACTTTCCGGGCCGACGTGATACCCCTGAACCGTCATCCTGCCGCTTTTTTCATCTCTGATCCAGCGGAAACGCACACGCGTCGGGGCTTTGCCAAACTGTTCAGCAATTTCACTCAGGCGATAGCAGTTTAAGTAGTCCTCTTCGCCTTCATTCAGTCTCGGTGAATAAAACAATCCCATTAACCCGACCGTCAACGGATTTGGGGCCGCCAGCCAACGCCCGGAGCTGGCAGCACCACCGCCAATGTAACGCATCACCAGCGCTTCGCCATCCGCTGCCACGCTTCGGGTGGTGGCCGCCACTGCCGTAGCCGCCGCTTCAGCCTGCTCCTTTCCACCACGAAACCACCGCTTATACCACGGCAATTTTTTATCCTGCGGCTTATCCGGTTCAGATGGGTGTTTTTTGCCCTGAGGAGGCGGTTCAGGCTTTTGCGCCGCTACCGGAGCGGGAGATGACGGCACCTGATATATCCCCATTCTGCCAAAGTTATTCGCGGGTTCAGCTTCGGTTCCGGCATCCGTACAGCCTTTGCCCCGCTGGCAGGATTTGGTAAACACCGGTATCGGTGGTGGCGGGGACTGCGTCACTGGCGGTTCGGGTTGAGCGCTTCCCGCTTCCTTCACCGGTGAAGAGACATTCTGCGCCACCATATTAGCAGGCGCGACAGCCCGGTCAGCAGACTCTTCCTGCTTCTCATAACTGTCCATCACGGAATTAATCAGCCTGGCCCGACAGGGGCAGGTGCTGACACTATCTAATGTGCCCGCCAATCGTCGTCCCATGCTAAACATGCTGGGTACACCCCCGGCAATCATGTAAGTACCGGAATGTTTACCACAGGTGACGTGATCCCCTTCACGCGCTGTTGCCCGCCCGTTAAATGTCATGGTCTGGTCACCGGTGATAATGACGCCACCACAGGTCGTTTTATCACCAACGAGCAGATAATAGCCTTTTGCCATTCTATTTACCTCTCCATGGTTTTACAGTACGAAGAGTAGGTCTAACTGAAATCGTCATCATGTTCTTACCACTTATAGGCTAATAGATGATCAATAGTGCAATGGATTTCACTTAGAAAAATATAGGAATATTCCGAAAGTTATAGTAGTTAGGCCGATTAATTCTGGTAACTCATCATGTTTTGTAACATTTTGAATACAATTTTTCAGCAAAGGCAGGCATCACAAATCTCAGTTCAAAGTGCTGACCAAAAGACCGGCACTTTGTCATTAATCCGAGATATATTTACATCTGTCTATTATCGCCGTAACACACAGCAATTTTCTCAAACTCAAAGAGCTAACACTGTTACCCACATTGGCGCTTTACCAACAGGATAACGCGCTAATTCAGTTAACTTACCGGTATATTTATCAATAGCAGAAACTGAAATATGGTCAGATTTCTGACCGGATGCAATCAGGTATTTTCCACTATGGTCAATAGCAAAACCACGCGGCTGAGTTTCGGTTTTATAGTACCCTGCCAAAGTCAGATTAAAACCATCCTCTGAAATAACAAAATGGCTGATCAAACTTGTAGTCCGTTCGCTGGTATAAAGGTGACGACCATCCGGTGTAATATGAATATCCGCCGACCAACGAATACCGGCCAAATCTTCCGGCAATGAATCAATGGTCTGAATAATCCGGTATTTCTCCCATTTGTGATAAACATCCACCGTAGAATCCAGTTCATTAATACAGTAAATCACCTGCTGATTCGGATGGAATGCCATATGACGAGGGCCAGCACCCGTTGCGGTAACAATTTCTTCAGCGCGCTTTTGTGTCAGATAACCCTCTTCTGTCATCTCAAAAATACGGATGCGATCTTCTTTCAGACAAGGTACTAATAGCTGTTTATTATCCCAATCAATATTGGCTGAATGCGGTGCTTGCAAGCCTTCAATAATCTGAACCGGCGCGCCTGCAATACCTTGCTCGTCAATTGGGCTGATACTCAAATTGTTATAACTGTAGGAAACAGAGAACAGAAAACAGCCTTGCCTGTCAGTAGCGATATGCGTCGGGCTACCCGGTATTGGTGAAATTCCCTGCTGTACCAGCTTCCCATCAGAACCAATCTGGTAAGTGACAATACTGAATTGTGGCCGGATCCCAACATAAAGATGCTTGCGATCCGGGCTAACCACCATTGGCTGTACTTCTCCCGGAACATCAACTGTCTGAATTAATGATAACTCACCTTCATTATTCAGGTTCCAAACATGAATCTGACGACTGTTTGGACTCGCGGTATAAACCACCTGTTTCATCTTCACTCCTTAATTATCCGTTACCATTTTATTGATCTGTAACGACTCAATTTCGATTTTATCGGCTAAATTCACCGTACAATTGGTTTAACTTTATTCAGTTCCAATGTAATATCTTTTACATTATATATAGTTATGAGGCTAATCTATGTCATATCGCGTCATTGTTTTGGATCTGGACGGTACGTTACTGAGTCCTCAAAAGAATATCCTGCCGGAATCACTCGCTGTACTGAATGAAGCCCGTAAAGCCGGTGTTAAGGTGCTGATTGCAACTGGCCGCCATCATGTCGCTATCCACCCTTTTTATCAGGCTTTGCAACTCGATACGCCTGTCATCTGCTGTAATGGGACGTATCTGTATGATTATCATGAGAAGAAAATATTAGCCTCAGACCCACTGTCATCTCAGGAAGCGATAAAAGTTCTCGCCCACTTAAGCAACACAGATATTCAACGTCTGATGTATGTGGATGATGCCATGTTATATGAAGAACTGCATGACACAATTACCCGCACCATGAAATGGTCTGACACCTTACCTGAATCTCAACGCCCAACTATGCGGCATGTCAGTAGTTTTCAGCATGCTATTGGTGAAGTGCAGTCTATCTGGAAATTCGCTACCTGTTCTCCTGATTTAGTAAAGCTACGTGAAGTGACTGAACAGATCGAAAATGACATCGGTCTTGCCTGTGAATGGTCATGGTTTGATCAAGTGGATATTACCAAAAAAGGCAACAGTAAAGGCATGCGTTTGAAACAGTGGATTGAATCACAGGGAATGAGCATGCAGGATGTTATCGCCTTTGGTGACAACTTTAATGACCTGAGCATGCTGGAAACCGCCGGACTCGGTGTTGCTATGGGTAACAGCGTCGATGCTGTCAAAAAACGGGCCGATTTGGTGACGCTGGATAATACTCAACCAGGGATCGCCGAAATTATTCGCAAACATGTCCTTTAATTTCTTGCCTGATTAACGATATCCATAAATCACACTCGGGGGCAATCCCGCATGGGAGCCCCTTGTTATTCCAAACAATCTTCTTTCTTCCAACTGACAACCTGTTTATTCATTTATGAAAAATCAGATTCTACAATTGCCGATTAAGAGAAACGCTCTTTATTTGGGCATACAACCATTGCCCCTGTCGCAAATTCAGTTCATCCTTTGCCCACGGAGTAATTCTTGCCCATAAACAATGACCACTCAGCGTCAGTTTGACATCGACCTGCCCATCATCATCAAAAAATTCAACCACTTTCACAGCCAAAATATTGCGGATACTACTACCGCGAGGCGGTTCCAGTACTAGTGAAACATCTGAAGCATCTATTCTGATACGCAAATCAGTTCCCGGTTGAGCATCAATTTTAGGCAGCCATAAAGCCTGATCAGCGAACGCCACCGCTGTCATTTCATAACGATTATGATGTTCAACCATTGAAACGTTCAGAATGCTGCTGAGCGTCTCTTTTTGTAACCAGGGACGCAGTGCGCTGCTAGCCCAAACCTCGGCTAATTTCCCTGTCGCCCTGACTTTCCCGTTATCCATTACGATCACATTTTCAGCCAGGCGAAGGATTTCATCCAAATTATGGCTAACATACAAAATCGGGATTTTGACATTTTGAGAAAGCCTTTCAAGATAAGGCAAAAGTTCGCGTTTACGCGGGAGATCCAAAGATGCCAATGGCTCATCCATTAACAGCAATTCAGGTGCCGTCAATAAAGCGCGACCAATAGCAACCCGCTGTTTTTCACCACCGGACAGGGTAAGAGGAAAACGGGATAGCAGGTGCTCAATTCCCAACAAATGAATAATGCTGTCAAACTCCGGTTTCATCACCGAAGACATTCCGTATTGCAGATTGCCTTTTACCCGGTAATGAGGAAACAGCCGGGCATCCTGAAAGACATAACCTATACGGCGTTGCTCTGGTGGCAAGCAAGTCCCTTTTTCAATATCCACCAATACATGATCATTGAGAACAACCCGCCCTTTCTGTGGACGTAGCAAACCAGAAATAACATTTATCAGTGAAGTTTTTCCCGCACCTGAAAGGCCAAAAACAGCCGTAATCCCCTCAGTGGGTAACTGCGTGTCAACTTGTAAATGAAGATCACCAAGTTGTTGTTCAAAATCCAGCTCTAACATGTTGCTCCCAGACGTTTCCTTCCCCAACGGGTTAGCCATTCAGAAATCATCAATGACATCAACGCAAGAATAATGGCAATAATACATAAACGAGCCGCGGCAGTTTCTGCTCCAGGCGTCTCAATCAAGGTATACATTGCCAAAGGTATTGTCCGCGTTTCACCCGGAATATTAGATACAAAAGTGATAGTTGCGCCAAATTCCCCCAATGAACGGGCAAATGCCAAAATAGTGCCAACAATAATCCCGGGCAAAGAGAGCGGCAATGTAATCGTAAAAAATACTCTGAATGGATTCGCCCCCAAGGTGCGGGCAGCCTGTTCCAACCGCCGATCAACACTTTCCAGCGCCAAACGTATCGCCCTGACCATCAGCGGAAAAGCAACAACCGCAGAAGCCAACGCAGCACCACGCCAACTGAATGCAATGCTGATGCCAAACCAGTCATATAGCCATTCACCAATAAATCCACGACGCCCCATACTGATCAACAGTAGATACCCCACTACCACTGGCGGTAACACCAATGGCAGATGAATAATACTGTCAAGTAATGATTTACCCGGAAACCGGAAACGAACCAGAATCCATGCCATCAAGATCCCAAACGGCAAGCTAATTAACACCGCCATACCTGAAATTTTCAGACTCAGGATGATGGCTTGCCATTCATATTCACTTAATATCTCCAAAAGCCTATTCCTAAAGTGGGCGAAAACCGTAACGTTTAAAAATTGCAGCGGCCTCAGGGGTTTTCAGATAGTCATAAAAACCAAGCACTGCGGGATTATTATGAGCTTTGATGATCGCCATAGGATATTCAATAGGCTTGTGGCTCTCTGCCGGGAAAATCCCCACAACTTTGACTTTATCACTGGCAACAGCATCTGAAGCATAAACAATCCCCAAT
Source organism: Photorhabdus stackebrandtii (assembly GCF_011189495.1). Classification (NCBI taxonomy): domain Bacteria; kingdom Pseudomonadati; phylum Pseudomonadota; class Gammaproteobacteria; order Enterobacterales; family Morganellaceae; genus Photorhabdus; species Photorhabdus stackebrandtii. The sequence goes on from NZ_PUJV01000002.1 coordinate 219,901, forward strand.
GGAACTTCTGCACGTTCCACCAGCGCCATACCACTGCGCACATTACTGGTGCGAGCCAGCAGAGGATTAACCGTCTCCCATGCCCCCAAATATTGCAGCGATTGTTTAGCATAGATACCTACCGGAACATGATCTGGATCACCGACGGCAAGACGGCCATCAGCCAATAAAGATTTCCATTGGGTCTCTTTATTAATGTTAATTTTATTAAGTTTGCTCTCTTTCGGTGCAATCAGAACCAGTTGATTTCCTAAAATAGTAAAGCGAGTTTTATCAATAATCAGTTTCTTCCCAGCAATGTAATCCATCCACTGTTGGTCAGCGGAAATAAAAATATCTGCCGGAGCACCTTGTTCAATCTGGCGAGCCAAAGTAGAAGATGATGCATAGGAAGCCACCACGTCACCTTTCTTTTCTTGCTTATATTGTATCGAAATATCGTCAAGTGCATTGGTCAGTGAGGCAGCAGCGAATACGGTGACTTTCTCCGTAGCCCATGCTTGCCACGTCAAAGTAAAAGAAACAATAACTCCCGCTAACAGTTTAGCAAAACTCTTCTTCATTTGTTTTCCACCTGCGTAATTACCAATTAGTTCGCTGTATATAACAAGATATAGCGCTGAATGGAAGACTATCTCATTAATAATCGGCAAATTGTGAGCAACTTTTACTATCTGATTTCATTTGAAGCAAAATGCTGTAATAGAAAAATAAGATAAATAAAATAAACTGATTATGATTAATTAAGACAAATTACCCGGTGAATCACCGGGTAATCAGAATGGCATCTGGTGTACAAAGAAATATTAGTTCTACTTCTCAGAATGACCAATACGGGAAATGATATTAAACAATTCCCCAAGGCCATAAATTAAACCCAAGATTCCGACCATCACTACCGGTACCATGACCAGGGCAAAGGCCATACTTTTAATCAATTCAAACATGGTAGCCTCACATAGTGGCTCATTAAATGAGCCGGCAACATAACACATTTTTAACCATAGCGGGTAATAGCGCTATAATTAGTACCATTCTAGACAAAGACAAACAACTGTAACCGGCTAAACGTGCGTTTTTCCCGGTTATCCAACAAAAATTTACGATTTTATTTCCTGAAAAAAACAATTATGCAAGCCGAAATTCTATTAACACTGAAATTACAGCAACGGTTATTCGCAGACCCACGCCGAATCTTATTACTGAAACAGATTAAAGCAACGGGTTCTATCAGCCAGGGGGCAAAGCTGGCTGGCATCAGTTATAAAAGCGCCTGGGATGCCATCAATGAAATGAACCAGTTAGCAGATGAAACAATGGTGGATCGTGCTACTGGTGGTAAGGGCGGCGGCGGGACGAATCTTACCCGTTATGGTGAACGTTTGTTACAACTTTATGATTTGCTGTCACAAATTCAACAAAAAGCCTTTGATGTGCTGAAAGATGATCTCCTTCCCCTCGATAGCTTATTGGCTGCGATTTCCCGTTTTTCTCTGCAAACCAGCGCCCGTAATCAATTCTTTGGCACAATTACTGACCGTGACCATAATCAGGTGCAGCAACATGTCCGCATATTGCTGGCAGATGGTCAAACATCACTGAATGCAGCATTGACAGAGCAGAGTGCTGACCGTCTGGATCTGATAAAAGGTAAGGAGGTATTGGCTTTGATTAAAGCGCCCTGGATAACATTGACGAAAGAGCAACTTCCCGACAATCATTTTGACAATGCCCTGACAGGCCAGGTTAGTAAAATCGAAACTGGTGAAAAGAGCACAGAAGTTCTTATCGTTCTTGATGGTGGTGAAACCCTCTGTTCTACTCTGACTAATCAAAACGCGGATAAACTGAAACTACACCTTAAAGATAAAATCACTGCTCTTTTCAATGCTGATCAAGTGATTATTGCAACTCTTTGTTAAAAATTGACACTATTATCACTGAATCATTCGGAATATCCGGGGACATTATGAAGTTGTGTACCTCACATATCCCCTGATATCTGACATTAAATGTTATTTGAAAGTTAATTAAAAGTTAATATTGACATTCAGCGTCATTCCGCTTATTTGTGAGAAGATATTTGCGTTGCTTAAAAAGGAATAAAAGATGTCTGAATTGCAAATAACGCAAGGCTGTTTCCGTTTAAGTGATACTCAAACCTTGCAATTACCGTCACTAAAAATTTCCTCTGGTGAAAACTGGGCTTTTGTTGGTGCTAACGGTAGTGGAAAATCATCATTGGCCCGTGCGCTGTCAAATGAATTAGTACAGCTTTCCGGCGAGCAAAATTGCTCATTTCGCACATGTGCCTGCGTCTCTTTAGAACAATTACAAAAACTGACTGAGGAAGAATGGCAACGCAATAATACTGATATGCTGAGTGACGATGAGGATGACACCGGCCTCACTGCGGCAGAAATTATTCAACTTCATCATAAAGATAATGAGCTTTGTCTGGAACTGGCAAAACAGTTCGGTATTATGGATTTACTTTCCCGTCGTTTTAAATATCTTTCTACCGGCGAAACCCGAAAGACATTGCTTTGCCAGGCATTAATGGCTGCACCTGATTTACTGATCCTTGATGAACCTTTTGATGGCCTTGATGCATTTGCCCGTGGTCAACTCGCTGAATTACTGGAAACATTGTCAGCAAAAGGTATCGTTTTGGTGCTTATCCTTAACCGGTTTAGTGAAATCCCAGGTTTTGTTGATCAAATTGGTGTACTGGCAGATTGCCATCTGACATCTGCTGGCATAAAAGAAAAAGTGATGGCAGATCCACTGGTTGCTCAACTGGTGCACAGCGAAAAACTTAACGGTATCCATTTACCAGAAGCGGATGAATGTCGTCTTGATGATCAGCTACCTCCTGACCAACCTTTAATTATCTTGCGTAATGGTGTGGTTCAGTATAACGAACAACCCATTTTGCACGGGCTGGATTGGCAGGTAAACCCGGGTGAACACTGGCAGATTATTGGTCAAAACGGCGCTGGAAAATCAACCCTCCTGAATCTGATTACCGGAGATCATCCCCAAGGCTACAGTAATGAATTGATTCTGTTTGGTCACCAGCGCGGTAGTGGCGAAACGATTTGGGATATCAAACGCCATATTGGCTATATCAGTCACAGTATTCATCTGCAATACCGTGTCAGTACCAGTGTTCGTAATGTGATTCTGTCCGGCTTCTTCGATTCAATCGGTCTTTATCAGGCAGTATCCGATCGCCAGCAACAACTTGCCGATGAATGGCTGGCTTTGCTGGGATTATCTGCTCAGATTGCCAACGGCCCGTTTCACAGCCTTTCATGGGGACAACAACGGCTGGTTCTGATAGCTCGTGCGCTGGTTAAACATCCGGCTTTACTGATTCTTGATGAACCTCTGCAAGGGCTTGATCCACTCAACCGTCAGTTAATATTACGTTTTATTGATATCATGATTGCTGACGGTGATACTCAGCTGCTGTTTGTTTCTCATCATCAGGAAGATGCTCCGCAATGCATTACTCACCGGCTGATATTTATTCCTGACGGTGACATCTATCGTTATAAAACAGAAAGAATCAATCATTAAAGTATTAAAATGAGATTAATACTGAAAAAAAAGCCAGCATTGCAAAGTGTGCCTATGTCAACCTCGTAGCAATACATATGCAAGCATGCTGGCTTTATCTGTTCGTAATAATTTAAAGTGTCAAGAAAGTTAATTAACATAAAAATACCCGCCGTTAATCTTTTCTCCGTAAAATAATTTAATTTTATAAATGACAGATTTAACTATAAAAATATTAATCTAATATAGCCAAAAATAATGACAACAATCCCTTAGTCATTTACCTTTAAATGAAGACTTTATTCACTTAACAATTCCATTACATGATTACAATCATTATATAGACATTCATCACATTATTTAGATAGATTATTTAGAGAATTGGATTAGACTATTATTAAAAGTAGAGTGAAAAAATGTTTCCATCAGACCAAAGGTAGATTCCCTACTTATGGGGATACGATTTGAGATTGAAGCCCATTTTGATTGGTGCAAAATATTTGATGGCGAAATGCGTAGCCCAATGCAATGCCAGCTTGCTTTATTCAACAGTTATTCTCTAATCTATATTGATATGACTGCGAAACAGGCAGGGGCTGACAATCTCAATATCTTTAAATTACTCAACCATGCTTTTCATCTTGATTTACCTGAGCAAGAAGCGCCGCTATTAATACAGGATGCGGGGTTTTTTACTTTCTCCAATCATGCCACCCCACCAGAAACAGAGAAACTGTGTAATATTTTTCCACAAATACCTTTGCCAACGTCGGTGACAGAAACGGAAACTCCTGTATCCCATAGTTGTACCTTCTGGCTAACCTTGCGTTTAAAAGGCAATTATCTGTTTAACAACTTAATTGAGGTTGGTGTTAAAAATGGCGATCTGCCACAGGCAGACATCTCGCTAAACGGTCGCTTAATTAAGGGAATATCCGCAGGTGAATCAATTAAAAAAAGCCTCTACACTGTCGTTCTTCCTGACTTCAAACTATTTAATATTTTTGGCTTCAACAATTTAATACTTAAATATCAGTTTGATAATTACGCAAAATATGAAATAGAAGGCATTATCACATTAGAGTTGTTCCAGAAAACGTATTGTTTTGACGGTGCTTTAAGTGCAGATGAAAAACAAGTACAGGCATCTTTACAAATCTGTCATAAAAGCTCAGAAAGTACTATTGTTAAGCCCTTTGACAGAAGAATGACTGGCGTCACATTTGATGATTTATCTTTTGGTATTGATTACACCTTTGCCGTGCCAGAAAAGAAACAACCTAAAGTTGGATTATATTGGGTAAAGGGAACCATTAATTATGCAAAACTACTGGCATTAAGTGGATCTATTTATCTGCTAGATAATACCCCCATATTGGCCTCAGTGGCTATTAATAAAGATTTATCGATACATGATATATTTGAGGCATCATTTTCTAGTCCTACTTTCTCCTGGCCGAGTGATTTTATTGATATCGTTTTTCATCCGGGGAGCAACCTTTATTACCGGCGCGAAACAGATGGAGATATTAAACAAGAAAATACGCTTATTTCCTCTTTAGCCGAAAAATCTCTGTTATTAAATCAGGATATCACCCATTATCAGCCAGGATTTCACCTCTATGCCCTGTTTAACATTACACTGATTGAAACTTTGAAGCTCAAAGGGGATATGCAAATTACCAAAGAAGGTGTCAATGCAGAGATCCAGATACTTAATCCGATTTCATTATTTGTACTGCAAATTACCGGTTTTGAGCAGGATCCCGGTCCTACCCTGTTTTTCTCTACTGTAAAAGAAAATAAAGCACCAAATGGCAAAGTGTTATTCAATAACAAACAGAATCACAACAATAATTCATTTATTTTACCTATCGGGCCGGAACTAGCCGCTGGCGTTTATACCTGGTCAGTAGCCGCTACCAAGCAAGACTTTACCAGCTCAGAAAGTCAATTACAGCAGTATCGTCTACCAATGCCGGAATTGGACATCAATTTAGAAATAAAACCCCTTATTAAAAGAGATATTGATCTTATATTGAAGTGGAGTCTGGTAACAGACGCCAGTCACTATAACGTACAAATTGAGGGCAATGGACAAACCGAAAATCTCTCAATTGCCGCTCCACAGAGTTCAATGACTATTATCTTTGATAATCTGAAACCTGCCGGGCAATATCATTTTTCATTAGCAACATTGAACAACCCCGATTATATTGCCAGCGAATTTTGTCAGGTTCAGCAATGGTTACGTCTGGATACCCCTCAACAAATTCAGGCTAATTATCAATCTGGTGGCATAGAAATTCAATGGCAATGCTGTCCTGATATTACTCACTATTTACTCATCTTACAGGATCCAAACAGTGCATGGATACAACAAACCGTGCATTCCACAACTGGACAAGCCCGTATCGCTTTACCGCCGATCCCGATTGCAGGAACGTATCAACTCTATCTGGCTAGTATGCCAGATACTACCGCAACATCATTCCAGATCCCAAGTATCTGGAGTGATGGAGTAGCAATACAGGTGGCGATAACACCAGAACAAATTGCACAGTCGGCATATCAACAGCAGATGAGTGGCAATGATTGCGGAAAACTGATAATTGAATCCTTTCCTGATCTCAAGATGAATATGCTAGCAACAGCGATGGCACAAGCAGGCTATATAGCAGTAGAAATTGGGCGAGGACTAAAGTCGGCCTACCCATCCATCAGCGCTAACGAAATAACCGAGATACTACTGGCTATATATGGCAAAGCGTTAACGCTAGAACAATTGGCTCAGAAAGCGTATGACGAACACATATCCGGCAGTCAATGCGGACAGATACTAATCACTGAATATCCTGCAATCCAAGCCAAAGCATTAGGTAGCGCTATGGCGCTGGCAGGTTATCCCGCAACAGAAACCGGACAAGGATTAAAATCAGCCTACCCATCCATCAGCGCCAACGAAATGGCAGCTGTCCTGCTAGAAATTTATGGTAAACAGTAATTGTTTCATGAGCTTATTTAATCGACAGATAAAGGAGTATTGCTATGCAATCCCAAAAGCAACAGCAAGTTTCAACACAGCAAGCGATCATAAACCCTATTCAGACCAACAGTGCTGATCCATTGTCTAGTTTAAAACAAATAAATAGCAATACTATTGTTGATGCTCTATCTGGAGTCTATCAGAAAGCACTCAATGCAACCGATATCGCCGTTATTTTACGTCTGCTTGAGTTTCCTATTAGCGAGATTGCCATTGCACTGCACAATCACTTCCCAACGCTTCGCCCGCTAGAAGTTGGTCAAATGTTGCTTGATCCTAAAGTGTATCCAGCTACCACTCGCTCAGAGTTAGTCTCAGCCTTGGGTGGCGCTGGCTTTCAAGCCCAAGAAATTGAATTAGCGGCCAATATTTTGTGTCCGGTAACCCTGTCTGTACTTGCGAATAAGCCTTGGCAGAATAGCGGTGTGACAGTCAATACAAGTCAGACAACCACAATTACCTATCTCAGCGGTACATGGTCTTTTAACCCGCAGTACAGCCGTTGCCAGGCAGAAGGAGATAGGGCTCATATTGCCCAACAAGACTACACGTTACCAGGCCAGCCAGTAGGTGCACTGGTAGGCCGTGTCGGTGGAACAGTTTTTTTGATTAGTCGTGAAGCCAGTGTCCCGAGTGGGTTATCTGGTGAATTACAGCTTTGTATCAATGATGACTTAGAAGGGCGTTATGGTGCCGGATTAACAGATAATGAAGGTGCGCTGGAGGTTAAAATCAGTACGCGAAAATAAGCTAATAATTTGTACTAGATTCAAACCCGATCTGACAGCCACTAGTTATTTATATAAGTGGCTGATCTGTCGAATATCTTAATGAAGTTTATTCTCCATACCCTATCTAATCAGATCTAATGGTACATGCCAGTAATAAACCTTACAATACAGGCTCTTGTTAGACGAATTTTGACCAAAAAATAATTGTCACCAATGGTTTTCTTCTCCGACCAGTGAAAAAAACATCGCAATTTAATCATCTTACGTTACTATTTTTTGACCATTTAATAATAGTTCTCATCAATCTTTGATTTGCTTCTCAGATATTATCTTTTAACTTATTGAAAACAACAGGGCATATATGATTTGGGGTTTACTTGCCACATCGCTGGCGTTATTAGCTATACACCGCACTACTGCACTTATCGTTCTACTGGTCGCCATTGTTACTGGATTTGTAACACAAGTTATGATTTATCCAGCAATTGCCACTATTGCAATTATTTTCGTGTTAGGTGCACTACGTATCTATTTTCAGCAAAATAACATCATCAAAATAACAACTGAGCTGCTATTGCTCACTTTTGGTATCGCGTTATTCCTGCATCTGATCCCAGGTTTTCATAACCTGAAATATCTCGATAACGTTCAAGTTGGTCCTCATAGTGCGTCATTCTCAATGTATTTCAACTTCGATAAGGCACTTATCCCTTTCCTTCTGCTATGTTGCATGCCTGGATTATTTACAACAAAACCACTGGCAAAGGCTCGCCCTTATGCGTGGATAATCTTGACTGTTGCCATTCCGGTACTACTCGGTATAGCAACAGCCTTGGGAGGACTTGCCATTGAACCGCATATGCCACAATGGTTGCCGATGTTTATTTTGGCAAATATTTTCTTTGTTTCTCTGGCAGAAGAAGCGCTGTTTCGTGGCTATATCCAACAAAGGTTGAGCCAGTGGATTAACCCCTATTTTGCCCTGATCATCACTGCCTTGATGTTTGGTGGCGCGCACTTCGCTGGAGGCCTATTACTGGTGATTTTCGCTACACTCGCAGGATTAATATACGGTCTTGCATGGATGTGGAGTGGCCGGCTGTGGGTCGCTGTCGGGTTCCATTTCGTCCTTAATTTGGTTCATTTGCTGTTCTTTACTTATCCCATCAAGTTAGTAACAGCACTATAATGTGTCAAACTTGCCCGGTATATTTTCAGTAATTTGCAAAAAATTAAGGTTTTCAGGCAAATAACGTGATGGAACCAGACTATTGATTGCCGTTCTGGTGTATAGGGCAATATAATGCTCGCAGTTATCATTAAGTTTGGTTTTTTAAGGAGTTTAAGCTATGGCTGTAACTAAACTGGTTCTGGTAAGACATGGTGAAAGCGAGTGGAACAAAGAAAACCGTTTCACTGGCTGGACTGACGTCGCTCTCTCTGAAAAAGGTCGCGCCGAAGCTCAACAAGCAGGCCAGCTACTGAAAGAAGAAGGCTTTGTTTTTGATTTCGCCTACACCTCGGTTCTAAAACGCGCTATTCACACGCTGTGGAACATTCTGGATCAGGTTGATCAGCAGTGGTTACCTGTTGAGAAAAGTTGGAAACTGAATGAACGCCATTATGGTGCTCTGCAAGGTCTGGACAAATCAGAAACCGCAGCTAAATACGGTGATGATCAAGTTAAACTGTGGCGTCGTGGATTTGCTATCACCCCACCAGATTTAACTCAAGATGATGAACGTTTTCCAGGTCATGATCCACGTTACGCAAATCTGAAACCAGAAGAATTACCAGTGACTGAAAGCCTGGCAACAACTATTGAGCGCGTGATCCCTTACTGGGAAGACGTTATCAAACCTCGTGTTGCTAAAGGAGAAAAAGTGATTATCGCTGCTCACGGTAACTCTTTGCGCGCTCTGGTTAAATATCTGGACAACATGAGCGAAGAGGCCATCCTTGAACTGAACATTCCAACAGCAGTACCTTTGGTTTATGAATTCGACGAAAACATGAAACCCATTAAGCATTACTATCTGGGTAACGCTGATGAAATCGCAGCAAAAGCCGCTGCTGTAGCAAATCAGGGTAAAGCGAAATAATTCATTACCGACAAATTGCTGATATCGCACTTTTTCAGCAAATATAAAAAACCGGAATCATTAATTCCAGTCAGACCGCAAACAAACCTCGTTTAAAAAAATGGGGTTTGTTTGTTTCACGATGAAAAAACATAACGATCGAATACAACATCAAAATTGAAATTCATACATCCACCATTAATTATTTTTTTTGATTAAAAAGGTATAATAAATCAATAGAGTTATCAAGCTAATTAGGGATAATAATGAATAGGCCAGAGTCTAATCCAATATAAGGACCAATTGCAGCACCAACATTGACCAAATAATATCGATAGTATTGTATTGATTCTCTCTCTTATTGATAGTAAACCTTCACTAGAAGAAATAATTTTAATAAAAATAATAATAAATGAAATTATTTCTTAAGATTATTGACCACAGTTGTTTTTATCTCTGGAGAGCGAGCCTTTCATTGCAGGAAAAGCGAAAATAACACCTTATCGGGCGATTAAATTGGCTTAATGAGGAAAATGGATTGCATTATGATTCACAATGAAAGGAACAAACCCCGTTATTTTTGAACGGGGTTTATCAGCAGTCTGAAACCGGAATCATAAATTCCGGTTTTTCACATCCGAAAAATGTTATCAGCCACGACGTGCTTTCACCGCCAACGATAATTGACGTAACAAGATTTCAGTGTCAGCCCAACCAATACAAGCATCGGTAATACTTTTACCATATACCAAGGGTTGATCACTCTCCGGGTCCTGATTCCCTTCTTCCAAATGACTTTCCACCATAACACCAATAATCGCCTTTTCTCCGGCAGCAATTTGCTCACTGACATCTGAACACACATCCATCTGCTTTTTAAATTGCTTGGAGCTATTGGCATGACTGAAATCAATCATAATTCTTGCCGGCAAACTTGCTTTTTCCAAGCTTTGCTTCACAGCAATAACATGTTCAGAGCTATAGTTTGGCTCTCTACCACCACGCAGGATAATATGGCAATCAGAATTTCCACTGGTATTCACAATCGCGGAATGTCCCCACTTAGTGACAGAAAGGAAACTGTGCGGTGAACCTGCGGCATTAATAGCATCAATTGCAACTTTTATCCCGCCATCAGTGCCATTTTTAAAACCAACCGGACAAGAGAGGCCAGAAGCCAGCTCACGATGGACCTGCGATTCCGTTGTACGAGCGCCGATTGCTCCCCAACTCATCAAATCTGCCAAATACTGTGGAGAGATCATATCCAGATACTCACCCGCAGCTGGTAGCCCCATGTCATTAATATCCCGCAACAATTCACGAGCCAGACGTAAACCATCATTAATATCAAAGCTGTGATTCATATGAGGGTCATTAATTAGCCCTTTCCAACCAATAGTTGTACGCGGTTTTTCAAAATAAACCCGCATGACTATTTCCAAATCGTCTTTTAGTTCTTCACGCAACTTATTCAACCGTCCAGCATATTCCATTGCTGCTTTAGGATCGTGAATAGAACAGGGACCAATCACAACCAACAGGCGATCATCTTCACCAGTTAGAATCTGATGAATAGTTTTGCGAGCCTTACGTACTGTAAATGCAGCCTTTTCAGTTGCTGGAAATTTTTCAAGTAGTGCTACAGGAGGTAATAATTCTTTTATCTCTTTAATTCTTATATCGTCATTCTGATAATTCATAACCCTCTCTCATCCACATCTTTGTATATTTGTTTAAAACAATTTTGTGATTTTAATCTAACTGTTAGAAGACAAACTGTAAATATTCTTTGTAGATAATAAATAAATCAGTGTTTAACTAAAGACATAGAAAAATATAGTTAAACGTGATCTGAGCTGTTTTTTATAATTGAAATATCTTTAGAAATGAGAATTATCAGAGTAAATCCCTAAAAATATGCCAGAGATCGACAAATCAATTCTCTGGCATCATTAAAAAATTATTCGATGCGGGATAATGGCTGCGAATGATTTTTCTTAGCTACCTGAATCCACAAACGAGAACCATTAAGTGCAATGCCAAAGAGAATCACATACTGCAATGACATCGCCAAAACGCCTTGATGGAAATAGATAACAACGCTTATCACATTGATAACCATCCATACCAGCCAGTTTTCAACATATTTGCGAGTCATCAGAATCATTGCCACAATAGAAAGCACCGTCATTGTCGAATCCCAGAATGGGAATGCATCAGGTGCCAATACCAGCATTTGAACATTAAAATCAAACTGTTGCATAATCGTAACGGCAATCTGAGTCAAAGAGCCAAAGATCCAATCGATATTAAAAGTCATAATAACAATCAATAGCACAGAAATCAGGCTAATTATTAGCGCCTTATTCAAGCTTAACCAGCGTATTTTAAGTTCAATCTGCTGCTGATCATTAACCCTGCTCCAGGCATACCAGCCATAAATATTTGCAGCAAAAAAGAATAATTGCAGCAATAAACTAGCATAAAGTTGAATTTGGAAGAAAATCACAGCAAATAATGTGACATTAATCAGTCCAAACAAATAGTTAATTATTTTTTCCTGACTTGCAAACCAAATACATAGCAAACCAGCAATCGTACCTACTGCTTCAATCCACGATAAATCATAACCGCCTTTTCCCAGTGGGATATTTACTAATATATTGTTAATACTGAAAAAATCCATCTGTTATATCCTATTATTATCGACAACAAAGAATTATACCCATTATTTGTTTTCCCATTTTAACTGAGTTGCAAAATCAAGCATCCTGTTTAAAGGAATAAGCGCCTTTTCACGTAACTCTTCTTTAACCAATATTTCATGCTGAACCCCACCCCTCTCCAATCCGTGAACGATGGTTTGTAAGCCATTCATTGCCATCCACGGACAGTGGGCACAACTACGGCAACTCGCACCTTCTCCAGCCGTAGGCGCTTCAAATAACTGTTTCCCAGGGCAGGCTTGCTGCATTTTATAAAAGATGCCTTTATCTGTTGCCACAATCAGCTTCTGATGCGGCAAAGACTGCGCTGCTTTGATTAACTGACTGGTTGAACCAACCGTATCAGCCAGATCAATAACTGCTTGTGGTGATTCAGGATGAACCAATACCGCAGCATCGGGATGCAGGCCTTGCATTCTCATCAAAGCCTGAGTTTTAAATTCATCATGGACAATACAAGCACCTTGCCAACAAAGAATATCAGCTCCTGTCTGTTTACGAACATAATTTCCCAAATGGCGATCCGGCGCCCAAATTATCTTTTGCCTCTGGCTATCCAGATAATCGATCAGCTCAACAGCAATACTTGAAGTCACAACCCAATCAGCCCGTGCTTTAACCGCTGCTGATGTATTTGCATAAACCACTACGGTACGATCAGGATTGTCATCACAAAACTTGGTGAATTCTTTTTCAGGACAACCCAGATCCAGCGAACACTCAGCTTCCAACGTTGGCATTAAAACACGCTTTTCAGGGTTGAGAATTTTGGCGGTTTCTCCCATAAATCGCACACCGGCAACTAATAAAGTAGAGGCTGGATGATTATTGCCAAAACGTGCCATTTCTAATGAATCTGCAACACACCCTCCTGTCTCCTCAGCTAAAGCCTGGATCTCTGGATCGGTGTAATAATGTGCGACCATAACGGCATCCTGCTGTTTTAGAAGGCGTTTAATTTTTTCACGGTAATGATTTTTTTCATCCTTACCGAGAAGAGCAGGTTTGGATAGGAATGGATAAATGGTTGAATTAAAATCAATATACTGGTTCATTACGCTGACTCTCTGTTTAGTATATGGTTTTAAAAAGCGATAATTTTGGTTTTTAGTCCGAAAATTTGCTCATATTTGTTTAATATACTAAACAAAATAATCAATTTATAGCAATTTATCGTGAAATATTTTGTCTTTTATCGCTAACTTAAAGGTAAAACGAAAAAACCCAAGTATCAGTTTAATGACTAAAAACCGCTCAGGGTTACCCGTAAAACAGCACCCGTAAAGATAAAAACGCGGGTATGATTAATGTTTTTTAAACGTAAAATACGATATACTATGATGATTAAGCTTAATAAAACCCAGGAGCAAAAAGTAGTAAAAACAATGGCTAAAATACTGTATCGATTAAATCCAGGAGTTAAGACAATGATTTTTCATCATCATTTAAAACCTACCCACCATAAAGCCATCAGTGAAAAATAAGAAATAAAAAATGATTTCACTAATGCTTTTGTACCATGGAAAAAAGATAAATAAAGATATGAATAAGTTAATCAAAGAATTTATTTTCAAAAAGAACTGACTTTAATAACCTTTTCATAAAACACAGCATTCACAAAGTTAAAAACGGCATATAATGGCACAAATACAGCACATTCCCTTTTCTCTGTTTTCAGAAAAAAATAAAGCCGGACTAACCGGCTTTATTTTTACTTCAAGCTGTTCCGGCCATTAGAATTATGCCGCCCTTACAATGTAGTTAAATGCCACATTACGGGGTCTATTTTCGTTAGCGGTTGGGACTTGTCTTGATGCATCAATGTCAAAAAATGTAAGATCAGTACTATTGCCTCCATTTGCTGAACGTGTTTGTGGTGTAGCATATCGCGACGATGCAATGACGCCATTCAAAACAGGCGTCTGGGGGGCACCGCCCATCTGAGCATGTATAGCTTGAGTTGACCCTGTAATATTTCTGATTGCATCTCCCTGCCAAGATAAAATTCCACGACCACTATCAACACCTCGATTATCATCCCATCCCCGGATAAACTCGCCTCTTAAATCAGGTAATCTACCGCCAGGATAAGCTTCCGCCAACTTCGGATACTGTAATTTATTAAAAGGTGAACCATTACACATGAAATAACCGAAAGGTGGATGGGATAACGGCCAAGGAATAGGGGAACCAACAGGTATTTCACCGACTGTTTTAATCCGGTTATCTATCTCTTTGCGGGTGTAAGTATACTCACGTAATGAATTTATTTCTTCCTGAACAAGCTTTTGCGTCACTGCCAATGTATCACTATTGCCAATCACATTTGTCAGCTGAACAACACCTTTTTGTGTTAATGAGGCACTGGGAATATCTGTTGTAATTTTTTGTTCTAACGCTTTATTTAATTGAGTGGTGAGTTTGGCTATATTTCCATCATCAAGAACATCATTGCCAGATTGTGTCGCGATAAAATCAGCGACGACAGATGATATAGTTGATGACTGACGTAACACCTTATTTAATAAGTGTATGGGAACATTATCCGGAGGAAATCCTGTCTGCAAACCCTGATTTTCTTCATATTTTTCTTGACTAATTACATTTGCATTATTACTAATAGAAAAAGCCTTAAAATCATTCTTGTGACTCATATACTTTCCTTAAATTAAATAATGTTATTTTATAATCAACATCTTAAACTATTGTAAAAATAATCTCCTGTAATTCATGCTAATAAAAGTCTAGTTCAGGAAAAAATAATACCGTGTTCTTATTACTTATAAGTTTAACCGTTTTTGTATAATTGGCATAAATAAGCAGTTCAACATTTTGGAGTCAGCCACACTAATTTATATTTAATATCTGTAAATTATTTTTCTCTTATTTATTCTATCCCTTCCTGAAACTTATGCTGTTTTAAATTCCAAACTGAATCTTATGGCATTTGGACAAGATACACACCTCATCCCATATCTACTTTATAGCTTGCGATGTCAAAATTGACATATTTCACCCATAAAATAACCGCAATTAAGCGATATAATACTTGCTACAATCCTATAGCGGGATTAAGTTTTGTTTTATATACTAAACAAAATAACCACCAATTTATAACAATTTGTCGCAGAGTATTTTACCTGTTATAAGTTATTACATTACCTGCTAATTTATGAGATTAGGCTTATTCATCAATCATCACTAAAGTTAAATAGGAACTTCATATAATGGAAGACCCGGTAATCCTTCTGGAAAAAATCCTGACTTTTGCCCATAACGATCCCCGTATTGATACAGTTATCCAAACAGGTTCCCGAGCCAGAAACACACGTGTAGATAAATTCTCAGATCTGGATATAGAGCTGATTGGTTCGGGAACAGATGAATTAATAGGCAACGATTTATGGTTTAAGCAGTTAGATGACGTTATGGTTGCATTGCATCTGGCTAATGAAAAAGAGGGTGAACCAGATTGGCCAACTTGTCTGGTAGTTTTTAGCGGCGGTCGTAAGGTGGATTTCACACTGGCAAGTGTTGAACGCCTGAAAGATATGAAACAGAAAGGCTTGGATAAACTCTATCAACGCGGCTATAAGGTCCTCCTTGATAAGACGGGCCTTACACATGGGCTTCCTGAAATCACTCACCAATTGACTGAATCGCATATGCCATCATCAGCAGAATTTAATGAAAACCTGCGCGAGTTTTGGTTCGAGGCAACACAAGTGCCTGTTTATATCGCTCGGGGTGATTTATGGCCAGCAAAAATGAGGGATAATGAGATGAAAGAATTACTGCTGGCAATGATGGAATGGTACGCCTCGATAAAAAGTGATGGAAAAATGGATGTCTGGTACAACGGCCATCATTTACATGAATGGCTGCCTGAGAAGTTCAGCAAACGTATTCAAAGGATTTTTGGCAGTTATGGCAAAGAAGAAGCAATACGTGCATTGCTAGAAACCACAGAGCTTTATGCGGAAATTTCTGCTGAAGTCGCTGAAATGAAGAAATTTGAGTTCGATAGTGAGCTATCCAGTAAAGTCAGAAAACATATTATGCAAGTTTGTTATGGTTAAATAATCTCGAACACCACAAAAACCTGTGAGTGCCGCTGAAGAAAATAAGATGAAGAGAATACGGAACAAAGTGACCCCGTACCACCCGTCGAAATGTCAGTAAAGAAAACTAACCCATCCTTGGGTTAGTTTCTATACTCAAAGAAAGAAGCCATTAAGTTTTTTTAGAGAGATAATCATGTCGCCATACGAGTAATCAAAACTCACAGCAGAATCGTCTATCTGTATAACTCCATGAATAGAAACTAAGCCATGATTAAGAATAGCTGTCTTCATTCAATTATTTCCAGCATAACTAATATGGACTGAACTACTACTATTCTTTTCTTGGTTTTTTATGAAGTTAAACACTCTTTTCGGTATGGTATTTTCAGCTAATTTTACAGGTGATGTATCTTTTTGAGACGAGTAGAATATTAGAGAAACGCACCCTGGCCCGATGTTGAAGATTGTGTTTTCTTTGAGCTTCCCAAATAAATTTCTTATTCATGACATTGTATCTTTCTAAAAGTATTCTGAGATAATAACTAATTAGCTGTGACAACAGCTGGACACTATCACACTATTTCAACCCCACACGCCCTTAATTCTAACTTAATAAAATATTGGAAAATGTAGTTTTAATTATAGCAAAGTATAAATTCAGTTGAGCAAAAGAATATATAATTATTATTTTTTAATAAATTCATATAATTATCTTATATGAATTACTCTCATGATAAAACATTTTATTATCACTCGCTAATTTTATTTTTATTCCAATATTATAATGCCTATATTTAAGGAAAGTAAATCCACTGTAATGATTAATAAGATTAATTCAATATTTAACCTGCCAGATAAATATAAGATCACTAGCCAAACTGAATCAAACCAATAATAGCACCGGTCCCGTCACAAATTGATTAATAATGTAAAAATCTGCCCACAAAACTCAGAATAAAAATCACACCAATCGCTTGATAGCTATGCTTATGCTTTACCTCAGAATATCTGCAACCAACGTTGCCAAAACACTCTGTGTTGCACGTTCTCCCATAGAGTATTAAGCAAGGGTTTACTCTGCATAGAACCCGGATGCCAGCATTGAACCCATCTGACACCATTGATACAACGCTTACTATAAGATACTGATTAAAAGTCAACCGCTCTAACGACTGAGCTAACGACCCATCTGCGAGAATTGGTTTTTGAATGAAGTTTCAAGATGGTGGGTCGTGCAGGATTCGAACCTGCGACCAATTGATTAAAAGTCAACTGCTCTACCGACTGAGCTAACGACCCATCTGCGGGAATCGGTTTTCGAATGAAGCTTCAAGATGGTGGGTCGTGCAGGATTCGAACCTGCGACCAATTGATTAAAAGTCAACTGCTCTACCGACTGAGCTAACGACCCATCTGGTGACTTCTCTCGGCAACGGCGGCATATATTACTGATTTCTTCGCGCAGCGCAATGATTATTTTTTCAAATTACGTTTAAATGCTTATTAAACACTCAAATAACCCCGAAAACATATTAATCCTGCCTTCCGGGGCCAATAATTACAACGCAGAAAGCTTTTTCTCCGCCAGTTTAGCCGCATTCGAACCAGGATATTGTTTCATAACCTGCTGGTAAACAGACTTAGCTTTATCCTTCAGACCTTTGTCCTGCATGATCAAACCAACTTTATACAACGATTCACCACTCTTCTGAGACTTAGGATAATCTTTCACCACCGTAGCAAAGTAGTAAGCAGCTTCGTCTTTCTTACCCTTGTTGTAATGAAGTTGACCTAACCAGTAATTCGCATTAGGCATATAACTCGACTTTGGATAAGACTTCACAAAACTCTGAAAGGCAGTAATTGCTTTATCATATTCTTTGGTATTCACCGCCAAAGAAACGGCAGCATCATAATCACCCTTCTCGCTACCCGTACTTGTCGCTGAAGACGCCTGATTACCACGATTACTTGCTGCTGAAGATGCTGTATTTGCAGCAGATTTACTATCCACAGAACGGGTAGCACCTTCCAGTTGCTGATAAATATCCTTCTGCCGCTCTATAACCTGATTAAGCTGATATTGATTCTCTTGAATCTGTCCGCGGAGCATATCGATATCACGTTGAGAATCGGCGAGTTGTTGCTGGAGCTGAGTTAACAGCTGACTGTGAGCGTTGGAAATACGCTCTAATTGGGTAAGACGCTCGTCGGGAGAACCCGAGCCGACATTACTGATTGGCGCTTGGGCAATAGCGGCCCAAGGAGCCGCTACGCCAACCAATAACGACAGACCCAAAAAATGACGTCTGAAGTTACTGTTCATGAATTACTCTTAGTATGCCAATACTGCGCGACGGTTTTTAGCATATGCCGCTTCTTCGTGGCCCAGTACAGCGGGTTTTTCTTTACCGTAAGAGACGATAGAGATCTGCTCACCGGAAACACCTTTACCTTGCAGGTACATTTTCACTGCGTTAGCACGGCGTTCACCTAATGCGATGTTGTACTCAGGAGTACCACGTTCGTCAGCATGACCTTCTACAACAACTTTATAAGATGGGTTGCTACGCAGGAATGCTGCGTGAGCGTCTAACAGCTGAGAAAAATCTGAGCTGATATCGAATTTATCAAAACCAAAATATACGATGTTGTTGTTTTGCAGCTCTTGCATTTGCTGACGAGCTAATTCTTCCGCTGACAGACCCGCATTAGTTTCGTTAACAGTGCCTACACCAGACTGATCGTTATCAGCATTTTTATTAGAACTACACGCTGCTACAGCCATAACTGGTAAAGCTAACATCAGCCCTTTTAGCACTTTGTTCAGTTGCATCTCTTTGATCCTTTTAAAATTTGCCATACATATTATTATGCATCACAGGTACGGCGACCAGGCAGGGAATTTTACCTGTCCATCAGTCGCCGGAAGACGCGCTTTGAAACGCCCGTCAGTCGAAACTAGCTGCAATATAGTCCCCAACCCTTGAGTGGAGCTATAAATCACCATAGTGCCGTTAGGTGCGATACTTGGCGTTTCATCCAGGAACGTATCCGTCAAAGTTTGAACGGCTCCCGTTGCCAGATCTTGTTTAGCTATGTGCTGCTTACCACTCTCTGAGCTGACCATCACCACAAAATTACCATCTGCGCTAACATCAGCATCCTGGTTTTGTGTGCCTTCCCAAGTGAGGCGTTGCGGAGCACCGCCATTAATATTGATTTTGTATAACTGCGGACGACCACCCTGATCGGAGGTATAGACCAAAGTCTGGTTATCCGGCATCCAACTTGGCTCAGTATTGTTACTGCGGCCATCTGTAACTTGACGGATCTGAGCTGAACCCAAGTCCATCACATAAAGATTTAAACTACCCGATTTAGACAGGGCAAACGCCAGCTTACTGCCATCAGGGGAAAATGCAGGTGCTCCGTTATGACGCGGAAAAGAAGCAACCTGACGTACTTCACCGCTGGCCAAGGTCTGAATCACTAAGGCAGAACGGCCACTCTCAAAAGTCACATAAGCCAGTTTAGCGCCATCAGGAGACCACGCCGGTGACATCAATGGTTCTGGCGAACGGTGAACAGTGAACTGGTTGTAACCATCGTAATCGGATACACGCAGCTCATATGGATATTTGCCACCATTCGTTTTTACAACATAAGCCAGGCGAGTGCGGAATGCGCCTTTAATGCCAGTCAGCTTTTCAAACGCTTCATCACTGACGGTATGCGCCGCATAACGCAACCACTGCTTAGTCACTTTAAGCTGATTCTGGGCAAGAACGGTTCCCGGAGCGCCAGCGGTATCAACCAACTGATAAGAAATCAGGAAACCACCATCCGCACTGGGTTGAATCTGCCCGACAACAACGGCATCAATCCCCAGTGCCGACCACGCAGCAGGTGTCACCTCAGATGCAGTCGTTGGTTGCTGTGGCATACGGCTGGCATCAATAGGGTTAAATTTACCGCTGTTGCGAAGATCCGCGCCAACGATCGCACCTATCTCTTCAGACGCATTACCCGCCCCAGTCCATTTAAATGGCACAACACCAATAGGACGTGCAGAATCAACACCCTGAGTGATTTCAATACGAACTTCTGCGTGAGCAACAGCGGCCCACAACATCAAAATGCCTAGCACTACTTTAAAAGCCTGCTTCATCATTTCTCCCTTATCGCAGATGGAATGCCGCAATAATTCGCAGAATATTAACAAACGTCAACAAACAAAACCAGATAGCTTAATAACATTGAATGGTTTTGTTTGTTATTAATAATCTCTATAAATAACAATTTTATTGAGGTTTGAAATCAATCGGAGCATTCTTAAACACTTCGTAAACCTCTTTACTTGGTGGTTTAGGAATTTTCGCTTGTTTAGCTGCGGCTACCGCTGCCTGACACAGTGCCTGATCCCCCCCTTCCGGTTTTATATCTATTAGCAAACCATCAGGAGCAAGCTTAATCCGTAATGTGCACATACGCCCACGATACATACTTGGATCATAAAACTTATTCTGTATTGCTATCTGAATCTGTCCAAGATAGTTATTAATATCAGAATTTGAAGCACCGCTTTTCTTACCGCCACCTTTACCCGCAGCAGAAGCCCCCCCCTGCTTTGGTGCATTAGAAGTTAAACCACCGAGTAAATCATCAACTTCACTTGCCTGTTTGGCGGCTTGTGCCGCCGCTTTTTTCTTGGCGTCAGCGTCAGCTTTTGCCTTAACTTTTGCATCTGCCTCAGCTTTGGCTTTAGCATCCGCTTCAACCCTGGCTTTTGCTTTAGCCTCAGCTTCCGCTTTGGCTTTCGCTTCTTCCGCGGCTTTTTGTTTAGCAGCAGCGGCTTCAGCTTCTTTTTTAGCTTCGGCTTCTGCTTTTTCCTGTGCCTCAGCCTGATCTTTAATCAGTTTTTCTTTTTCAGCCTTAGCCTTTGCCGCAGCTTCTTCTGCCTGTTTTTGCTCTTCACGGGCTTTGGCAGCTGCTTCCACCGCTTGCTTTTTTTGTTCTTCCGCAACCTGTTGCGCTTTAATCCGTTCTTCTTCTACCGCTTTCAGGCGCTCCTGTTCCTCAGCCTGTTTTTCTCTCAATTCGGCTGCTTGCTGCTCCGCTTTCTTCTGACGTAGTTGTTCTGCACGTTTAGCGTCAGCTTGCTGCTGCTGGTGTTGATTGTACTGTTGTACTACCGCATTCGGATCGACCATAACAGCGTCAATAACAGAACCATCTTGTCCGCCACCACCCATTTCAGTTTTTTGCGTCAGGGAACCCCAAATAAGTAACCCTATCAAAATAATATGCAACACAACCGAAACGATAACGGCGCGATTTAGCTTATTGTTTTGCCCGTTTGTCTTTCCCACGCTCGATATCCAAAATCTTTAAATAACAGCAACTGCCGGCCAGACTCAGATAGGCTGAGTCATTAAACCAACGGATTTCACACCGGCCTGATGTAACATGTTCAGTGCTTTAATAATCTCATCATAAGGCACTTCTTTCGAACCACCGATCAAGAAAACGGTTTTCGGGTTCTCTTTTATTCGGGCCTGCGCCTCAGCAATAATCTGCGGCTCAGGTAATAATTCCAGTCGTTCATGGTTAACTACCATAGTGTATTGACCAACACCAGAAACTTCCACGATGACCGGCGGGTTATCGGAGCTGGAAACCGTTTTGGAATCTACTGCATCCGGCAAATCAACTTCTACGCTCTGAGTGATAATCGGTGCTGTCGCCATAAAAATAAGCAACAAAACCAGCAACACGTCCAGTAAGGGAACGATATTGATTTCGGATTTCAGCTCACGCTTGCGACTACGAGTGCGTGCCATAGCCTCTCCCCTTACTATTTGTTTTCAGCTTTATTTTCAGCAGCGAAAGCCTGACGGTGCAAAATAGCCAGAAACTCTTCCATAAAGTTATCGTAATTTTGCTCCAGCTTATTAACGCGCTGATTCAGACGGTTGTATGCCATAACAGCCGGAATAGCAGCAAACAGGCCAATCGCCGTTGCAATCAACGCTTCTGCAATACCTGGTGCTACCATCTGAAGAGTTGCCTGTTTTACCGCACCTAATGCGATAAATGCATGCATGATCCCCCAAACGGTACCAAACAAACCGATATACGGGCTAATTGAACCCACTGTACCCAAGAATGGAATATGGTTTTCCAGTGTTTCCAATTCACGGTTCATCGATATGCGCATTGCACGTGAAGCACCAGTTACCACTGCTTCCGGCGCATGGTTATTGGCATGGTGCAAACGAGCAAATTCTTTGAACCCGGAATAAAAGATTTGTTCCGTTCCACCCAGAGAATCCCGGCGAGACTGACTTTCCTTATACAAGCGTGATAATTCAATACCCGACCAAAATTTGTCTTCAAACGCTTCCGCTTCACGGGTCGCCGTATTGAGAATTTTGGTCCTTTGAATAATGATTGCCCATGAAGCAATGGAAAAGCAGATCAAAATAAGCATGATCAGCTGCACCAAAAGGCCTGCCTTCAGGAATAAATCAAGAATGTTCATGTCAGTCACTACTTAAACTCCGCGACAATAGACTTAGGAAGCGCAATCGGCTTCATTTGAGATGTATTCACGCAGGCAATTAAAACTTCTGCGCTGTTAAGAATTATTCCGTTAACATCAACAATGCGTTGAATAAATGTCAAAGATGCTCTACGAATATCCGTAATTTCGCTCTCCACCTCCAACATATCATCAAGCCGGGCTGGGGCTCGGTAATCAACCACTATACGCCGAACAACAAATCCAATTTGTTCATCAAGTAAACGCTGCTGATGAATGCCATGCTGACGCAACATCTCTGTGCGGGCCCTTTCATAAAAGGCGACATAACGGGCGTTATAAACTACCCCACCAGCATCTGTATCTTCGTAATAAACACGGACGGGCCAACGGAACAACGTATTACTCACTTTCAATCCTAAGTAAGGCGAATTAACGCTGCCACTATACTCAAGACCATGCAGCTTTGGAATAATGTGCAAATAAAAAATTTATTGGCTAAAAATCCCATAACATACAGAATTAACTAATAGAAGAAGTGGTACAAGCCCCAAATCAAAATTAAGAACGCAGGCAGAGGAAAGAAAAAGATACGCCAGACGATATTTCTTGGGTGAAAACCCATCCCGAAAGTTACACCTGTGCACACAGCCCATCTTTACCTCCAAAGGGTATTCCCGCCGACATCAGGCGGGAGGGGAATTTGGACGGGCTTGAAAAGCCCGTAGGATCATCAGCCACGCTGATGTTGAATGTATTGTTTCACCACTTCCAGCGGTGCTCCACCGCATGAACCCGCAAAGTAGGAGCGAGACCAGAGAACGGCCTTTCCGTATGCTTCGCGTAAGTCCAGAAACTCATTACGTAAGCGACGGGAGGTTACCGCTTTCAGCGAGTTAACCAATACCGATAGCTGAACGGTCGGGGGATACTCAATCAGCATATGAACATGATCTAAATCGCCGTGACTCCCTTTAAGTTCTGCGCCGAAGTCACGGCAGATTTCACCTGCATACTGATGAAAGGCTGAATAGTGTCGCTCGCCAAGAATCTTTCTACGGTATTTGGTCACAAACACAAGATGTACATGCAAAAGAAAGGCGGCATGTCGTGAACGATTAATTTTGTATTTTTGCATTGAAGTTAGCCGAAGGCACAGTAAAATAGAGAGTAAACCTACTACACACTGAATGATAATGCTAATACTGAAAGCCTACAAGTTCAGACTAGAGCCAACTGAAGAACAGTTGCCGCGTTTGCGGCAGTTATGCGGGTGTGCTCGTTTTGTCTGGAATCACGGACTTCAGGTAACAAAACACATTCTGGATTCCGGCGGAAAACTTCCCTCCGCGTTTGAACTCAACCGAATGCTCACGGGGTGGAAAAAAACACCGGAATACGCCTTCTTACAGGAAGCTTACACCGATAACCTTCAACAAAAACTTAAAGACTTACAGGGGGCATGGAGGCGTAGCTTCGATAAAACACTGGCAGCGAAAGCGCCTGTATGGAAACGAAAAAATGACGGCAGGGATTCAATCCGGTTCGTCAATTTTGAAAAATATTGTCTCCTTGAAAATCGCAGAGTCAGGCTGCCTTCTGGGCTCGGATGGATAAAGTTCCGGCAATCGCAGGAGGTGAACGGCAAAATCAAAAATGCCACGATCAGCCAGTCAGTGGGTAAATGGTATGTGTCGTTTCAAGTCGAGATAGAAGCCTCTGAGCCACACCACGAATCAACAACAATGGTGGGTCTGGATGCCGGGATATCGAAACTGGCGACGCTCTCAGACGGGACGATATACGAACCGGTCAACAGTTTTAAAACCCGCCAGCGCAAGCTGGCGAAGCGCCAGAGACAGTTAAGCCGCAAAGTTAAGTTCAGCGCCAACTGGCAGAAACAGAAGCGAAAAATTCAGCGTCTGCACTCGCATATTGCCAATATTCGCCGCGACTACCTTCATAAGACCACCACGAAAATAAGCAAAAACCACGCGATGATTGTGATTGAAGATTTGAAGGTCAGTAACATGTCGAAGTCAGCGAAAGGCACGGCAGAACAGCCCGGAAGGAGCGTTCGGGCTAAATCAGGCTTAAATCGCGCGATACTGGATCAGGGCTGGTATGAAATGCGCCGTCAGCTAGAATATAAGCAGCGCTGGCGCGGCGGTCAGGTACTGGCAGTCCCTCCGGCATACACCAGCCAGCGGTGCGCATGTTGCGGTCATACAGCGAAAGAAAACCGCATATCACAAAGTCAATTCGAGTGCCTTGAATGCGGATATACGGAAAATGCCGATATCAACGGAGCTCGTAACATTTTAGCGGCAGGACATGCCGTGCTTGCCTGTGGAGGGAGGGTGCAATCAGGCCGCCCGTCGAAGCAGGAACCAGACGCAGAGCGATCAGCCGTCGCCCACTAACGGGAATCCCCTCTTGAGTCACGAAGTGCGAAAGTGGGGGAGGATGTCAAATGAGTAAAACGCCTTGCCATAGGTGCAATGAACTGGTGTTGGCCGCAAAACGGGCCGGATCCCAGAAGACACAAGAAGCAAGCACCAACGCCATAATAAGGATAAGGCCCCTTACAGGACCTTTATCCATCAGCCGATAGCATTTATCTATCAACATTATTTCTCACTATTTTCAGCGGTTTTTTCCGCTTCATTATGCTCAAGTGCTAAGGCAGCGATTATAGCGAAACTACACGCCAAGAGCGTTCCGAGAATCCAAGCAAAATACCACATGCTCTGTGCTCCTTAGTACAGTGAATGTTTGTTATTTTCAATAAAGCTTTTGTCCAAACGCCCAAACATTTTGTAGTAACACCAAATGGTGTATCCCAGAATGATTGGGACAAAAATCAGTGCAACCACAAACATGACGCGCAGGGTCAACAAACTTGAAGTCGCATCCCACATTGTCAGGCTGACATTTGGATTAGTGATTGATGGCATAACAAATGGGAACATCGTCACACCACAGGTCAGAATGATGCAAGCAATGGTCAGTGAAGAGAACAGGAATGCCCATCCTGCCCGATTCATACCGGTCATCAATATCGTCAGCAAAGGAGAAACAACACCCAGTGCCGGTAACGCCCACAGCCACGGATAGTGATTAAAGTTAGTCATCCAGGCACCCACCTGATGAGCAACTTCTTTATGCAATGGGTTAGACTGAGCCATTGTATCCAAGCCGCCAGTCACAACATAACCATCAATACCATAAATCAGCCATACACCTGCCAGCAGGAAAGCAACCATTGTTACCAGCGCACAGATATAAGTGGCGGCACGGGAACGCAGACGCAGTTCACCGGTAGTACGCATTTGCAGATAAGTTGCCCCCTGAGTCACAATCATCATCAGGCTGATCACACCCGCCAACAAACCGTATGGATTTAGCAATCCGAAGAACGAACCGCTATAGAACAGGCGTAGTTGGGAATCAACGTTGAATGGCACCCCTTGTAACAGATTACCCAATGCCACACCGATAACTAATGGCGGAACGAAACTACCGACAAATATCCCCCAATCCCACATGTTGCGCCACTTACGGCTTTCCAGTTTGGAACGGTAGTCAAAACCAACCGGACGGAAAAACAGCGCGGATAACACCAAGATCATGGCGACATAGAAGCCAGAAAACGCGGCGGCATAAACCGTCGGCCATGCTGCGAACAATGCGCCACCGGCGGTGATCAGCCAAACCTGATTACCATCCCAATGGGGTGCTATTGAGTTAATCATGATGCGGCGTTCAGTATCGTTTTTACCGATGATACGTAACAGGACACCCACGCCCATGTCAAAACCATCCGTTACCGCGAAACCGATTAGCAACACACCAATCAGCAGCCACCATATAAACCGTAGTACTTCATAATCAAACATAAGTGGACTCCCGTTTATTACTGAGCATTGTGCGCCGAAGTTGTTTTCTGTTCAAAGTGGTAGCGGCCAGTATTCAGACTGCTTGGACCACGACGGGCGAATTTGAACATCAAAAACATCTCTGCGATCAGAAACAAGGTGTAAAGACCACAAATCAGCGCCATTGAGAACAGGATATCGCTGGCTGCCAAATTGGAACTCGCCACCGCTGTTGGCAAAACTTCACCAATCGCCCACGGCTGACGACCATATTCGGCCACAAACCAGCCTGATTCTATGGCAATCCACGGCAATGGGATGCTGTACAATGCTGCACGCAGTAACCATTTTTGTTCACCAATACGGCCACGGATAACGCTCCAAAACGCCAGACCAATCAACAGTAACATCAGGAAACCTGCTGCAACCATGATACGGAATGCAAAATAGAGCGGAGCAACGCGAGGAATGGAATCTTTCGCAGCGGCCTTGATTTGCTCTTCGCTGGCATCAGTCACTTTGCTGGTATAACGCTTCAACAACATGCCATAACCAAGATCCTGCTTACTTTCATTGAATGCGCTACGAACAGTTGGATCCGTGTTACCTGCCCGCAACTCTTCCAACAATTGATAAGCTTTCATACCATTACGGATCCGCAGCTCATGCTGGTCCATCAGATCACGCAGACCAATAACCGGGGTATCGACAGAACGGGTGGCAATCAGGCCCATGAGATAAGGGATCTGAATGGCATATTTGTTTTCCATTTTATCCTGATCCGGGATACTTATCAGTGTAAAGGCTGCCGGAGGTGGCTGAGTTTCCCATTCAGCTTCAATTGCGGCCAGTTTAGTCTTCTGTACATCACCCATTTCGTAACCGGATTCGTCACCCAGAACAATAACGGATAGCACGGCGGCGATACCAAAACTTGAAGCAATCGCAAATGAACGTTTAGCAAATGGAATATCACGGCCTTTAAGCAGATAGTAAGAGCTGATGCCAAGAACAAAAATCGCCCCTGTCACATAACCCGCCGCAACGGTATGAACAAATTTCACCTGCGCAACCGGGTTCAGTACCAATTCGGCAAAACTCACCATTTCCATACGCATGGTTTCAAAGTTGAAATCAGAAGCAATCGGGTTTTGCATCCAACCATTCGCAACCAGAATCCAAAGTGCAGAGAAGTTAGAACCTAACGCAACCAGCCAGGTTACCGCCAAGTGCTGTTTTTTACTGAGACGATCCCAACCGAAGAAGAACAAACCGACGAATGTGGACTCCAGGAAGAACGCCATCAGACCTTCGATCGCCAGAGGCGCGCCGAAAATGTCACCGACGTAATGAGAGAAATATGACCAGTTAGTCCCGAACTGAAACTCCATGGTCAACCCTGTTGCGACACCCAGAGCAAAGTTAATACCAAATAACTTGCCCCAGAATTTTGTCATATCTTTATAAATTTGTTTACCGGAGAGCACATATACCGTTTCCATAATCGCCAGCAAAAACGCCATACCAAGCGTTAGCGGAACGAACAGGAAATGATACATTGCAGTTAAGGCAAACTGTAATCGTGACAGTTCGACAATATCAAACATCTTGACTCCTTGCTCCTAGCAGGAAAGCACCGGCTTGCGGCAACCTGGCTTCGTACAAGAACCTATTCAGAGTTCTAAAACGGAAACCTTATAACTACCAGCAATAAATGCCTCTAAAATAACAACTCATTACCAAGTGAATTAAAAACCTAATTAGACTAATAGTATAGTACGCTTATATTCCCATACAATAAATACGTTTTACGTGATTCAGATTAGAATTCTGAATGTAGGTCAATAATTGCAGTTATTGTTTAATGGGAACTTATTGATCAGGATCAATTTAAGCAAACTAAAAAAATAATGCCACAATAATATCTTGATTTAAATGATTTTTTCTGGCCCGTGTTAATTATTTTATCTATTATTTCATTTTAGTTGGCATATTGTTAATTATTTGTTTATATAGATAATTATTGATTTCTATATTGCTGTGAAATGACTTTTAAAATTAACTTTTTATTTTCATTCTTAAGAAAATATTATTATTAACCTCGTCTTTATTTAATTTAAATTAAAGAGCAATAATGAAATTCAGTTTAAATTAATTGGAGAATACCAAACTGAAAATAAAGACTTAATCGCAGATGATACTGTCCATACAAATAGAAAGGCCACTTTTCAGTGGCCTTATATATAAAAATTTATTATCAAAAATCACTTGCCAGCAAGTAACTCTTTCACTGCATCACCGATGTCTGCCAGACTGCGAACGGTCTTCACACCAGCGGCTTCCAGAGCAGCAAATTTTTCGTCAGCGGTTCCCTTACCACCCGCGATAATAGCGCCAGCATGCCCCATTCGCTTACCTTTCGGCGCAGTAACACCTGCGATGTAACCAACAACAGGCTTAGTTACGTGCTGTTTAATATAAGCCGCCGCGTCTTCTTCCGCATTACCACCAATTTCACCAATCATTACGATGGCTTCTGTTTGCGGATCTTCCTGGAACAATTTCAGAATATCAATGAAGTTAGAACCTGGAATTGGGTCACCACCGATACCTACACAAGTAGATTGCCCTAAACCTGCATCAGTTGTCTGTTTTACCGCTTCATAAGTCAGTGTGCCTGAACGGGAAACGATACCGACTTTACCCGCCTGATGAATGTGGCCCGGCATAATGCCGATCTTACATTCACCCGGTGTAATAACGCCCGGGCAGTTAGGGCCGATCATACGAACACCGGCTTCATCCAGTTTCACTTTAACAGCCAGCATATC
This sequence comes from Photorhabdus stackebrandtii, assembly GCF_011189495.1. NCBI lineage: Bacteria > Pseudomonadati > Pseudomonadota > Gammaproteobacteria > Enterobacterales > Morganellaceae > Photorhabdus > Photorhabdus stackebrandtii. The sequence continues at coordinate 249,369 of NZ_PUJV01000002.1, forward strand.
CAGAGTCGGGATACCTTCAGTAATCGTGATAATCAGTTTGATCCCAGCGTCGATAGCTTCCAGAATGGAATCTTTACAGAATGGAGCGGGAACATAGATAACGGAGGCCGTTGCCCCGGTTGCCTCCACCGCTTCACGAACAGTATTGAAAACAGGTAATCCCAAGTGCTCAGTACCGCCCTTACCCGGCGTGACACCACCCACCATTTGGGTGCCATAGGCAATCGCTTGTTCTGAATGGAAAGTCCCCTGACTGCCGGTAAAACCCTGACAGATAACTTTGGTGTTTTTATCGATTAAAATAGACATTATTTTGCCTCCACTGCGGCTACTGCTTGCTTAGCTGCGTCTGTCAGGCTGGTTGCAGCAATGATATTCAAACCACTGTCAGCCAGTTTTTTTGCTCCCAACTCAGCATTGTTCCCTTCCAAACGAACAACAACCGGTACGTGAACACCCACTTCTTCCACCGCACCAATAATACCGTCAGCAATCAGGTCACAACGGACAATACCACCAAAGATGTTAACCAATACGGCTTTCACATTTTCATCTGACAGGATGATTTTAAACGCTTCTGTAACACGTTCTTTGGTTGCACCACCACCCACATCAAGGAAGTTCGCGGGTGCGCCACCATGCAATTTAACGATATCCATCGTCCCCATTGCCAAACCTGCGCCATTTACCATGCAACCAATGTTGCCATCCAACGCGACATAGTTCAGTTCCCACTGTGCCGCCTGCGCTTCACGCGGATCTTCCTGAGATGGATCATGCATTTCACGCAGTTCAGCCTGACGGAACAGTGCGTTACCATCAGCGCCCAATTTACCATCCAGACAAATCAGATCACCCTGAGTCGTGATAACCAACGGATTAATTTCAACCAGAGCCAGATCGCGCTCCAGGAACAGATTTGCCAATCCTAAGAAAATTTTAGTGAACTGGCTGATTTGTTTACCGGTTAATCCCAGTTTAAATGCCAGTTCACGCCCCTGATAAGGCATAGGGCCAACCAGTGGGTCGATAACCGCTTTATGAATGAGTTCCGGAGTTTCTTCCGCAACTTTTTCAATTTCAACACCACCTTCAGTGGAGGCCATGAACACTACACGACGCGTACCACGATCAACCACCGCACCGAGATACAACTCCTTCGCAATATCAGTTGCCCCTTCGACCAAAATCTGGTGAACAGGCTGCCCTTGCGCATCTGTTTGGTAAGTGACCAGACGTTTACCCAGCCATTGTTCAGCGAAAGCGCGAATCTCTTCTTTACTGTTAACCAATTTCACGCCGCCCGCTTTACCGCGACCGCCAGCGTGAACCTGACACTTAACCACCCAAGGGCCAGCACCAATTTTAGATGCCGCTTCTTCTGCTTCACGCGGTGTAGTGCAGGCATAACCAGCCGGAGCGGGTAAACCATACCGTGCAAAAAGCTGTTTTGCCTGATACTCGTGTAAATTCATGATGTTCTATCCATAATCTAATCTGAGAAGAGCAATTGTCTTCTTATTTTTTTGTTACTTTGGATATAGCCAGTCCAAAGACTGGCTGTGCATGTACATTTGTTTACTTCAGACCGGGCAGATATTAGCGCGTATCTGCCCTTATTATGTTGCTATACGTCCAGCAGCAAACGTGCAGGATCTTCCAGCATCTCTTTGATGGTCACCAGGAAGCCTACAGACTCGCGTCCATCGATCAGACGGTGGTCATAAGACAGTGCCAGATACATCATCGGAAGGATCTCTACCTGACCATTTACCGCCATCGGACGATCTTTAATGGCATGCATGCCAAGAATCGCGCTCTGTGGCGGGTTAATGATCGGCGTAGACATTAAAGAGCCGAATACACCACCATTGGTAATCGTGAAATTACCGCCTGTCAGCTCTTCGACGGTCAATTTACCGTCACGGCCTTTGATAGCCAGCTCTTTAATACGTTTTTCGAGTTCAGCCATGCTCAGTGCATCCGCATCACGCAGTACCGGCGTTACCAAGCCACGCGGTGTAGATACCGCAATACTGATATCGAAATAGTTGTGGTAAACCACATCAGTGCCATCAATAGAAGCATTCACTTCCGGATAGCGTTTCAGTGCTTCGACCACCGCTTTCACATAGAAAGACATAAAGCCCAGACGCACACCGTGGCGTTTTTCAAACGCTTCGCCGTACAGCTTGCGCATTTCCTGAATCGGCTTCATGTTAACTTCGTTAAACGTCGTCAACATCGCAGTGTTGTTTTTCGCTTCCAGCAAACGTTCAGCCACACGCTTACGCAGGCGAGTCATTGGAACACGTTTTTCGCTGCGGTGTGGCAACAACGAATCCTGAGTAGAAAGAGAAAGTGGCATAGCTGATGATTGACTATCCACCTTTTTGTTATCAGCCATGTGTTTTTCCACGTCTTCGCGGACAATACGCCCACCAACACCGCTACCTTTAATCGCTTTGGCATCAAGATCATGCTCTGCAATCAAACGGCGAACCGCCGGGCTAAGTGCGTCGTTGCTCTCTTCTTCTAACCCCGCAGTCTGGCGTTTAGCCGAAGTTGCTTCCGTTTTTTCTTTTACTTCTGTCGGTTTACCCGTGCTATCGCCCAAACGGATACGACCAAGAAGTTGACTGGACAGAACAGTTGCATCTTTTACTTCCAAAATGGCTTCTAAAACACCGGCTTCACTGGCAGGCACTTCCAGTACCACTTTATCCGTCTCGATTTCAACCAGCACTTCATCACGTTCAACACGGTCACCCTCTTTTTTGTGCCAGACTGCAACAGTGGCATCAGCAACAGACTCGGGCAAAACAGGAACCAGAATATCTACGCTACTCATTTTCTATCCTTATTTATTCAACGTTCAGTGCGTCATTAACCAGCTCTTGCTGCTGCTGCTGGTGAACTGACGTATATCCAACTGCCGGGGAAGCAGACGCAGGACGACCTGCATAACGTAAAGAAGCCCCGAATGGGATCACTTCACGGAAGTTATGCTGACTGCAATACCAGGCCCCTTGGTTTAATGGCTCTTCCTGGCACCAGACAAAATCGTGTACATGGGCATACTGCTCCAACGCTGATTGAACATCCTGATGAGGGAACGGATACAGTTGTTCAACACGCACGATAGCGACATCAGTTTGTTCGTTCTTACGGCGTTGTTCCAACAGGTCGTAATAAACTTTACCTGAACAGAGCACAACCCGTTTAACACCTTTAGGATCCAGCGCATCAGCTTCACCGATAACTGTCTGGAATTTACCGTTAGCCAGTTCATCCAGGCTGGAAACCGCTAATGGATGACGCAACAATGACTTCGGCGACATAACAATCAACGGACGGCGCATACCACGCAGAGCCTGACGACGAAGCATGTGATAAACCTGAGCCGGCGTTGACGGTACGCAAACCTGCATATTCTGTTCTGCACACAGTTGCAGATAGCGTTCCAGGCGGGCTGAAGAGTGTTCAGGCCCCTGCCCTTCATAACCATGCGGCAACAACATAACCAGACCACACATACGGCCCCATTTCTGCTCGCCGGAGCTGATGAACTGGTCAATAACAACCTGTGCTCCGTTAGCGAAATCACCAAACTGCGCTTCCCAGATTGTTAAAGCGCGGGGTTCCGTTGTCGCATAGCCATACTCAAAGGCCAGAACAGCTTCTTCAGACAGAACAGAATCCCATACATTGAATACGCCCTGACCATTATGAACGTTCGCCAGAGGCACATAAACAGAACCATTAGCCTGATTATGAATCACAGCATGGCGATGGAAGAAAGTACCACGGCCCGCGTCCTCACCAGACAAACGCACCGGAACACCTTCATCAACTAAAGTTGCGTAGGCTAACGTTTCTGCCCCACCCCAATCGAACAATTTATCACCGTTCGCCATCTCTGCCCGGTCATTATAAATTTTCGCTACACGGGAGTGCATTTCCACTTCTTCCGGAACAGAGCTGATACGTCGGCCCAGATCCTGCAAACGCTTAATATCGACTTTATGTGGATATTCTTCATCCCAATCGTGATTAAGATAAGGCTCCCATGTAAATGAGTGCAGCCCCATTGAGCGCCATTCATCAACGACACAGTCACCACGGTCGAGGGCATCACGATACAGATTAACCATCTCAGTCACGTCATCGACGGATATCAGATGCTCAGCAACCAACTTGTCAGCGTAGATTTTACGTGGCGTTGGGTGCTTTTTAATTTTCTGATACATCATTGGCTGAGTCGCACTTGGCTCATCAGCTTCGTTATGACCATGACGGCGGTAACATACCAGATCAAGCATTACGTCACGTTTAAAGGCATTACGGAAATCCAGAGCCAGGCGGGTAACAAATGCCACCGCTTCCGGATCGTCTGCATTAACGTGGAAAATCGGTGCCTGTACCATTTTGATGATATCGGTACAGTATTGTGTTGAACGGGCATCTTTCGGGTTAGACGTTGTGAAACCAATCTGGTTGTTGATAACAATACGAATCGTACCACCCACTTCATAACCACGGGCCTGAGACATGTTCAGGGTTTCCTGCACAACGCCCTGACCGGTAACGGCGGCATCACCGTGGATGGTAATTGGCAACACCATATTGCTGCGACCTTCATCCAGACGATCACGGCGGGCGCGTACTGAACCAATAACCACAGGGCTGACAATCTCAAGGTGAGATGGGTTAAATGCCAACGCCAAATGAACCTTAGCGCCCTCGGTGGCAAAATCAGACGAGAAACCCTGATGGTATTTCACGTCGCCGGTACCAAGGTGCTCTTTATGTTTGCCGGCAAACTCATCGAACAGATCAGCCGGTTTCTTACCTAAGATATTAACCAGAACGTTGAGGCGACCACGATGAGCCATCCCCAGCACAACTTCCCGTGTATCGTGCTTACCCGCATGACGGATAAGCTCTTTCACCATGGGGATCAATGCATCGCCACCTTCAAGAGAGAAACGTTTCGCTCCTGGAAACTTCGCTCCCAGATAACGTTCCAAACCTTCCGCCGCCGTCAGTTCCGCCAGAAAACGCTGTTTTTCCTCTGCGCTGAACTGAGAGCTGACGGTAACAGACTCCAGACGCTGCTGGATCCAACGTTTTTCTTCCGTATTCGTGATGTGCATGTATTCAGCACCAATAGAACCGCAATAAGTGCGTTTCAGTGCTTCATACAAATCAGCCAACTTCATCGTTTCTTTGCCGATAGCAAAAGAACCGACATTAAATGTCTCTGCAAAATCAGCTTCCGTCAGATTATGGAAAGCAGGATCTAAATCAGGAACACTATCCTGCTTCCATAATCCCAACGGATCAAGATTCGCATTTTGATGGCCGCGGAAACGGAATGCGTTGATGAGCTGCAAAACCTTAACTTGTTTTGCATCCATTGCCGGATCGCTGACAGAGGAGTGATAACGCGTAGTATCTTTCGCAAGGCGGCGGAAGTAATCACGCGTCTGCGAGTGGAGTTGTTCACCGCTTAATCCCGCATCCGGCAATTGTTGGAAAATGTCTTTCCAACTTGCATCAACGGAGTTTGGATCGGTTATATAGTCTTCATAGACTTGCTCTATGTAAGACTGGTTTGAACCAGCCAGGAAGCTTGAATCCAGCCAGTCCTTCATTGCGCCGTTCTGCATTGTGATCCCTTAAGCTTTAAAAGCTTTAGTTTTCGCCGTGGTTAACTATCACCGCTTAAATGCGGTGTCGATAAAAGGTTCATTTGGACGTGCTTTATGCATGTTCTCTTTTGGGTTTTGGAACCCTTCAAGGAACCTTTAAAAACCGTTAAATGGTTTTTAAAGGTTCCTTGCCTCAAAGCTTTTGTCATCATTAGCAGTTGGCAATTCACAATTCTCAAATTCTTTGTGCCCTCCGCAGATAAAACTGCACGGAGGGCAGGCCGATTACGCGCTATGTTTTAACAACATAGATTTAATATGACCAATAGCTTTTGTTGGATTCAACCCCTTAGGGCACACACTGACACAATTCATGATGCTATGGCAGCGAAAAACACTGAAAGCATCATTTAGCTTATCTAACCGTGAATTGGTTTCAGTATCACGACTGTCGATCAGGAAACGATATGCTGCCAGCAACCCCGCAGGTCCGATAAATTTGTCTGGATTCCACCAGAATGACGGACAAGAAGTTGAACAACATGCACACAGAATACATTCGTACAGGCCATCCAGTTTTTCCCTTTGTGCAGGTGACTGTAAATGCTCACGCGCCGGCGGGTTTTTACCATCATTCAGCAAATATGGGCGAATCTTCTCATATTGCGCATAGAATTGCCCCATATCCACAACCAGGTCACGGATAACCGGCAAACCTGGCAGCGGACGGATCACAATCTTCTTGTTGCCACGCTGTAAAGCCGAAACCGGTGTAATACAAGCCAGACCATTTTTACCATTCATGTTGAGGCCATCAGAACCGCAAACCCCTTCACGGCAAGAACGACGGAAAGAGAGTGTCGAGTCTTGCTCTTTAAGCTGGATTAATGCATCCAGTAACATCATGTCACGCCCATCTTTTGCTTCCAGCGTGTAATCCTGCATATGAGGCGCGCTGTCAACATCCGGGTTGTAACGATAAATCGAAAATTCAAGTTTCATAATCTATTCCTTCGCAACTGGATCATCAGCAACTCATTAGTAAGTACGCGCTTTCGGCGGGAATGCTTCACGCAATTTTGGCTGCATGTTGACATCACGACGCGTCATGGTCTCAGTTTGCGGCAGATAGAGGGTATGGCATAACCAGTTCGCATCATCACGATCAGGATAGTCGAAACGGCTATGAGCACCACGGCTCTCAGTACGGAAGTTAGCGGAAACAGCCGTAGAAAACGCCGTTTCCATCAGGTTATCAAGTTCCAGACACTCAATTCTCTGGGTATTGAACTCTGAGGAAGTATCATCCAAACGCGCACTTTTCAGCCGTTCACGGATAACCTTCAGCTCTTCCAAACCCTTCGCCATTGCATCACCCTCACGGAATACCGAGAAGTTATTCTGCATACACGCCTGCAAATCTTTACGAATTCCCACCGGATCTTCGCCAGTACGGGTGCTGTTCCAACGGTTCAGACGTTGCAGTGATTGCTCAATATCAGATTCACTGGCTTCGCGGCTGGTGCCCTGCTCCATCAGTGACTCTTTCAGATGTAAACCGGCAGAGCGGCCAAACACCACCAAATCCAGCAGAGAATTCCCCCCCAGACGGTTTGCACCGTGAACCGATACGCAGGCAATTTCACCAACAGCGAACAGGCCCGGAATAACCACATCTTCGCCTTTCTCGTTAACAGCCAGTGCCTGACCGGTCACTTTCGTTGGGATACCGCCCATCATATAGTGGCAGGTTGGAATAACCGGAATCGGCTCTTTTACCGGATCAACGTGAGCAAAAGTACGGGACAGCTCAAGAATGCCCGGCAGACGAGATTCCAGCACCTCTTTGCCCAAATGATCCAATTTCAGTTTAGCATGAGGCCCCCAGGGACCATCACAACCACGGCCTTCGCGAATTTCGATCATGATGGAACGGGCCACCACATCACGACCAGCCAGATCTTTAGCATTTGGCGCGTAACGCTCCATAAAGCGCTCGCCATTTTTATTCAGCAAATAACCGCCTTCACCACGACAACCTTCGGTTACCAGAACCCCAGCTCCCGCGATACCGGTCGGATGGAATTGCCACATTTCCATATCCTGCACAGGTACACCAGCACGCAGTGCCATACCGACGCCATCACCGGTATTAATGTGGGCGTTGGTTGTCGATTGATAAATACGGCCTGCACCACCGGTTGCCAGAATTGTCGCCTTCGCTTTGAAATAAACAACTTCACCGCTTTCAATCGAGATAGCCGTACAACCCACAATGCTGCCATCCTGGTTTTTAACCAGATCCAACGAATACCATTCAGAAAAAATAGTGGTATGATTTTTTAAGTTCTGCTGATACAGGGTGTGTAACAATGCATGACCGGTACGGTCTGCTGCTGCGGCTGTACGTGCGGCCTGTTCACCACCAAAGTTTTTTGACTGACCACCGAATGGACGCTGATAAACACGGCCGTCATCCAAACGGGAGAATGGCAACCCCATGTGTTCTAGCTCCAGAATGGCTTCCGGACCAGTCTTACACATGTATTCAATCGCATCCTGGTCACCGATATAGTCGGAACCTTTTACCGTGTCATACATGTGCCACTCCCAGTTATCTTCATGGGAGTTGCCCAGCGCAACGGTGATGCCACCCTGCGCGGATACAGTATGAGAACGGGTTGGGAATACTTTGGAAATTAAAGCACAGGATAATCCCATTTGTGAAATTTGCAGCGCGGCACGCATACCTGCACCACCCGCGCCAATAACGACCGCGTCAAACTCTCTTACTGGCAGTTTCATCTATACACCCCACACCACAATTGTTCCGTAAATCAAGTAAGCCATCAGTGCAACAATAATCGCCAATTGCAACACCAAACGCAGTGCCAGTGGCTTTACATAGTCAGTCAATACTTGCCACATACCAATCCAGGCGTGAGCCAGAATGGAAAACAGCGCCAGCACAGTGAAGACTTTAGTGATGGATGAGGAGAAAAAACCGCGCCAGACTTCATAAGTGATATCCGACGTTGTCGCGACAAAGCCCAACATATAGAGAACATATAAAACAATAATAATTGCGGACGCGCGCAATAATAACCAATCATGGATACCCGTGCGACCTAATGCAGAAGCGTTACTTACCATACCAGTACTCCAGCCAGAATCGACAGAATCACAGCAATCCCGATTGCCACTTTGGCAGAGAGACTACCGACCACTAAGTTTTCTTCCAGGTAGCCGAAATCCATCAGCATATGACGGATACCACCACAGATATGATAAGCCAGTGCGGTCAAAATACCCCACACAATAAACTTAGCGAAAAATCCCGTCATAATATCGGCGGCTTGTTGAAACCCTTCTTGCGAGGAGAGAGACATCCCTAACAACCAGAGGAGAATTCCTACTGCTATGAAAGTAATGACGCCGGAGACACGGTGCAAGATTGAGGCTATTGCAGAGACTGGAAAGTGTATCGTCTGCAAATCAAGGTTGACAGGTCTTTGTTTTTTCACAATTTTGCCCACACAGCTCTTTTATTATTTTCCTTCCTCCGGACCTGGGCGGAAATCAGACAGCGATAAGGGGATACAAAGACACAACATTTAATCAAAATGAGAGATCCTTCATGTTAAAAAATGTCGTGATTTAATTACGCTGGGTGCTCCTACAGCAGGGTAATCCGGAGACCTGGCGGCAGTATATGTGCTTCACATTATTATTACAATTCCAACACAATATGATTAGCTACATTTCCACTGAACAGTGATTAAGATCACGATTCAAACATATTGCACAAAATTAATTATCTTGTTTGACAAACTTTAAACATTTATCTTACATATATGGTTGAAAATACTTTTGAGATTGATTTCCGATAAGAGGAAAGACTTCACTAAAAGCTAAAGTTATGTAACTGTGTAGTCCACACAAATCATAATCTTTTTTGTAGTCATGCATAAAACATAACACTCAAAAACTCGCTAACAATCTGAAAACCATTGTCGCCCGGGGTGAGATTTCAGCCTTAAAATGTGATATTAGCCTGATTTCAAATTTTCTCCGGTAGCACAGTGCCAGGGAGCACAGTATAAGAACCTATTCCACTGGGCATTATTGGTGTAGGCCATTCTTGTCAATAAATTGAGGGCACAGATCGCGCGCAGAAACCGGAATATGCACGCAGTCTGTAGAAAGCGATTCACTCACTGGCACAGGCCATACCAAAGTGCATTCAAAAGTGATCGCTTTTATCAGAGCACTCTCCAGGCCCGTTTGACCAGCAAGAATGGTCAATAAAATAGCCTTATGCCTGATGAGATAGACTCTATACTGTATCTTTCCGCCGTGGTTGTTAAGAGTTATAAAAACGAAAGCGCTAAGGAGACTGTAATGGCAGATAACAAAGCAACTTTAACCCCAAATGGTACGGTTGCTATTGAATTGGACGTGCTAACACCGACCCTTGGGTCTCAAGTCATCGATGTTCGTACTCTCGGCTCCAAAGGTTTTTATACCTACGACCCTGGTTTTACTTCCACAGCATCTTGCGAATCCAAGATCACCTACATTGATGGTAATGAAGGCGTATTGCTTCACCGTGGTTTCCCTATCGACCAGCTGGCGACAAAATCCACTTATCTGGAAGTTTGCTACATCCTGCTGTATGGCGAAACACCAACACAAGAACAGTTTGAGAAATTCAAAAAAACCGTTACCCGCCATACCATGATCCATGAACAAATCCATCGCCTGTTCAACGGCTTCCGCCGTGATTCTCATCCAATGGCAGTACTGTGTGGCGTCACGGGTGCTCTGGCGGCTTTCTATCACGATGCCCTTGATGTGAACAACCCGCGTCATCGTGACATTACCGCGTACCGCTTGCTGTCCAAAATGCCAACAGTGGCTGCAATGTGCTACAAATATTCTATTGGTCAACCGTTCGTTTATCCACGCAATGATCTCTCCTATGCCGGTAACTTCCTGCATATGATGTTCTCCACACCATGCGAAGAATATAAAGTGAACCCAGTGCTGGAACGCGCCATGGATCGCATTCTGATCCTGCATGCCGACCACGAACAGAATGCCTCTACCTCAACAGTACGTACTGCGGGTTCGTCCGGCGCTAACCCATTTGCCTGTATCGCCGCAGGTATCGCTTCCCTTTGGGGGCCTGCGCATGGCGGTGCAAACGAAGCTTGTCTGCGTATGCTGGAAGAAATTCAGTCGGTTGAACATATTCCTGAATTTATTGAACGCGCCAAAGACAAGAACGACGCTTTCCGTCTGATGGGATTTGGTCATCGTGTTTACAAAAACTATGATCCCCGCGCAACAGTCATGCGTGAAACCTGCCATGAAGTGCTGGATGAACTTGGCCTGAATGACAGCTTGCTGGAAGTTGCGATGGAGCTTGAACGTATTGCTCTGCACGACCCATATTTTATTGAGAAGAAACTGTATCCGAACGTGGATTTCTACTCAGGTATTATCTTGAAAGCCATGGGTATTCCATCCACCATGTTCACTGTTATTTTTGCCATTGCCCGTACCATCGGCTGGATAGCTCACTGGAACGAAATGCATGATGACGGTGTGAAAATCGCCCGTCCTCGTCAACTCTACACTGGCTACACTCAACGTGATTTCCAGAGCCAGTTGAAAAAATAATAACAAAATCCGATTACGATTAAGGGCAAAGCTCTAACTTGATAGTTAGAGCTTTGAACTAGACACTAACTAAGTACCGATGAGATCCAGATCGTAACCTGCTGAAATCCGCATTATCCGTAGTATCTTTATATTGCTTTGATATTTACCTGCGCCAGTTTTCAAACGTGATTTGATTGTTTAGTGGTGTGTTTAAATAGAAGATTTTTATTTAATCCCACTCACCTATATCTATTTAAATGATGTTTAGATAAATCGGTAAATTCATTTAATAGCACCTTATTACATCAATAATGGTTAAATAACGCTTCATAATTCCGCAACGCACACCCATCTTCAACCCATTGTTATATATGGAATTATGAGTGGTATAAGATGTAGCACTATTTTAGAATTTTATTTAAAATCTTACAAATTAATCAGAAAAAAGGGGCATGATGATTATAATGGATATTTAAGCGTTAACAGACCGCGAAAATAGCTTGGAAAAATAACGATATAAATTTATTTTAGCGTTAAATAACATTAAAGGTATAAAAAGAGGCATGATTTAAATAAAACCGTAAAAAAAACAATGCTATTTGACGGGTTAAATGTGACATAGCCACCCGCCAGCAAATTGGTCGTTTGGCGGCGTGTCAATCCCATATCCAGCGTCAGCTTCTGTGCACCATCACGGTATAACGCCCGGTTTATTGCCAACCGGTGAGTTTGGCTGTCGCCTTCGTAACGATAAGCTTGTAAATCGACCGAGATGTTTTGAAAAGAGTCGTTCCACGCATATTGATAACTGAACAACCAATAACCATAAGGCACCGTCACATTGGCAGAAAGATTGCGGTTTTGGTGGCTATTGCGAAAATCACTGATTGGTAAACGAATCGAAGTTCGTTTTAAGGTAACCGCAGATGCTTTCCTGGATGAATATCAATGGTTACCTGTTGAGAGGGTAGGCGGTTTAGGCGCTCCATGCCTGATCATGCCCGGAAAGGCCATTTTGAGTGAGAGGGGTGTTTCATCATCAAGGCTGATTGATTCAATTTTGCCTTCATTCACGGTAATCACCGTAAAAATTGATCTCGCCATCTTCCTTGTGTATTCTCGTCTTTCAAGAGCAGATACACGCTATCCCGCTCTCTAAATTATCAAACGTAGCCACCGCTTGCGTGTGTAGCCGGATCATTAGGATCAAAATTCACAATTCTATAAAGCGGATAGAACAACGTTAATTATGAAAATATGAAAAGTTTGTCAAAAGCTTTGAAGCCCACTCTGGTGGGCTTCGTTTATTTCCGTGTCAGAAAAATTTGCTTAAGCCGGATTGGGAATATCAATAAAAGTCACATCCAGCCCATAATTATTAGCCAACCACTCCCCCAGTGCCTTAACGCCATAACGCTCAGTGGCATGATGGCCTGCCGCATAAAAATGCAGCCCCATTTCGCGGGCGATATGCACAGTCTGCTCTGAAACTTCACCGGTAATAAAAGCATCAACACCAAATTCAGCCGCCGGTTGAATAAAGCTCTGCCCACCGCCGGTACACCAGGCAAGAGTGCGAATTTCTGCGGGTGCATTATCACCCACATGCAATGCCTTACGGCCCAGCGCCTGTTCAATGCGTGAAGCTAACTCAACCGGCGTTATTGGTTGATCAAACTCCCCATACGGCACGAATGGTTCAATCAGACCGACAACTTTCGCCCCCATCTTCTGGGCCAGTTGCGCGTTATTTCCCAACGATGGATGAGCATCCAGCGGTAAATGGTAGCCATATAAATTAATGTCATTGCAGAGCAACGTTTTCAGACGACGATGTTTCATGCCACGAATCACCGCGGGTTCATTTTTCCAAAAATAGCCATGATGAACGATAATCGCATCAGCCTGATGGCGAACCGCTTCATCCAATAACGCCTGACAAGCTGTAACACCGGTAACGATCCGCTGAATATGAGCACGCCCTTCAACTTGTAAACCGTTGGGCGCATAATCCTGAAACTCACCAACATTCAGCTCTTGGTTAATCACATTTTCCAGCTCAATATTATGCATCATATTCGTCCTGTATTTGGTTGTGTGGAAGTACCATACCCATCTGCACCAGCCATAGCAATTGAGCTTTGTGATTTTTCCGATTCCGGTATAAAGCAAAACGCCTTGCCAGAATAAACAGGCAAGGCGTTTAACTATTTAACTCTCTATCAACAGCGGAAAACCAGATTTTCCGCCAAACATCAGTTAGTTCTGACTTGAGCAACCAGCTCGGATTGCTCTAACCATACAGGCTTATCGCTGGTTTTTACCCATACACGGTACAAATAACTGTAAAAACGGGCACGATCACAACGAAACAACATAACTGGTAGCGCCAACACACCTACAGTTACAGCACCAATACGACGTAAAAGAATCTGGTGCCGAGGATATTTACGATATGCAGACATATTAGACCCTCCTAAAAAAGATCCTGCCGGACAGCAGAATCCCCAAAATAATCCATCTGTAAATTGTTTAAAATTTTACCGCACAAAATGAAAATTTACTACTTATCCGACCACTTTTAAGCAGTTATCATCACTCTATTTTCCATATCATGTAATTTTATTACATTAAATATGATAAAAATGTAACATTACAAGCAAATAATAAACATCTAATTAACAACCATTAAAAAAATGCCTGCGGATAACGATACAGGCATTTAAAATACCCGTTTTACGCACTCCAACACCCTCGGTACTTGTCAATCAGGAATCATTCCCCTTCTTTGAACATTGCAACGCTGGAGACCAGAAACGTGTATCATGCGAAAAACTTAAGTGTGCACGAGCCACAATTTGATAAACTTCAGTGGATTTTCCCTGGGCTCTCGCGATCTGTATTAACGTGGCACTGACGTTGGCATCATTATGCACTTGCAAATAGGCATTTCCCCAATTCTGATAATTCACTAAGTCTTGCGAATTATGGGTGCGGTTATAATCAAGTAACAATTTGGTATGGCGATCATAATCCAGCCGTGTTTCCTGTGTCAGCATCAGAATGCCCGGCAGGTGCGCCAAGGTAGCCTCAGCTACCGGGTCAATCAGACCTCGGCGCTCCAGACGGGTCAAAACATCCTGTGTCACCAAACCACCACCCAGTATCCCCAACATCAGTACACCAGCGAGCATTATTACTGGCATGCTGAGCGCTAAGAACCCGCCACTCCCTTGCTGAAAACCCAGTTGCCTGGCTATCAATTGATTCTCCGGCCAAGCTAGCCTCCAGAGAATCAGGAGCACCATTAAATGTGGTGCAGATTGGTAGAGCGGATACTCGGTCATCAAGTGCAAGGCGATAGGCAAAGGCAACCAATTCCGCAACAGCAAGGGATATAGGGACAATTCAGATAAACTGCCAGCACGATATAGCCGGGGCCATAACCACACTATTACGACAATGACCAATCCCAGTACGGCAGTCACGCCACCTTCACACCAGACATAGAAAACCTCATTATGCGGATGGGTAAAAGTAAGCCAGGCCGTGTTATGCAGCCCCGATACTGCCAGCGCCTGCGGCCAAGTGTTCTCGAAGCTCCCCAGGCCATGCCCTAACCAAGGGTGCTCTGCAATTAATTGCAATGTTCCAACAAGCAGATGCAACCGCTCCTGATTGGAAGAAGCGTGCCAAAAATCCAGCTCACCGACTGCTGTCGGCCACCAAAGAGTATGTGGCAAAATCAACCCCAAAGTGATACCAAGCAGCGATAGCGACAGCAACCACAGACAACGTATACGCACTCCCCAGCGCCAACCCAACCATAGCGTGATAACTTCCATCACCACCGCCCCAATCAGTCCAATCCGGCTCTGAGACCAAAGCAACACTGCCCATAACGGCACAAGTGCTAATGCGGGGAACATAAATGTTACCGAGAGTACACGATGGCGTTGAATCTTCTGAGGAGAAAATCCCTCTGTTACGGACTTAATCGACACATCATCAGCGCTTAACATTAAGTAACCCGCTATCCCAATACCGGTGGCGATAAAACTACCCAGTAGATTAGGTTGTTGGAAAATACCATAAGGCCGAAAACCGGTACGCGACGGAACATACTCTATCCACTGAAATGCCCACACCGGTGCAAACAACTGGAGAACACCAATCAGTGCTTGCAGCACCATACATAACAATAGCCAGTTCAACCAGCATTGAGTCTGGTTTGCTGTCAAACGCCCCTGTAATAGAGCCAGCAATACCAGTCCACTACCCCATAACCCAGCTAACCGAGGTAAAGCCGAAGACTGCCATAGCGTATTACGGGTCCACAGCCAAGGTAGACTGAGCAATACTAAAGCGCAAAGTACCCAACTCACACGAAGTGACACCCGAAGGGTGCCTCTACGCCAAACCTGCAACGCCCCCCATAACACAACCAACGTCATTATGCCCCAAGTCAACAGATTGACAGGTAGTCTTAGTCCCCCACCTCCCATATTAGGCAAGTAGATTAAGGTTACGCCACAGAGTAAAACCGGCATCCACAACGGCAACACGGATGGAAAAAGAGCCGATTTTGGACAAAAGGCACCCGTTGGCACCCTTCCAGATGTTTGTATTCTATTAGATCTCATAGCCTTCTCTTGCGGAGACAACACGACTCTGCTGCAATGACCATTACCGGGAAAGTGAATTTAATGGTGAGCCATAATGGTTTATTTTTACTGGGGTTTAATCCCCTTCAAGTGATAGACTAAGACAGTAAACGGGGCTACCCCTTTCGGCATCGGCAAGTTGCCATATACGGCCTTAGCTAAAGCATAGGCATCAACTTCTGCCCCTTCACCCAACAATGGAAGCGCTTCACGCACTACGGCTGGCATGTCATCGTCAGCGGTCAGTGTCAGTGTCGGAATAGCGCTTAAAGTGGCACCATCAACAATCTGCTCAGACAAAGCTAGCGAAACCGGTGCATCCTGATCCTTAATCGGGTGACCTTTCTTTACCACAAAGTACACCAATCCATTGACTTTCTTTGCTGGCTTGCGTCCGGCAGTTTTCTTCGCAATCAGGGCTTCGCCCACCTTAACCTTGACATTTACCTGTTTTTGTAATTGCTCCGCAAAGGTCAGGTAATACTTATCCATGTCACTGCGTTTAAGCTGCATGTGATTGCGTAATCCATCAGTTAATCCGGCAATCACTCGAGCAGGATCCAAAGACAATCCGCTTTCTGCATAACTGGCCAGCGTCTTTTTTAGCCCTGAAGCCATCGCTTGACCCACTACATAGTCACGCTTACGGTTATCGCTATCGAGCGGTACACTCACGGACTTATTGGCTTTTACCGCTCGATCATTAGCCTGCACTAGTTGATAACGAGTAGAAACCAACGCCGTCTCTAACTGCACTCGAATAATGTCAGCTTCTCTGAACTGGTTACGCACTGCTTCTAACTGCGTTTGTGCTTCTTTGAACTGACGTTGCGTCGCCGTCAGCAGAGTCTGATTGTCACTTAACTGTTTTTGTAATGTATCCTTCTGCCTCTGCACTTCTACCCTGACTAATTGGTGATCAGATAGCTGCTTACGGCTCTTCTCCAGTTCAGTCTGGGAAGACTTCAACTCTGCGATACTATCGGTAAGTTGTCTTTTAAGTGAGGTAACCTGTTGAGTTTGACGCAAAGCATCCTCAGTCGCACGGTTAGCCTCAGTCTGAGATTGAGCGGCTAACTTTGCTGTCAACATCGTAAGCTTAAGGTTCAGCTTTTCCATCTGAACCTTAAGTTTACGGTTCTCCGCACGCAATGCTTTACGGGCTGCTACTTCGCTATCACCGGACGAGGCCCCCATACCAACAAGAATTGATGTTCCAACTGCATGCTTTGATGCACTTCTGTCTGAAGATGCCTCACCAGATTTGGACTGTTGCGCTATTAGCGTACTCAGACCATAATCAGAATCACTGGCGCTTTCCATCAAGCTATCCACTGAGAACGCGCCGCCAGGAGGGGTATAGTTTCCATTTTCTGCCGCACTCACAATATCAACTGTTCCCAAAAGACCAATTAGCAACCAAGCACAGCGATGAAGATGCATTCGTACACAACTCATTGTGCATCTACCTGATTAATTAATGCCAATGATAAGTCGTTCTTTATACGATAACACAAACTGGTAAGGGCATATTGATACTTAGGACGGACCAAGTCATTGATATCCTCACTGATCCCGTTAGCCACCGCCAAATATTGACTACCAGTACGGGCAATGCGATCAAATTCGGTCTTGTAGCGTGTGTATTTAGCGCCATTGAACTGTTTCAATGCCTCCAACTCGCGAGTACATTGTGCCAATTTACCGGAATTGCTGTCAGCAGAGGGCGGCACATTTCTGGCAAAACGACAATCACCGCCTCCAGATACAGGGGATAATGAAGAATGATCCAATGTCTTAGATGTTGGCGATACTTTTATTTTACTTGATGTCGGAACTCTCTTCGGTGTGAGCTCTTGAGCACATCCTGTTAAAAGAAATACGGCTGCTAGTAGTAGGTAGAAATAACAACCATAAGATACAATACAGTACCCTATCATTTTCCGAACCTGCAACATCACACATATACGTTTAAGAACAAACACGTTATTCACCTTATATTCTCCCGTACCATTAGCATCAAAACTAATTAAAACCTATAATCACAATAACATCTCCCGAATAAGCACCTGCATCAACTTTACCCAATGATTGAAGTGTGGATGAAAAAGAAAATAAATAGGGATTATTTCCACTTACCGTTATCGGAACACCATTCCAAGCATTTGAGCCATTGATATCCACATCGGAGTAAAGCGTTTTTTCAGGATCTAAATAAATAAACTTTTCACCAGTCGAGGATTTCGCATACAAAGTCAGGTCAGCAGATAACGTGCACTGCACATTTCCTGTTATTGTTTTCTTATTCCCGTTGAGATTTTCTTGCCCCAAATCACCATGATCAATAACAGATGGCAAATAAAGACTGCAAGATTGCTTGACTGACGGCACCTTGCCACAAACACTACCAGGCCACTGAATCGCATCTGAATCACTTGGATTGGGTCGGTGTTGAATATAAAACAATCCTATACAATCTGCCTCAGAGGATCGCAAAAGGAACTTTGCTCGATATGGCAACGGAAATGCTTTTTTGTACTCCTTAGCTACCTCCTTCCTAGTCTTAATTTTAGAGATTTCAAGACAATGCCTACTCAGTATACAGCTACCATACATCCCCGGGTATACAGGAGCATCGCGATATTTCACATCTGGACCAACAAAACAAGGCACAGACTCGTAACATGGGTTTCGGTCTGTATCATTTTCCGTCCAGTCAACTATTTGTAGAATTACATGCGTGTCTCGACCAGTTTGGTTCATGTCAATAGGTGTAACAAAGGCTCCTGCATTTACCTCTATAAATGGAACACAAGCCAATGTCATGAAAAAAACAAGATAGAAAAAGCCCCTCATATTCCCTCCATTTCACTCATATTCCAACATAAACGTCGAAATAGCCGAGAACTTACCAAATACTATTGAGTAATTTCTGATAGCAGAAGGTTCCCCTTGCACATAGGCTTTAAAATCCAGCGTGACATTGCCATTATTTAAACTATATTTTTTAATAGTCTTGTTTATCGAAATAGGTTCTCCAGCCAGAGACTCTATTCCAACCGCTGCCCCTGATGCTTGACTTCCCGGTTGAAAAGCCAAAAGCCCAGGAAGCTCATTATTTTCCTTACCTAGAAATTTTATATTCACCTCCTGAGCCTTTGTCACATCACAGTTTATGAGGTGAATTGAAAACGCTTTACTATGACTACGTTGATTTTGATAAAGGTGCTTTCCGAATACCGTACCGAAGTCCACGGTGATTGCATCATCTCCAGGCTGGATATCACAAGCTTCTCTAAGCACATTAACTTTTATACGAACAATGGATTCAAATTTATCCTTCGCATCACACTCTGAGCTTATCGAAAGCAAGAACAACAACGCTCTAAGAACATGTAATCGGTTACGCCGACACAAGGACGGTATCAGTCCATCTCGATCTGGCTTTAGGATGGTGTTCATACATGCCTCCTTTACTGAGTTATCCCAATTTCAGCAAACATCTCAACCGGCTTTACTACTTTTCACGGTACAAGTGCCACCACTACAACCAAACACTAATTTTGGCCGACCACCGAAATCATTGATGAAAATCAGTACAGGACTGTTACCCATTGCTGACGCACTGCCACCCAACACAGCACTGCCTTTTGGTGGGATCATCATCGGATTAAAACCGGATACCGCTGCCCCGTTTAGGCTGGATGACGCTGATGCAATAGTCACGTAGTACGGTGTCGGATTGTTGACCACATAGTGATCCCCTTGTCGAATCATCGTCAACTTCGCCTGATAGGGATTTTCGTGGTCTGTTCGACCAACAGCAATAGCCTTTGGCCGATAAAACAGTTTGATACGTGTTTGCAACGCAATCTGCAATGTATTGGGTTTGTTGGCCTTCGGCGGAATTTCCCGGAGATTGAAATAGAACAGCGTCTCTTTATCCTGAGACAACATGTTGATACCCTGAGTAGCCTGCAACTTCACTTGACTCTTGGTTCCCGGCTCTACTCTCTGAAGTGGCGGTAGCGCAGTCAGCGGACTGTTAATCTTGTTGCCATGCTCGTCCTCAATCCAAGCCTGCGCAAGGTAGGGCAACTCTTTATTCTGGTTACTGATACTAAGACTTATTGATCTATCTTCCCCATTAAACACCGCGCGGGTGCGATCGAGGGCAATAGCTGCATTAGCCTGCTGAACAGCCAGAATACCTGCCAACATGACAGCAGAAGCGGCCGCGTTTTTTTTCATTACCATACTCATGCGGTTGTACTTATCTTTAGGCAACATTTCCATTAATCCCCTACCTTTTATTAATCTTCTGGAAAGCGCCACCATCCCTGGAGTTTAGTGCGAATGGCTCTTTAATTACGCTAACACCATTCCCTTTAACACGTCGACAAGGTAACAACAGGTTATTCATCAAGTTGTCCAGAAGCGATTTCGGCAATGTAATGAGACACTGTATGCGACCATTCCAATGCACACTCATGTTCTCACCTGGATTAATACCGGTTAACCACACACTTCCTTCATCATTCACGATGCCCGTTTGCGCTTCACGTTCGTTCGTCACGATAGCGCCGAATGGCGGAACCGTACCGTCTGTCAACTTAATAATGGCCATTGCTTTTTCGCCGGCGATCACCCCAAACTTGCGATAACCAATAGCGCCTTCCGTTAACGTGCCTTGTACCACCGAGCGAGTTGCATCCACGTTATCCGCCAGTTGGTTCACATCCACATTAACGCTGCTGCGGTAGTAACTGTTGATATCACTCACCACAGCTTTACCAAAGACGTTGGTATGGGTCACACTGCCATAACCGCGTATTGGTACACCACTAATCCCATCAGCATCGAGCATCATGCGCGTTCCGCCTATCGTGTTGATACGGTGTAGCGCTGCCCCATTCACCGTCGCCGTCATCCCCCCCTGAAGTGACAACCCCACAGCGCTATATTCACTTCCACGGAAACTGGCATTCGCTGTCAACTTAGTCATATCTCCCTCATGGGTGAAGTAACCACTGCCGATACCACGCCCTCCCTGACCGTTCCCTACATTAATCCGATATGCGTTGTTGTCATCGATACGGTCATAGTAACCCACAGTATTACTGCTATTGCGGCTAAACTGACCGTCATAGGTTATTGTGCCGTTTTCACCCCACGGTACAGTCATACTCAGGTACAAACCATCATCATTAGTGTCGTCGTATTGAGTCCGATATGCCGTTAAGCTCAGACTGACGTTTTTAAAGCGTCCGATGTCGAAATAACGCGACAGTGACAGGTTATAAGTATCGCTGTTCGGACGGTCCCAGTAGGTCTGGTGGCCGTAGTTCAGATAAACACTAAGCCCTATTTTCTTAAACTGCTTGTTAAACGTGATGGTATAAAATTCTTTACCTTTTCCATTATTGACACCGTAATAACGCGCCTCCAAATACTGCGACATGCTCATGAAGTTACGTTCTGAGAAACGATAACCCGCAAATGTTATCTGGCTATCGTATTCATCAAAGCGTTTAGAATAGCTAACGCGATACGAACCTCCGTGTTTGGTGTCATCATGCAGAAACTGAGCTCGAGACTGCGTCACATCAAATGACAACGCACCAAATGCCAGCAAGTCACGACCAATACCGATAGCCAGAGCGTTATAGCCCTTAGCCAGCAAAGCTCCTCCGTACAGCGACCAACCGTTGTTCACCCCCCAAGAGAATTCTCCAGTGGCAAAAACCGGCCCCTTACTACGATGCTTAAAATCTGATGGCTTACCGGTGGTAATCTTGTAACGAACCATACCTGGACGTGTCAGATACGGCACATTAGCGGTATTCACCTGGAAGGTCTGTACGCTGCCATCCTGCTCCTGTACCTTTACATCCAGCTTGCCATTCACTGCAGTATTCAGATCCTGAATACTGAAAGGACCTGCTGCCACCTGAGTTTCATAAATCACACGCCCCTGCTGACTGATGGTCACCTTGGCATTAGTCTTCGCCACCCCAGTCACTTCCGGAGCATAACCACGCAGGTTTGGCGGCAGCATGTTGTCGTCCGATATCAGACTGGCCCCGATGTAACGGAAACTGTCAAACATCCCGGAGTTGAGGTAGTCTTCCCCCAACGTCAGCTTGGCACGCAAAGCGGCTATCACACGGTAGACGTAATAGCGGCCCCACTCCCAGCTTTGCTGGGCACTCCCTAACTGCCCCGTAGTATGGCTGTACTGCGCCTGCCAATTGGCCCGCAGACGCCAAGGTCCCAAGTTGGCCCCAACCGTTCCGTTACCACTCAAAGATTGCACTTGGCTGCCTGCACCTGACTGATTCGTCACCTGTGCATTGACGCTGTAGTCAAACAACATACCGGAGATCCCATTATCCCAACGTGACGGCGGATCCCAGTTCTCCACGGTATATTCTAAATAAGCCTGTGGCATGCTGATGTATAGTGCCCCTGCTCCCAAGTCACCTCGAACTTCCATGCCTTTCAGAGAAGCTATTTCCAGGCATTGGCCGTTATGCCACCAAGTAAGTTGACGGATTGCATCCGCTTTAAGCCCCAGTTGATCAACTATTCTTAGTGTCAGACACGCCTCACTGCCTTTCGAATCATGATCAGGAGCAATAAACTGCACTGTTTGCTCGGGCAATTCGTTTTTATTCAAGCGTAATACCATCTGGTAGCTACCTTGCATAATGTAGCCAGTCTGGGAAAACTGACTTAAATCAATACGCGCTCGATCCTTGACATCAAGAACATCCGTGTTGAATTCCACCCTATCAGCAGCCTTTACCACCTGCACGCCACAAAGAGCCAACAAGATACACAGCGCCACCAAGCGATCCCCTGCTCCACAAAGTAACAATGGTATGACGGGACCTTTCATCAGAAATAATCCAGTTTGAAACGTATCATGGTACGGAAAACCCTGGCGCGTAACACTTGGTGATCGACTACCAGACGTAAAGTATAATCCAGCCGCATTGGTCCTATTTGCAGATCCTCTACAGGCATTGGTTTGCCCGGCACGACTAACGCTCCTGTACTGTCCGATATTTGTAATCCCATACCACTCGCCACACCATTCACGCTAAACAAGCCGTCACGAGCAGCCGCACCATCAAAAGTCACTCGAAAGTGTGACCTGCTCAGGCGATTCAGTAATACGGGAGTCAACAGACAATTAATCAACTGTATACTTAAAAGCCGTACCGGCCCATGACCACTGCGGATAATTTGTCCGACCAAGATAGATGATATGTCGATGGTCTGATCTTGATTGCCCAAAGCAATTGTACACGGCGTATCAATGATGGAGCCTTGCATGTTGACGCGGCCATGCTCTTGGTTGATAGCCATTGCCATAAATGACAATGTCAAACCAGTTAGCACCGACAACGTCAGCAGGGAAGGCAACATCTTAGAACCAATTGGATGGCTAAGAAGAGTCATCTCTCTCTCCAGAATTCAGTTTACCAGCAAATTCATCTCCCTAATCTGTAGGGACCCCCTCTTTCCCGCTGTTTCCTCTATTAGCCAGAAGGCCAGGCAACAGAGGGAAAGAGAAACAGATAGACCTTCCAACGTACAGAAAGGCTTCCTTCACCCCCCCTTATTGATAAGCCAGAGTGAAGTTAGCCACAGCGGAGAAATTACCAGGAACGATAGTCGCAGAAGCTCCGTCACCCTGTAGGAAAGCAGCGAAGTGCATG
Source organism: Photorhabdus stackebrandtii (assembly GCF_011189495.1). NCBI lineage: Bacteria > Pseudomonadati > Pseudomonadota > Gammaproteobacteria > Enterobacterales > Morganellaceae > Photorhabdus > Photorhabdus stackebrandtii. Next base: position 273,081 of record NZ_PUJV01000002.1, read on the forward strand.
GTAGAGTCGGAACCATCGGTGATGATCGTGGGTGAACTCTGTTCCCCTAGTTTGATAAGTTTAGCGTTATCGTTGGTGATACCAATAGCCGCACCAGAGGCCGAACCAACAATTGCCAGCAGGTCCTTATTCACAGAAGATGGTGTCCCAGAGAAAGTGGCTGTTACAGTCTTCTTTTCCAAACCGTTAGCATCACAGTCCAGTAAACGGATATTAAAAGGAACTGGGGTGGACTTACCACCTCCTGCCAACACTTTGTTGGAAACCTGCCCCAGCTTTACAGTCTGATGGTCATCATCTGGGTGGATGGAACAAGGCGCGTCGATAATAGAACCTTCGAATTTCACTGTGCCCTTCCCCTGATTATTGGCAGCATTCGCCGCCCCCGCCGTCAGAACCATCCCCGCACTTAGTACTAGTACAAGTTTTTTCATGTTCATAGCAATTTCCTACTTTCTTTAACGATTAACCATAACGAGATGTGCATACATACACATTGATCGCTATTTCAAATGAGTGAACTCCGGCTCTAGACAACAAAAGACTCCACTGAAATCTCTCTAAAAAATACCGAACACTTCACCTTGAACACAGCGAATTAGCTTTAATGCAAAAAACATCACCTAAAAACCAAACAAAATGCATCAAAGTGTTCATCATTCTATTCATTGCTCACATTTAGTCAAGTTGATTTAATATCACTCCGTAAGATTATAATAATGCTATTATTTTATTTGAGTGATAATTACTTCATGACGTATTTTGGGTGATTTGTCCCTCAGTGTTCGCATCTCGCTTTAAAATATCAATAACCTCATAAGTATTGTCTTTTAGAATTAAAATTATTTTTTTAGATGATATGTGAAATAAAAAAACAAAATAATTAATTTTTTAGTTATTAATTCTGATGTGAACACTTTGATGCATTTTGTTTGATTTTAGGGAAAAATTGGGTAAAAAAATCTCATAAAAACAAAAAGAACTAAAAAAACAATCATCATCTTTTCTCCACTAAAACACCTCTTTTAAGTTAACCCCACAGAACCAGTCAGTTCTGCTTTTACCTCTGCAAACAACCCGGTAAACACCCGATGGTGGGGAATATGCAGAGCTTCCCTTTAATCTATCCAAATTCTCAAGAGAGATAAGCAGTGAGCACATTTCTGATTTCCAGTGCGTTATTAGTCGCCCTGTTACTGGTTTATCTAAATTACCAATATAAAAATTTTCATTGACAATGATTATATGGGTACGGAAAAATGATGTAAGCTGTTGTACCAAGTTATTTTTCCAGAATGTCTATGGATTGACTATAACAGGAGGAGAGATGAGAATATTAACGCTCATATTATTAATGCTAGTAATAAACGTTTCAGGTTGTGCCCCCAAGAAACATTCTTTTTCTATTGACTATAAAACCAATAGCGAAACTTTTCATTTGACTCCATCATGTATAGAAGAAATTACCCCGAAAAAAGGGAGTGACTATTATTCCATATTCATTAAAGTAAGAAATGGCAATCATTGCAGCAAACCCTTTAATCTTTTTATTAAGAAAAACGTAGGGGAAAAAATATCTGTTTTCTTTAATAATAAACCAATATTGAAAAACACCAATATAATTACGCCAATACATGTCGAAAATGGCTTCTATCAGGCAATAGACTCAAATATAACATTTGAAGAAATAGTTAACTCTTTAAATTGATGAAAATCTATATCTTTATTATAAAAAACCATATCGATAAAAAATATCAACAGTTATCAAAAATGAGGTTTTTATGTCAAATAACATCTTACAAGCACTCACTTTACTGAAATCGAAAAAATGGGTCGATTTAACGCATAGCTTCGATAAAGATTCTCCCCATTTTTTTATGTTTGAACCAGCCGAATTTAAGCCACTGTTTGACTATAAGGATGGTTTTTTTGTTCAACAATTTTCTTTTCCCGGCCAATATGGGACTCACATTGATGCTCCCTGCCATTTTGTTCCTAATGCCCGTTGTCTTGATGAGCTGGAATTAAAAGAATTGGTTTTGCCTTTAATCGTACTTAATCAGTCAGAAAGAGCAAAACAGGATCCTAATTTTTCACTTTCTAAAGAAGACATTCTTAAATTTGAAGAAGAATATGGCATTATTGAGGCAGGTACTTTCGTTGCACTCAGAACTGATTGGAGTAAACGCTGGGCATCTCAGGAAGCCATGGATAATAAAGATGATCGTGGTAATAACCAAATACCTGGGTGGGGAATGGATGCCCTCAAATTCTTATTTGAAGAGCGTCACGTTAAAGCCATTGGGCATGAAACATTTGATACCGACGCCGCCAAAGATTTTAGAAAGAATAATGCATTGTTGGGCGAAGATTATGTATTAAAGCAAGATACTTATCAGATAGAACTTTTGGCTAATTTGGACCAAGTACCTGTACGGGGTGCAGTTATTTTCAACATTGTAGCCAAACCTAAAAAAGCCTCTGGTTTTCCCGTTCGTTCGTTTGCCATACTTCCTTGACTGTTCCCCGGCGCCGTATCTCCTGAAAAAGGGAAATACGGTAGTCATTTTTACACTTTTTTTACACATCCATTCACTCTTTTATCAGCTTCTTTGCATTGCCTTCCCTAACCTTTATCTATCCAAATTCTCAGGAGAGATAAGCAGTGAGCATATTTCTGATTTCCGGCGCGTTATTAGTCGCCCTGTTACTGGTCTATCTGATTTACGCGTTACTCCATGCGGAGGATTTTTAAATGGCATCATCCGCTTTTTTACTGATCGCAAGTTTCTTACTGATTTTGCTGCTGCTGGCAAAACCGCTTGGAAATATGATCGCCAATATGATCAACGGTGATATTCCGCTCTGGCTGACTAAAACAGAATCTGGCCTTTGGCGTTGCTGTGGTTTACACAAGCCTGGCGGCACAGTGAAAGAAATGAGCTGGCAACAATACGCATTAGCGATCATTATTTTTAATCTGACTGGATTATTACTGTTATTTACCCTGCTGGTCGCTCAACGAGTCCTTCCGCTAAATCCTGAACATTTTCCCGGGCTAAAATGGGACCTGGCGCTGAATACAGCGGTCAGCTTTATCACCAATACTGACTGGCAAGCCTACAGCGGGGAAAACACGTTAAGCTATTTTAGTCAGATGACGGGTTTAACCGTGCAAAACTTTCTTTCCGCCGCGACCGGTATCGCTGTAGCATTTGCGCTGATACGCGCATTTTCCCGTCATAGTGTAAAAACCGTGGGGAACGCCTGGGTTGATATCACCCGTATTACACTTTATCTGCTGCTACCGCTGTCTATAATTATCGCGCTGGTTTTTGTCAGTCAGGGAGTAATACAAAATTTCGAACCCTATCAATTAGCTCATACCATTGAAGACCAACAGCATGTGATCCCGATGGGGCCTGTCGCCTCACAGGAAGCCATTAAATTATTGGGAACCAATGGCGGTGGATTCTTTGGCGCCAGTTCAGCTCATCCGTTTGAAAACCCAACCGCTATCAGCAATTTTATTCAAATATTATCTATCCTGCTGATCCCCTGTGCGCTCTGTTTTGCCTTTGGTCAGGTCATTGGCGATAACCGTCAGGGACACGCTTTATTATGGGCGATGTGTATCATCTTTGTCGCTGCCACCGTGGGAGTAATGTATGCCGAACTCAAAGGCAATCCCCATTTCAGTCTGCTAGGTGCTGCCAGTAATATCAATCTGGAAGGCAAAGAGAATCGTTTCGGTATCCTTGCAACCTCAATTTATGCGGTAGTGACAACCGCGGCCTCCTGCGGGGCGGTCAATGCCATGCATGATTCCTTCACCGCACTTGGCGGCATGATCCCAATGTGGTTGATACAAATTGGCGAAGTCGTATTCGGCGGCGTGGGTTCCGGCTTATACGGTATGTTGCTGTTCGTTCTGCTGACAGTGTTTATTGGTGGTTTAATGATAGGCCGGGCACCTGAATATCTCGGCAAAAAAATCGAAGTATTCGAGATGAAAATGGTCGCACTGGCGATTCTGGTCACCCCGACACTGGTACTTTTAGGTACGGCACTTGTCATATCCACAACCCGTGGGCGTGCCGGTATTCTGAACCCCGGTGCTCATGGTTTCAGTGAAGTGCTCTATGCCCTCTCCTCTGCCGCCAACAATAATGGCAGTGCTTTCGCCGGCCTCAACACAAACAACGTGTTCTACAACTTACTGCTGACAGTCACCCTATTTTTGGGCCGTTTTGGCGTGATCCTGCCGGTACTTGCCATTGCCGGCTCTCTGGTAGTGAAAAAACGCCAGCCTGTCAGCAACGGCACACTCCCCACCAATGGCCCGCTGTTTATCGGCTTATTAATCCTGACCATTATGTTAATTGGTGCATTGACGTTTATTCCGGCACTGATCCTTGGCCCGGTAATTGAACATTTACAAATCTGGCTGATGTCCCGGTAAGTGCCAACATGAGGAATAGAGAGAGGAACACCATGACAAACAAACAACAGACATTATTCGAACCCTCTTTGATTCGTAATGCTCTTATTGATTCAGTAAAAAAATGCCATCCGGCCGCACAATGGCGTAATCCGGTGATGTTTGTGGTCTATCTGGGCAGTGGGTTAACCACAATTCTATGGATTACCATGTTGACCGGTCAGTTTAAGGGAAACACACTGTTTACCGGCAACATCGCCTTATGGCTATGGTTTACCCTGCTGTTCGCTAACTTTGCCGAAGCACTGGCAGAAGGCAGAAGCAAAGCGCAAGCCGCCAGCCTTAAAGGAGTAAGAAAAACCAGTTGGGCAACCAAACTTGCCTCAGCCAGCCATGACGCAACGCGGGAAAAGGTCCCGTCTGATAGCCTGCGCAAAGGCGATATCGTCATTATCGAAGCAAATGAAACCATTCCTTGTGATGGTGAAGTTATCGAAGGCGGCGCTTCCGTTGATGAAAGTGCCATCACCGGAGAATCTGCCCCAGTTATCCGCGAATCCGGCGGTGATTTTTCCTCTGTTACCGGCGGTACACGCGTGCTGTCTGATTGGCTGATAGTCGAATGTTCGGTTAATCCCGGTGAAACGTTTCTCGATCGCATGATTTCAATGGTAGAAAGCGCTAAACGGCGCAAAACCCCAAACGAGGTCGCTCTGACAATTCTGCTGACAGCTCTGACGATTATCTTCCTCCTGGTGTGTGTCACCCTATTGCCATTCTCAATATTCAGTGTGGAAACCAACCAATCTGGTCAACCCATCACCATCACGATATTGATAGCCTTGTTGGTTTGTCTTATTCCAACCACCATTGGCGGTTTACTTTCTGCGATCGGTGTCGCAGGCATGAGCCGAATGCTGGCTGCGAATGTTATTGCCACCAGCGGCCGGGCCGTTGAAGCGGCAGGGGATGTGGATGTGCTGCTGCTGGATAAAACCGGCACTATCACTCTGGGAAATCGCCAGGCATCTCAGTTCCTGCCGGTTCCCGGCGTGACAGAACAACAGCTGGCAGATGCCGCCCAGCTCTCTTCTCTGGCCGATGAAACACCGGAAGGCCGCAGCATTGTCATTCTGGCAAAACAGCGCTTCAACCTGCGCGAACGTGATCTGCGCTCACTGAATGCCAGTTTTGTGCCTTTCTCTGCCATGACCAGAATGAGCGGCGTGAATGTGGAAAATCGTATGATCCGTAAAGGTGCCGTAGATGCCATCCGTCGTCATATTGAAGTTAATCACGGCAAGTTCCCTGAAACAGTCGAGATCCTGGTACAGACCGTCGCACGTAAAGGGGGAACACCGCTGGTTGTCGCAGAAAATCAGCGGGTACTGGGTGTTGTCGCGCTGAAAGATATCGTAAAAGGCGGCATCAAAGAGCGATTCAATGAAATGCGCCGAATGGGCATCAAAACCGTGATGATTACCGGCGATAACCGCCTGACTGCCGCTGCGATCGCGGCTGAAGCCGGCGTCGATGATTTTCTGGCGGAAGCCACACCCGAAGCCAAACTGGCGCTTATCCGCCAGTATCAATCCGAAGGCCGTCTGGTTGCCATGACCGGCGACGGTACTAATGATGCGCCCGCGCTTGCTCAGGCTGATGTTGCCGTTGCCATGAATTCAGGCACTCAGGCCGCCAAGGAAGCCGGCAATATGGTGGATCTGGACTCCAACCCAACCAAACTGATTGAAGTCGTTCGTATTGGTAAACAGATGTTGATGACACGAGGTTCTCTGACCACGTTCAGTATCGCCAATGATATCGCAAAATATTTCGCCATTATCCCGGCGGCATTTGCTGTCACCTATCCACAGTTAAATGTCTTGAATATCATGCATCTGCATTCGCCAACTTCGGCGGTTTTATCGACAGTTATCTTCAATGCACTGATTATTGTCTTCCTGATCCCATTAGCTCTAAAAGGCGTGAGCTACCGACCCATGAACGCATTGTCACTTTTGCGCCGCAATCTGTGGATTTATGGTCTGGGTGGTCTGATAGCGCCTTTCATCGGCATCAAACTGATAGATATGTTGCTGACTCTGCTGATCTTTAAATAAAGGTGACGAAAATGATTTGGTTACGTTCTTCTGTTGTATTGTTGCTATTCCTGACTCTGATTACTGGTGTGGCTTACCCGTTGCTGGCAACCGGTTTGTCAGAACTGATGTTTCCTTACCAGTCCCAAGGTTCTATGGTGGAACAAGACGGTCAGATAGTGGGTTCTGAACTGATTGGTCAACCCTTCACTAAGGATATTTATTTTCAGGGGCGCCCTTCCGCGACAATGGACTACCCTTATAACACGATGTTATCCGGTGGCAGTGATTTGGCGGTTTCTAACCCGGTATTGGATGATGAAATCAAGCACAGAGTTGAACAGCTGCGCCAATTTAACCGCCAGCCAAACACGCCTGTGCCGGTTGATCTGGTCACCGCATCCGCTAGCGGCCTCGATCCTCACATTTCACCCGCAGCGGCTGACTTTCAGGCACAGAGAGTGGCTGACGCACGCCGTTTACCCGTTAAAGCGGTAAAACAATTAATCTGGAATAATACTGAAACCCCGCCATCGGAATTTCTCGGTGAACCGGTGATTAATGTGTTAAAACTCAATCTTGCCCTTGATAATTTGCAAAAGAAAAAACAGTAAGGCTGGAAGATGGATCAACACGAACCCCAACGTCCTGACCCTGATGAATTACTGACACTGGTTAATGAGAAACAGCGCGGTAAATTAAAAATATTTTTCGGTGCCTGTGCCGGCGTGGGAAAAACCTATGCCATGTTGCAGGAAGCACAAAGATTGCGTGCTCAAGGGCTGGATGTGATTATCGGTGTGGTAGAAACCCATGAGCGGCAGGGAACGGCCGCTTTAGTTGATGGTCTGCCACAACTGCCACTTAAACCGATCCACTACCGCAAGCGCAGAATCACCGTTTTTGATCTTGATGCCGCCATTGCCCGCCACCCGGCGATGATTCTGATGGATGAACTGGCATTCAGTAATCCTCACGGCAGCCGTCATCCCAAGCGCTGGCAGGATGTTGAAGAATTACTGCAAGCGGGAATCGATGTGCTGACGACCATTAACGTTCAGCATCTGGAAAGCCTTAATGATGTGGTGGGTGACATTACCGGCATCCAGGTCAGGGAGACCATTCCTGACCATATCTTTGATCAGGCAACTGAAATTGTCCTGGTTGATCTGCCACCTGATGATCTGCGCCAACGGCTCAATGAAGGTAAAGTCTATATTCCCAGCCAGGCAGAACGTGCTATTGAACATTTTTTCCGCAAAGGCAATCTGATTGCTCTGCGGGAACTGGCTTTGCGCCGTACCGCTGATCGCGTTGATGATCAAATGCGTGCTTTCCGCGACGCACAAGGGCATGAACCGGTCTGGCACACCCGTGATAATCTTCTGCTGTGCATCGGCAACAGCTCAGGCAATGAAAAACTGGTCCGTACCGCCGCCCGGCTGGCTGCCCGGTTAGGCTGTATCTGGCATGCAATCTATGTTGAAACCCCAAAACTGCACCAATTGCCGGAAGGTAAACGGCGCACAATTTTAACCGCACTCAGATTAGCCCATGAATTGGGGGCGGAAACCGCAACCCTCGCCGATCCAAACAAAGAAAAAGCGGTATTACGTTATGCCAGAGAGCATAACCTCGGCAAAATTTTGATAGGCCGCCGCTGTGAATCCAAACATAAGCTGCTTAACTGGAAATGCCGTTCTGGTTTTGCGGATCGGTTAGGAAAACTGGGGCCGGATTTGGATTTAGTGATTGTCGCGCTGGAAGACCGCAGCCAATGGGATAAAGAACAGGACAGCCGTTCTGTCAGTGAAAAATGGCGGATACAGATTCAGGGTTGCCTGATAGCGATCGCCCTCTGCACACTGATTACCCTGTTCTCCCGGACATTCTTGCTGACTCTCGATAAAGCCAACCTTGTTACGCTTTATCTGCTCGGCGTCGTCATCATTGCACTGTTTTATGGACGCCGACCATCAATATTCGCCGCTTTTATTAACGTCATCAGTTTCGATATCTTCTTTGTACAGCCTCACTGGTCGCTTGCCGTCACGGATATGCAGTACCTGCTGACTTTCACGGTCATGCTGATCGTGGGGGTCGTGGTCGGAAATCTGACAGCCGGCATGAGATATCAAGCACGAATTGCCCGTTACCGCGAACAGCGCACCCGCCATCTCTATGAAATGACCCGTGAACTCAGCCGGGCACTGAATGAAGAAGATATTGCCCGTACCAGCTACCATTTCCTTGCCAATGGTTTTCAGGCTAAAACTGGCCTGTTTTTACCGAACAATAATGGCGATTTACATCAACTCACCACCAACAATGGCGGTCATATGCTGATTGACGATGCCATTGCCAAATGGAGTTTTGATAAAAATCTGCCGGCGGGCGCAGGAACCGATACCCTACCGAGCGTACCTTACCAGTTACTGCCTATCGCAACACCGTCACAAACGTTCGCGGTGCTGGCGATTGAACCATCCTATTTGCGTCAACTGCTCATCCCGGAGCAACAGCGATTATTGCAAACATTTACCGGCCTGATTGCCAATGCGTTGGAAAGATTGCACCTCTCCCGCCGGGCAGAATCGGCGAAACTGGATGCAGAGCGGGAACAGTTACGTAACTCACTTCTGGCGGCACTCTCTCACGATTTACGCACCCCTCTGACAGTCCTTTTCGGGCAAGCAGAAATCCTGATGCTGGATTTATCTGCCGAAGGTTCCCCACATACCAAGCAGGTGAATCAAATCCGCCAGCAAATTCTCAGCACTTCCCGTCTGGTCAATAACTTGCTGGATATGGCGCGTATTCAATCGGGGGGCATTCAACTCAATCTGGAATGGCAATCATTGGAAGAGATCGTCGGCAGTACCTTGCGTTCACTGGAATATGCGCTTAATCGCCATCCGGTCACCGTTGCCCTGCCATCTGATTTACTCTTGCATTGTGATGCCAGCCTGCTGGAACGGGTATTTATCAATTTATTGGAAAACGCGATCAAATACACCGATGAACAAACCCCACTGGGCATTAAGGCGACAACAGAAAAAAATCAGGTTCATATTGAAGTCTGGGATACAGGTAAAGGTATTCCACCGGAGCAGGAACAGTTAATTTTCGATAAATTTTCCCGCGCCCGCAAAGAATCTGCCATTCCCGGAGTAGGCCTTGGGCTGGCAATCTGTCGCGCAATTATTGAAATTCACAATGGAAAGATTTGGGCTGCCAATAACGAAAAAGGTGGAGCGAGTTTTCACTTTGTTCTACCGTTAGAGAAACCGCCTGAAATTAAAGAAATGACTGAGGAGATGTCACCATTACCAACAATAACACCATCTTAATCATCGAAGATGAAAAAGAGATCCGTCGCTTTGTCCGGCTGGCGCTGGAAGGGGAAGGCTGTCGCGTATTTGAAAGTGAGACGCTGAAACGAGGCTTGATTGAAGCAGGAACCCGTAAACCTGACTTGATTATTCTTGATTTGGGGCTGCCCGATGGTGACGGCATTAATTTGATCCGTGATCTGCGCCAATGGAGCACCATTCCCGTTATTGTTCTCTCTGCCCGTGATGCAGAAGCTGATAAAGTTGCCGCACTGGATGCCGGCGCTGATGATTATCTGAGTAAACCATTTGGCATCAGTGAATTGTTAGCAAGAGTACGGGTTGCCTTGCGCCACTTTGCCAGAACCCATCAGGAAGAATCTATCGTCTATTTTTCTGATGTGGTTGTCGATCTGGTTAACCGCCGGATAACCAAAAGTAATGAAGAGTTGCATCTGACGCCGATTGAGTTTCGTTTGCTGGGTGAATTATTGGCAAATAGCGGTAAAGTGCTGACACAACGCCAGTTACTCAATCAGGTCTGGGGGCCTAATTATGTTGAACATAACCATTACTTACGGATTTATATGGGGCATCTGCGACAAAAATTGGAAACTGACCCTACCAGACCAAAACATTTACTCACTGAAACCGGCATTGGTTATCGGTTTATGCTTTAATACCTGAAACACGAATCGAATCGCTTCATGTCTCAGGCAATTAACTGCTCTTGGCAAAGTTTAGGACAGATTATTCACCTGATAGACATGTTCAGATAAATAATGAGCGACAGACTCTTCACAACAAGAACCAATAACATCCGCATGAGGCAGCGCTTGTTTAACCCTATCCTGTGCCGTTCCCATGATGACCCCTTTAGCGGCGGTTGAAAGCATTTCCACATCATTCATACCATCGCCAAATGCAATAGTTTGATTGATTGGAACCCCAAGAAACCCAGCTAACTGAATTAACGCCTGTCCCTTAGAAACCCCACAGTCCATCACTTCCAGACACCAAGGAAACGAGAAAGCGACACTGACACTATCAGAAAACAGCTCAATTAAATGGCGTTCCAATTTAACCAACACGTCGTGATCTCTGCGCTTATGAATGAAAAAGACTTTTTCAACAGCATCACAAGGCATTTCATCAGCCGGTCTGATCGTTGGATTAAAATTATCATTCTGATTAAAATCACTGAAACTATGGTGTAATTCACTGGTTAACCATTGGGAACCACAATACATATTAATCACTAAATCGTGATCTGCCTGCGTTTCCTCAATTAATCTTTTTACTACATCACCCGGCAGATATTGTCTGATATCCAACTTTTTACAGGCACTTGTCAATCTGGCACCATTAGACGTAATCAGATGTACAGGTATATCAAAATCACCAATAATGGCGTTAACATCAGCATGATGTCTACCAGTGGCAAATACGATCTGTTTTCCCGTATTTGACAAATCAGTCAACACTTGGCGGGTAAATTTACCTACCGTATCCCCTTGAAGTAACAGAGTTCCATCAAGATCTGTAGCAATAAGATTATACATGAACTTCCCCGGTACATTAAAAGCAATTATTATCTACGCTTTATTCAGCAATTCAAGCGATGCTTTCTTGGTAAATGTCATCCTTTCTGCCAGATTATAATTATCTTTCTCATAATAAATACTGGCCTCTGAATCCATTTGCGGTCTTGGCGTTATTTTTTCCACCATTGGCATGGTATCAAGGAATAATTGTCTGGCATAGCTAACAGCCCGGGTATAAGTATCAATAACTTCTTCAAATTCTGGATAAATAGAAAATGAAACCTGATTCACAATTGGACCCGCATCAATACCTTCATTAATTTCATGGATCGTCACACCATGAGATGACTCACCATTTTTCAAAGCCCAATTTACTGGCCTGACGCCGCGATATTTAGGCAAATGGGACAAATGGATATTCAATATTCTTTTACAAGAATTAATGAATTTTAACGGCAATATCCGCTTATGAAATACGACAAAGCACAAATCGCAATTGAAATTACCACTTTCATAACCGGGTAAATTCTCAACTTTATTATCTTCAATAATAGAAATATTGTTTTCATGACAAAAATCTATTAATGTCTGCTCAGTACTGACAGGTTCGAATTTATCTGCCACAACATGCAATATTTGATAATCTTTATGATTCAAGAAATACTGACAAATGAAAATTGCCAATTCTCCTTTACCACAAATCACGACTGTTTTTGGATGACTCATTCGCAGACCTCGTTAACTTCCTTAATCGAATTAATATCACTAATATTAATTAGCCCCTGCATAACCATGCGCAACGAACGTATTAAAATTTCATTATCACTTTGTGTTCGGCAGGATATCCGGCAATATAAATCAGAATCGGCATTTCCTTTCCCAGAACACTCTTTTATATACACACCATGAATATCTAAAAGTAACTGTGATACCGTTTTTGCATCGGAAACATGGAATTTACAGTAAACAAAATTAGAATCCGTTTCATAGGCAGTAATATCTTCAATTGAATTCAATTCTTGCTGTAATTTTAACGTATCAATAATCACCTGTTCACAGCTTAATTTATAACTCTCTCTATATTGCGGCAACCGCAATAAAAATTCTTCAGCAAAACCATTAATATTCCAAATAGGCAATACTGACCTCACTTTACCGAGTAATGCTTGATTCGCGGTTGCAATATACCCTATCCGAATACCACCAATCCCAAAGGTTTTACTCATGCTGCGAATAACAGATAAATTTTTATAGTTATCTAAATGAATTAACATTGTATCATCACGCATTTTAGAGAAATCTAAGAAAGATTCATCAACAATCAGGTCTATATTTAATGTCAATAACTCGCCAGCCAAATATAACAAACTATTAATTGGCGTCAGTTTACCTGTCGGGTTATTTGGTGACTCAATCACCACCACACTTGGTTTTTCTTCTTTCGCCAACGTTAATAATTCATCAACATCTATCTCAAAATCTCTGTTCTCTTTGCTATAGCTGAATATTGTTCTGTTTTTGCCAAAGCAATTAGCATACTCATTAAATGATGGCACGGTGACTAATACTTTACTTTTATAAATTTCAGGCAACCGTTTTATTATTTCAGCAGCACCATTTGAAATGCATAATTTCGTTTTTTCTATGCCAAAAAATTCAGATAAAGCGTATTCGACTAAACGATTCCCACCGGGGTAATTGAGTAATATCTCATCAAAATTATTCTTCATTTCATCTTTCAATTTTTTAGGTGGAAAGTTGAAATTATAAATTAATGCAAAATCAATAATAGGATAACGCCAATATCCACCATGCCTATTCTGCACAAGATCCAGCTTATTATTACTTGAAATGAAATCACAAATAGCAAGATCATAAGTATTATCGACTTCATACCATTGAGAATGATCAACAATACTTGCTTTAAATTCAGCTATATTATCCAATAAAGATTTTTTAAATATATCTTCATAATATAGCCCGGTTAACCCATTATTAACGTAATTTTCTAACTCTTTATTCACATATTCCGCAAAATTAGCGCTGCAAATATGATAAATATTTACTGTCTTATATTGCCCATCTTCAACCTGATAATCACTATCCTTGGTGGAATTTAATGCAATAATATTATCTTTATCTATTTTTGCATAAGTCCCTTCCATATTCCCACTAAGAGGAGAAACCAGGACATTGAGATCGCCTGCTTTTAACATCACCGTTTCCAGACATTTCTTGGTGAAGAATATATCACCTTCAAGGATCAGCGTATCTTGCTTAATCCAATTTCTGGCAAGATATAAAGAATAGAGATTGTTGGTCGATTCCCATTTTTCACTATTAACAAATTCAATATCCAGGTTATATGTCTTTTGTTTAATATGAGACATTAAAACATCACTTTTATAACCCACCACAATAATCACTTTCCTAATACCGACAGATTCGATATTTTTCAGTGCATTATCGATAAATGATGTTTGATTGGTTTCTACCAAAGGTTTTGGTTTATTTGATGTTCTGGTAGATAAACGGCTGCCTCTTCCTGCACAAAGCAGTATTACTGTTTTTTCATTCATAGTTTTGATAATTTATTTTAAATAGATGTTAGAAAGCTATCGGAATTCTTAAATAAGAATTAACCTAAAATACAGCTCGTTAATAATGTAAAATTGATATTGAGCTATCTATCAATTAAATACAGCGTCATATATCACATGCTGATATACCCAAACCCCGTCAATTCGTCCGTGGAAACTTGCCTCGCCACCAATTTCACCACCGGTTTTTACACCAGATCCCAGACCAAATGTATGAAAATTATTGAGCGTTTCACCCGACATTGATATAGGATTTAATTTTGCATTAGTCAGCAAACCATATTTATCACTTTTAAATTTAATATGAATATGATTTTTATCAACGATTTCAACAAGTTTAGAGTGATACCCAGTACAATGAATTAATAAATCGTCACAATTAATACGTTGAATAACCTCATCACTCGATATTTCTGAGATATTTAAAATAGAAATATTTTTATGTTTTCTTACTTTAAGCTCTTGTGCAAATACAAAAGAATCATATCTCAGACCTGAATATCGATTAACCCGACCACTTAAAGGACAGACATCTTCCTGGGTAAAATCATAACCGTAAGATTCTGCACTTGCAGGTGAATCAAAAAACAGCTTGAAATCTTTATTAACCAGAACATTTATCTTGCCGGTAAATTTTAATTGTTCTATTAGCCGAATCAAACAGGACACAGAGCTGTGTGACGAACCTAATATTGATATACTTTTTATATCACCTTTATTGATGACCTCATCATAAGTACCTTTAATGAAATCACCTGAAGTCATATTATGACTATTATGTAATAATCTGGATTCGTTCGGGTTTCCACCTATATTAAACAGGACTTTTCGCGTTGATACAATATAGTCTTCATTATCTTTATGATAAGTTATATCATAGTCGCCATTTTCATTCTGCTTAATCTTTTTTACTTCCGCACCGGTCAATATTCCAAACCGATCACCATATTTATTTTTCTGAATAAAACATGCAATCCTCTCTAAATATTGGCCGACAAACCTCAATTCAACTGGTTTATCTTTATTGGCACTAAAATATTCCCACTCTGAGGTTGATCTTATATATTGACTCAATTCATCATCACAACCGTCAAATTTCTCTAAAAATACACTACCTAAAGAGTTCGCAGTAATTTTATATTTCTTTAATGCACCAGAACCGACCATCTCCGTTTTTTCTAAAATCAGACAACTTTTTATGGCTTCATCTTTTAATAAATCTGGAATTAAAGAGATATTTGCAGGACCTGCACCACACATTACAACATCATAGAACTGCTTATTCATTGACAAACCCTAATATTTTTAACGCAATTTTCGTTTCAATAACATTCCCGGCAAACTCATGACGAGTCTGTTTATAACCCAATGGTTGCCCATCCAAACCCGCCTTAATGACATCACCATGACTAATTGTTTTATTCTCATTACGTGAATAAACCACCAGCTCCTGCTGATAATCAAATGCCAGACAAGGAATACAACTTAACTTAAGTGTCTTGGCTAATTCAAGCCTATGATGACCATCAATCACCACATGGGTTGCTTCATCAATCCAGATTGGTTGAGTCCAAAAACCTTCAAGTTTAACTTTCTCTATTAACTGCTCAACACGAACAGGACAATGTAATTCAGTTGGTCTAAGATTTGAGACTTCTTCTAATATTAATTTCATGTTTATCCCTTAGTTTAAACATACGGCAAAAAATTACCAACACCAACACACTTAATATCGCTAATAATTGAAATAACACGCCACCATTAAAGAACTGAATAACAGTACCACCCACTAATGGAGAGATACAAAAACCGATACTATAAAGTGATGCTGCACCAAAATATGCACCACGTAAATCATTTGGCGCTAAACGATCGATAAAAACATTCACACATGGAAACAAAATAGTTTGACTGATACTCATGGTAAAAGCAGCCAGATACCACAATAAATAAACATCATAATACTTAAATGAAATAAAGAACATTAATTCAGATAAAATGAGTAATACAGTCCCTATTTTTATTTTCGTTTCCAATGCCATTTGTTGCGTTAACATGGAGAACGGTAACTGCATAACCACAATGGTTAGCGCATGCAGCATAATAAGCGAAGCGATAAACTCAGCATATCCATTAAACCCTAATGACGTAATTAATTGTGGTAGAGTTGAATCAAAATGACCAAAAATAAACATCATGAGAATATTATTGATGACCAACATTAAAAACACCCGATCATTCAATAAAATCTTTATCGTGCCTTTAAAATCATCATCATTAGTTAAGTTTATTTTTATTTTCTTACCAAACAAATAGACCGGGATCATAAAAATCACATAGGATACCGAAACAATCAAAAATGAGATAGAATTAATATCCAGGCTTAACTTTACCCCTAAATAAGGTCCGACTACAGCACCCGCATTCAGAAATAAATACCTTAAATACATGGCATTCTCTCTTACCTGCTTTTCTTCGATAATATCACCGATAACTGCTTTTATTGGGTTATTAACCAACGCCCAGGAGATATTCGCTAATAACGTACCAATAATAAAACCAGACTGATGCTCAGATAACCATAATATCAAATATGCCAATGAAGATATAAGACATCCAATGATAATTATCCTGGCTCGGCCAACTTTATCAGAGAAGTAACCTGCATAAAAACTTAATATTGATGAAATCGCAATGGATAAAGAGAGAACTAATCCAATCATCGATGCAGTAAAATAGAACTTGGTATACAAGATGATAGATATAAAAGGCCATACCATCATTGATGTTGATCTTGTTACGAAAGTCCCCAAAAATAAACCCCATATACATGCCGGTATGGATGTATAACTACTAAGAGAAAAATTTTTCATTATTATGTTCTTATATTATTGATATCTTTTAAACCAAGCATTTAAAATATTTACGAAAGTCCATAAAACCCACTTGCCGCTACAAAAATCAAATGTAGAAGCAAGCATTAGGATGATCTGCACGATAAAGAAAATTCAACGATGTATAATTTATCTTTAACATATTATCAAAATAAATGTTAATTGCAAACAAAATATGACATTTTTATTACAGGTTAGACGCAGAACAAATGCTTTTGGTATTAATGAGCAACATAATGACATAAGTACTTTGTACTTTAACAGACGAAAACACGGATAAAAAGGTCCTTAATCTCAGATAAAAACCTTTCAGTTCAATCTTTATCTATTCAAATATTGATCAATCAACTGAAAAACCCAGCTTAATCTAACCAAAAAGCAAACTATAATATTATATTCAAAGTGAAATAGATAAATAAAACTGTATTTTAGTTTAATAGCTAAACTCTGGCGGGATAATTATTATTTATAGATTTATATAAAGCCATCTGAGATAAAACTGGAAACCATTCCGCAGGCCCAAAATATTCACTCACTGAAACTGAGATTAGTAATGAGTTTATTCTTTAGTTTCCTTAATACCAACACCGCAACCGCAATACATGCAGCCATTATGGATTATTCCTGGTCGTTGACATCCTCCCCTTCCTAAACCGCGAAAAGCATGCTAAGTGGTGTGGAGGGTACATTAATGGTCGCACTGGGCTGAAAAACAAAAATCCGCAATAACCTGTGACAGCCATTGCGGACTTTTCAATCGAATCAAATATCAAACGGCAGCAAAAACCTGGTTAACAATATCCTGAGCTTCCTGTTCAATCTTCTCCCGATGTTCAGGGCCAAGGAAACTTTCACAGTAAATCTTATAGGCTTCCTCCGTTCCTGATGGACGAGCGGCAAACCAGCCATTTTCTGTCATCACTTTCAGGCCGCCGATTGATGCTCCGTTACCGGCGGCTTTCGTCAACCGGGCAATAATGGGATCACCGGCAAGCTTATCCGCTGTCACCATTTCTGGAGACAGCTTGGCTAACAACGCTTTTTGCTGATGGCTTGCCGGCGCCTGAATACGGCTGTAACTCGGTGTACCAAAACGGGCGGCTAACTTATTGTAACGCTGCTGTGGATTTTCCCCTGTCACGGCGGTCATTTCTGCCGCCAGCAAACAGAGGATAATCCCATCTTTATCCGTGGACCACGGCGTACCATCGAAACGCAGGAAAGAAGCGCCGGCGCTCTCCTCCCCACCAAAGCCCAATTTACCTTGATACAAACCGTCAACAAACCACTTAAAACCGACCGGCACTTCCACCAATTCACGGCCAAGATCAGCAACTACCCGATCAATCATGGCGCTGGAAACCAGTGTTTTACCTACTGCAACGCTTTCCGACCACTGCGGACGATGACGGAACAAATAATCTATCGCGGTTGCCAGATAGGGGTTTGGATTCATTAAACCGGCTGGTGTGACGATACCGTGGCGGTCATAATCAGGATCATTTGCGAAAGCCAGATCAAACTTATCACGCATTGCCAGCAAGCCTGCCATTGCCCAAGGGGATGAGCAATCCATGCGAATGACACCATCATGATCCAGATGCATAAAACGGAATGTCTGATCGACCTGATCATTAACCAACGTCAGATCCAGATTGTAGTACTCACCGATACGCTGCCAGAACGCAATACCGGAGCCTCCCAACGGATCAATACCAATTTTCAGACCAGCCTTCTGGATAGCGACCATATCAACCACATCACCCAGCGCAACGACATATGGCTCGACTAAATCTTGCTGATGCAGATATTCACTGCTCAATGCCTGAGCAAATGGCAGACGCTTAACGCTTTTCAGACCTTCTTCGAGCAACTCGTTAGCACGACATTCGATAATTGCGGTCAGATCAGTATCGGCGGGGCCACCACCAGGTGGATTGTATTTAATACCGCCATCTTCCGGTGGATTATGGGATGGCGTAATGACGATCCCATCCGCCAGCGCCTTCCCCTGACGGTTATAGCAGAGGATGGCATGAGAAATTGCCGGTGTTGGCGTAAATCCATTATTTTGCTGCACAACCACATGCACATTATTGGCGGTCAACACTTCCAGCACAGAAATAAAAGCAGCTTCTGACAACGCATGAGTATCTTTACCCACATAGCAAGGGCCGTTTATTCCCCGCTGCTTACGGGCTTCCACAACTGCCTGAGCAATTGCCAGAATATGCGCTTCATTAAAGCTACTGCGCTGAGAGCTGCCACGATGGCCGGATGTACCGAATTTAACCTTATGCACCGGGTTTTCCGGCTGAGGATGTAAGGTGTAATACTGTGAAGTCAGTTGCGCTACATTTATCAGGTCACTTTGGCGGGCAAGTTGCCCTGCGCGCGGATGATTTGCCACTTTATCTCTCCTGGATGGCTGCACTGCTTTGACTGTTGCAGCGCAGCTTTAGTCAGTTAAATCGTGCCACACACCTTTTCAATAAGATTGGCTGAAAATTGCATATCCTGCATAATTTGCTCAACCATATTACGCTTACGGTCAGTATTGGTATTAGTAATGACCCAAAAAGGTGTGCCCGGAATATGACGAGGTTTGGTTTGTTTGCCACTGGCAAGCAGCGTCTGTTGATCACCGGCAAAATAAACACGGGTACGGCCATGCATAGCATCGGTTGTCTGAGAAAAACTTTCACTGTTCAAGCTGTATAACGTGGATAAGATCAACATAAAGCGATCAACTGATTTCTTCTTCTCAGAATAGTCATCTGAAAGTAACAATTCACGTATTACACGAACAGAATCACGCGGGCGGGATGCGGATATTTTCTCCACAGCACTAAGAGGCTGGACGTTTTGTACTGGCTGCTCGGCGTTAAATTTCAGCATCCGCCGTAAAATATCAGATGCACTTTCACCGATATGTTGTGTGTGGCTGGCAATATAGCGGTAAAGGTCTTCATCAACTTCTATCGTTTTCATTTCTATCCAGTACTGTTCTAAATAAAAAATTTAGCCGGATTATAAAGTATAAAAAGAGAAAACAAAACAGGTAAAATTTCAATAACTTAAAAGTATTTCAGCGTGAAAAACGACATGACGAAGCAGGCAATTTTCATTTAAAACAAATCAATCAGTTACATAAAAAATGTGGATATAAACCTCGTCACAGCGCTAAAGGCTGCTGACAAACAGGAAAATAAATCACCGCTATATTTTTCTAGAAATTTTGTAAGCATTTAGCGAACTCATATGGTCAACTACCGGTATGCATCACGGTGGGTTATAAATAAAACCGGAAGATCACAGAGATCTTTCGGTTTCAAATTTTATTGATTAAGAACCTATCCCAAAAGGAATTGTCTATATTCCATAATTGATAATTTCTGAGGGGATGTTATGGCACGTAGCAAATGGCGGATGAGTGATGAACTTTGGGGAAAAGGGTACCACTTATCCCCAAACATAAAACTCATCACCCTTTGGACACGCTCTTAATGCTTAAGGTTCAGTGTATGAGGCTCGGTTAACCATCAGTTAAAAAACGACTTTTAATAACAGGTTAAAACCAGCCCATCAAGTAAATACCAATTTTCAAAAAGAGAGTAGATTGCATTTAATCGAAAATCATTAACCATTAATAGCGAGTTGAAAAAAATCCTTACGCAAAAGAATATTATCCGAAAAAACAGGTATTAAAACGCTTTCACGCCGGTTATTTTACGAAGAAAACCCTAAAAAATAATGCAATAAAAAATGCCCATCTCCAGACGATAAGGAGATGAGCAAATAGTACCAACCAAAATTTAAATCATTGTCAGGCTGTCTGGGCTAAACTAAGGGTTTGCAATTGCTTATCACCCGCATATAAACGGGCTTCAGTACCACCAATAAAATAACGGCTGCCTCTTATCGGTACTGACGTTTCATCGAACCAAACAATAGCAACCGGCTCCTGATGCCAGCCCAGAGGCTGGACGGAAAGCTGCCAGAAATGCCCGCGAGGACTGACCTCAGTCACCTGTACAGGCAGTGGACTAGATGGTGTAGGTTGCGAATTTATCATGACTTCCCATGGGCGCAGGAATACATCAACCTTCCCCTGATGAATTGGTGTCACCTTAAGAGGCAGATGCTGCCCGCCAATCAAAAGCTGGGATCCCTTAATCTCACCACGAAGATGGTTAACCTCACCAAGAAATTCCATCACAAAACGGCTGGCCGGATAACGCCATACCTCTTGTGGCGTACCTACCTGTTCAATATTCCCCTGGCTCATAACAACAACCCGATCAGCCACTTCCATAGCTTCTTCCTGATCATGAGTCACAAAGACACTGGTGAATTTCAGTTCTTCATGCAGCCTGCGTAACCAGCGGCGTAGTTCCATCCTTACCTGAGCATCCAGTGCACCAAACGGCTCATCCAGTAACAGAATTTGTGGTTCAACAGCCAATGCCCTCGCCAGTGCCACCCGCTGTTTTTGTCCACCCGAAAGCTGTGACGGATAGCGTTCAGCAAGATGTGTCAATTGCACCATTTCCAGCAATTCCATAACCTTCCGGCGGATAACCGCCGTATCAGGACGCTTATGCCGTGGCAACACGGTTAATCCGAAAGCAACGTTATCGAATACGGTCATATGCCGGAACAACGCATAATGCTGAAATACAAATCCAACCTGACGATCTTTAGCATGCATGCAACTCACATCCTGTCCATGGAAACTCAGCCTCCCCGCAGTCTGTTGTTCCAGCCCAGCAATAATCCTTAACAAAGTTGTTTTACCGGAGCCTGACGGGCCAAGTAGAGCGACCATTTCTCCGGAAAAAATATTCAGAGTGATATCGCTCAGAACCTGAGTCCGACCAAAACATTTACTGATGTTATTAATTTCAATACTCATATTGTGCTCCTACCTTAACCATGCTGGCGATTTAACCGCCACTGCAAAGCACTTTTAACAATCAATGTGATAATTGCCATCAACGCCAGCAATGCCGCCGCAGTAAATGCCCCTACGGTGTTGTAATCTTGATGCAATAATTCAACCTGTAACGGCAATGTATAAGTTTCACCACGAATCGCACCGGATACTACTGACACAGCACCAAATTCACCAATCGCCCGAGCATTGGTCAAAACCACACCATATAATAACGCCCAACGGATATTGGGTAATGTCACCCGCCAAAACATTTTCCAACCAGACGCCCCCAACAATATTGCCGCTTCATCTTCCTGACTTCCCTGACTAAGCATCATCGGCACCAGCTCCCGAACAACAAACGGGCAAGTCACAAACACTGTGACCAACATCATACCCGGCCAGGAAAACATCAGTTGAATATCATAGGGTTCCAGCAAACTTCCTGCCCAACCATTCGAACCATAAAACAGCAGATAGAGCAAACCCGCCACGACCGGCGACACAGCAAACGGGATATCGATTAACGTCAGCAAACATTGCCGTCCCGGAAACTGAAAACGTGTCACCAACCAGGCAATCATCACGCCAAAGATCAGGTTTACCGGAACGGTGATCAATGCAATCAGTAGCGTTAACCAAATAGCATGCAGCATGTCAGGATCTAACAGATTCTGCGTGACTACCCCAACCCCTTTAGAAAAGGCGGTCATAAATATCCACACAATGGGGATCACTAACAGCAAGACTGAAAACAGGACTCCTATCGTGATAAGCCCCCATTTTCCCCAATTTACAGGCGGTCGTTGTGCAATAGAAAATTGAGACAGTTCAGCCATTAATGCCCTCCAATCCGCTTACCAAAACGGCTTTGCAGAGTATTAATGCTAAACAGTAATATCAGGGATACCGCCAATATAACCGATGCAATGGCACTGGCAGCCGGATAATCAAACTCCTGCAAGCGGATGAAAATCATCAGCGATACCACTTCTGTCTGCCATGCGATGTTACCTGCAATAAAGATCACAGCACCAAACTCCCCTAGGCTGCGGGTAAAAGAGAGTGCGGCGCCGGCAATTAAAGCCGGAGATAATTCCGGCATGATTACACGCCAGAAAGTTTGCCAGCGGCTAGCACCTAATGTCTGAGCCGCTTCTTCATACTCCGGCCCCAACTCTTCAAGTACTGGCTGAATAGTTCTCACCACAAATGGCAGACTGGTAAACGCCATTGCCACCGCAATGCCCAGCCAGGTATTCACCACTTTCACATCAAAGTGCCCAAGAAGTGAACCATACCAACCTGTAGCAGAGAACAGCGTTGCCAGTGTCAACCCAGCTACCGCAGTAGGCAACGCAAAAGGGAGATCCATCAAGCCATCCAGTAAGCTACGGCCAGGGAAACGATAACGGGTTAAGACCCATGCCATCAGCATACCAAACACCGCATTGAACAAACTGGCAACCGCTGCCGCCAGCACTGTCACTTTGTAAGCCGCCACGACCTGGGGATTAGCAATAACCTGCCAATACTGTTCCCAGGTCATACTGGAAAGCTGCACAACCAATGCACTCAGGGGCAATAATAAAATCAAGCAGGTATAGAACAAACTGCTACCTAAACTCAGCCCAAAGCCAGGCAAGACTCGCTTACTGGATACCGCAAACATTACTTATGCCCTTCCGCCAGCAATTGATCCAGTGTGCCGCCAGTATTGAAGTGAGTTTTCATCACTTGTGGCCAACCACCAAACTGATCTTCCAGCCGGAATAATTTCGTTTCTGGAAAACGCGCTTTTTGCTGATCCATCACTTTTTTATCGCTGACACGATAATTAAAGCCAGTGATGATCTGCTGTGCCTGTGGACTATAGAGATAATTCAGATAAGCTTTCGCCGCTTCCTCAGTGCCGTTTCTCACAATATTCTTATCAACCCAGGCAACAGGGAATTCCGCCAGAATACCTATTGACGGGACAATCACTTCATATTTGTCGTCACCATATTGTTTACGGATGTTGCTTACTTCAGATTCAAAACTTATCAGTACATCACCCAAACCACATTCAATAAATGAAGTTGTTGCACCGCGACCACCGGTATCAAACACGGTGACATTTTTTAGGAAACGTTTCATCCATTCGCGGGTTTTATGCTGATCCCCACCATTTTCCTGTTGAATAGCTCCCCAGGCAGCCAGATAGGTGTAACGGCCATTACCGGAAGTTTTAGGATTTGGGAAAATTAATTTGACATCCTTGCGTACTAAGTCATTCCAATTACGGATATTTTTGGGATTATCTTTACGCACCAAGAATGCCATTGTGGAATAGTAAGGTGAACTGCTATTTGGCAAACGGCTCTGCCAATTAGCAGGTATCAGATCGCCACGATCATGCAAAATTTGCACGTCTGTCACCTGATTGTAAGTCACCACATCAGCACGCAATCCCTGAAGAATTGCCAGCGCTTGTTTGGCGGAACCTGCATGGGATTGTTTGATTATCAATTTGTCTTGTGGATGCTGCTCATTCCACTGTTTTTCAAATTCAGGATTAAGGGCAGAAAATAGCTCACGCGCAACATCATAAGAGCTGTTTAACAACTCTACAGCAAATACATTACTGCTGCCCAATAAAGTTACTGCTACCAGTCCGTTTAGTATTTTATTGTTTACTGAATACTTTTTCATTTCTCACCTTATCCGTTATTTCATCAAATAACGCTCCGGTGACTAATGTATCCAGTTTATTTATAACAGGGTAGATAACTATCGCTGTTTAATATACTAAATTGCAATTAGAAAGTATGAAACGCAATAAGCTGGCAGGAGTAATAAGATTTTTAATTGAAAAATGCGGACCGGCTATGGCTCCGCAATAAACACATCAAATTCACCAAACGGACTCAGTTTGTGCTTTCACTCAGAAACGGCTTTTCACCGTTTCCAAACGATACGTTCCACTTTCCAGTTTTTCAAAGCATCATCAGAAGGAATCAAACCTTCCGGGCCATTCCAGTTGCCTGTAAACAGATAACTGACATTCTTGCTCTGCGGAGATATGCAGATAACTGCCCTCTTCTCTGACTCACCCACCGCATTTCGGCAAGCATCAAATGCCCGGTCATACAGCGCCGAGAATGGCGTACCAATCTTTGTCCCCCAGACAGTTTCAATATCTTTATCCAACACGTCAATACGGCTGACTTTTCCATCTGCCTGACCAAAAAGTTCTATTTTCAGTTGATCACCCGCCATCGCTTGAAATACCGTCATTAACTGACCATTTTTCGTTTCCATACCGCTGCGTAAGTGGTACTTCCCATCTAACCCTTTATCTATCGCGTCCTTATTCATTGCTGTCAGACTATTTATTTCCCCAACCCCTTGAGCTGAGATTTTTAACGAACTACCAAACCAGCTAAAAGGCGACAAACTCGACCATGAAAAACCCGATGAGCCCGCACAACCGGTCAGTAACAATGAACAACCTATTGTGGCAAAACGTAATCCTGACAAAATGTTAGCTAAAGAAAACTCCTGCATAACTGGCTCCTTTTGATTAAATACAGAGATGGCTACTGAGACATCACACCACGATTGTTAGTTTCAGAGAACAGTTTAAATTATTAACCATGAGTGAATATCACATTGATTAAATATCCCTTGGCTGTATACTGTTTTTCTAAAAATAAGTCACCATAATGAGATCAATATGATGAAAAAAACACTTGCAACCGTTGCCCTGATTACTTTATTCAGTGCACCATTAACAGCTCAAACCACACATATGCAATCTGGCGGTTTTTCTGGTCCAAATGCTACCCAGCACCAAACCCAGACAGCACCACAAGGTGGTTTTATCGATAACAATGTAAGAATTTCGACCACTGAACAAGTTAAGAATATGTGGGATGACAGCTGGGTCGTGCTAGAGGGAAATATCGAATCCCGTATTCGTGGTGATCACTTCATACTCCGTGATAACACAGGCGTTATTGAAGTCGAAATTGATCATAAATACTGGAATGGTCAAATAATAACACCTCAGGATAAAGTGCGCCTTGAAGGTGAAGTCGATAAAGAGTGGAGTTCCGTGACAGTTGATGTGAAAAAAGTAACTAAATTGAATTGATGATTTTTGGCTGAATGAGATTCATTCAGCCACATTTCTACTTAATATTCCTGATCAATAATCAGACGCTTGCTGAAAATAACACTCTCCTGATGGCAATCTTCGTATTCCAACTTTTCGCACATATAAAGAGTGGCATCATTATCCTCAGGCACAATAAAAATTATTTTCGGACAACCACGGGCAATCAGCTTCTTTTCCAACCGTGAAATTAATGCATTCGCAATTCCCCGTCCCCGGAATTCAGGATGAACCCCCAAATAATAAGCCGAACCACGGTGACCGTCATAACCACCCATAACAGTCCCAACCACTTCACCCGCCACTTCCGCGACTAAAAACAGGTCAGGATCATGGGTCAGCTTACGCTCAATATCCATTTCAGGATCAACACCAGGATTAAGTAAATCGCAGCGCTCCCATAAGGTGATCACTGCTTCAAAATCATCTTGTCGAAATACCCGAATTTCCATTCCTAACCAACCTGTTTTTATTGAAATAACCATTTCACATTATCTTCGCTTTAGCAGCGGAATCAATACGAAAATGTGTTCTCTATCACCAATAGGTATAATATAGCAATCACTGCATTATTGAGAAAAGAATCATGAATACACCAAACATCAATAAAATTAAATCTTTTTTCCTTTCATTACAGAATGAAATTTGCCACCAACTGGAACAGACAGATGGCAAAGGGAAATTTATTGAACAATGCTGGCAACGGAAAGATGGCGGTGGTGGCCGCAGCCGAATTATGAAAGAAGGTGCGATATTCGAACAAGCCGGCGCTAATTTTTCCCATGTATCAGGCACCATGCTTCCCTCATCAGCAACAGCCCATCGCCCTGAATTGGCCGGCCGTAATTATCAAGCCATGGGGGTCTCTCTGGTTATTCATCCTTTAAATCCCTATATTCCAACCAGCCATGCTAATGTCCGGTTTTTTATTGCGGAAAAAGAAGGTGAAGCGCCAGTATGGTGGTTCGGTGGAGGTTTTGATTTAACACCTTATTATGGTTTTGAGGAAGATGCTATTCACTGGCACACTACCGCCAGAAATATATGTCAACCATATGGAGAAAATCTCTACCAAAAATACAAAAAATGGTGTGATGAGTATTTCTATATTAAACATCGTAATGAAGCTCGTGGAATTGGCGGCTTATTTTATGATGATTTAAATACTCCTGATTTTGAACATTGTTTTCACTTTACTCAGGATATAGGTAAAGGTTTTATTTCTGCTTATCTGCCTATTGTTGAAAAAAGGAAAAACATATTATGGCGTGAACGTGAACGGCAATTTCAATTATATCGCCGTGGTCGTTATGTTGAATTTAACCTGGTTTGGGACAGGGGAACCCTATTTGGATTACAAAGTGGCGGACGAACAGAGTCTATCTTAATGTCCATGCCACCATTAGCACGCTGGGAATATGACTATCACCCTGAACCAGGATCTGCGGAAGCTGCTTTATATACCGACTTTCTGCCAGTAAAAAACTGGATATGATTTTTTATCATGTTAGGAATATTATAAACAATTATTCCTAACTATTTATATTTTTAATACAACCAATACAAATCCATTACACAAATAACACAACAACTTATTAACAATCCTTTAACATAAAAGAATCAGGTTGACCCTGATGACTATCCGATAGAAACGTGTTTAATATGAAAATGTACCTAAAGAGTACATCTAATTAATAACTAATAATTTATTCCAGGAGATATTTTATGCAAATGCAAAACAATAACTACAAAGGTTTAATACCACCGTACATTCTTCAAAACATTTATAAGAATAACAGTGAAAGTGAAAAAGATAACGTATTAATGACATTAAATCATACCCAGAGTTTAATGTTGGACAGTGTTATTAAAACATCAGACTCTATTGATAATACTGATAATGAAGTTGTTAGCGATACTCTACATCGTAGTATTTACGATGCAAAAAATGGAACCAAATTACCTGGAACTTTAGTACGAGATGAAGGTGACCCAGATAATGGCGACGTAGCCGTTGATAACGCATATAAATATCTGGAAGCAACTTACAATTTCTACAAAGAAGTTTTTAATCGCAATTCATTAGATGATAAAGGAATGAAATTGATTGCCACCGTGCATTACGGCAAAGAATACATGAATGCGTATTGGGGTAGAGGACAAATGGTGTTTGGTGATGGTGACGGTAAGGTTTTCAATAATTTCACCACATCTATCGATGTAATTGGCCATGAATTATCTCATGGTGTTATCGAAAAAACAGCAGATTTGATCTATTTCTTCCAGTCCGGCGCATTGAATGAATCAATTGCCGATGTCTTTGGCTCGCTGGTAAGGCAACATTATCTAAAACAGAAAGCTGATGAAGCAAGCTGGGTTGTAGGGGAAGAATTACTGGCTAAAGGTATTAAAGGTGTAGGGATTCGTTCAATGAAAGAACCCGGAAAGGCATATGATGATCCTCTTCTTGGTAAAGATCCTCAACCTGGTCATATGGATGATTTTAAAGACTATCCGATTTATAGAGATAATGGTGGTGTTCATGTTAACTCAGGTATTCCTAATAAAGCGTTTTATAATCTCGCGATAAAATTAGGCGGATATGCCTGGGAAAAAGCAGGAAAGATATGGTACAACACATTGCTGGATAAAGATCTTGCACGCGATACTACCTTCTTATCCTTCGCCAAGTTAACAGTTAAACATGCTCGTGATTTATTTGATGAGGATGTTGAAAAAGCCACTATAGACAGTTGGCAAGAAGTGGGCATTAAAGTGGAAGTGAAGGACGAAGATAAAGGAAAAGACAAGGGAAAAGATGAAGGAAAAGATAAGGAAGAAACTAAAGTGTAATCTATAAACATATCGCTGGTTTAATACCAGCGATATTCTATTATTTGTAATACTTAACCTGGCAACCCCTATTAATAAAAAAAGATAGTTAATGAAAGATGCTGAAATTGTTAACGCCGAATTTCACGCTATACTGTAGAAACCTGAAAAATAACCGTGTAAACCTGGTATATCATGAACAATAAAATCACCGAATTCATAACTGATAGTAAGATCACAATTTCCCTGCAAGGAGGATTTGCTGCTACACCTGGTCTTAGCCAAGATAAAACAGTGAATTTAAAATCACTGTCTTCCCACCAGAAACAACTATTTGTTCAGGCTATAGAGCGGAATTTTTCTGATTCTATGTCACCATCACCATACCCTGACCAACATTATTATCTGCTCTGCATCATCACGGGAAATGAAGAATATCACTTCACATTTCCAGAATTAGACGCGCCAGAAATAATTACTCAAATATGGGATGCCAGCAAAAAGGGTGGTTAATCACCACCCCCTTTCTTTATTAGAATTAACGCTTTTTCAAATGAGACATCAGACGCTTACGTTTACGCATCTGATTTGGCGTCAAAGTATTACGTTTATCAGCAAAGGGGTTGGTCCCTTCTTTAAACTGAATCCGGATGGGTGTCCCCATCACTTTCAAGGACCGACGGAAATAGTTCATCAGATAACGCTTATAAGCATCAGGCAAATCAGCGACCTGATTACCGTGGATCACAACAATAGGTGGGTTATAGCCACCAGCATGTGCATATTTCATTTTTACCCTGCGCCCGCGGATCATCGGTGGTTGATGATCTTCTTCAGCCATACGCATGATACGAGTTAACAGTGCAGTATTTACCCGACGAGTCGCGCAGTCATAAGCCTCAAGAATCGAGTCAAACAGGTTACCCACGCCACTGCCATGTAAAGCGGAGATAAAATGCACTCTGGCAAAGTCAACAAAACCAAGACGATAATCAAGCATTTCTTTCACTTGCTCTTTATCTTCCTGTGACATGCCATCCCATTTATTGACCGCAATAACCAATGAGCGCCCACTATTAAGAATAAAGCCCAATAGCGACAAATCCTGATCGGAAATGCCTTCACGAGCATCGATCACCAGTAATACAACGTTAGCATCTTCAATTGCCTGAAGGGTTTTGATGACTGAGAATTTTTCAACCGTCTCAGTAACCTTACCCCGCTTACGCACACCCGCAGTATCAATCAGGATATATTCGCGGCCATCACGCTCCATAGGAATATAAATACTGTCACGGGTAGTACCCGGCATGTCATAAACCACAACTCTTTTTTCACCTAAGATACGGTTCGTCAAGGTAGATTTACCGACGTTCGGCCTGCCGACAATGGCTAATTTTAATGGCAGAGTTAGTGGATCAAAATCATCTTCCTCTTCTTCCGCCATTTCAACTTCATTCTGTTCCTGCGCAGCCCAATAAGCTGCGTTGGCTTCTTCCTCAGTCAGCTCAACCTCTTCTTCTTCGCCTTTACCGGAGAAAGGCAGCAATGCCCGTTCAATAAGTTGGGTGACACCACGACCATGAGAAGCAGCGATGGAATATATATCACCCAATCCGAGCGAATAAAATTCAGCTACGGATGTATCAATATCAATACCATCGATTTTATTCGCCACCAAAAAAGTGGCTTTTTCGCGACTGCGCAGGTGTTTTGCTATAGCGTGGTCTGCCGGCATCAGCCCGGCACGGGCATCTACCATAAACAGAACAATATCGGCTTCTTCAATTGCCATCAAAGATTGTGCCGCCATATGAGTTTCAACACCATCTTCTGTACCATCAATACCACCGGTATCAATGATGATAAATTCCTGTCCTTCGACTTCGGCCCGACCATATTTGCGATCGCGGGTCAGACCTGGAAAATCCGCTACCAGCGCATCTCTTGTACGGGTTAAACGGTTAAATAACGTGGACTTACCCACATTTGGGCGCCCTACCAGAGCGACGACAGGTGTCATTTGTTAATGCCTCATGACTAAATTTGAAATCAGTATTTTGCTACTCATCGTTAGCTGCAACAAAACACTAAAAAGACGAAACGGCCCCTGTTCTTTTCAGGAGCCGTAGGATTATAACAACTCTTTACTCTCTATTTCCGGTAAACAGACAGTAAGAAATACTCAACGGGTAAACAGGTAAACTGTACCGTCTTTCGCCTGTACCATCAGCTTATCACCGGCAACAACCGGACGGCTCATTAAGCCGGAGCTATCAACTTTATGTTGAGCAACAAACTTACCATCATCCATATTCAGCCAATGCAAATAGCCTTCACTATCACCAACAACCAGATAGCCATTATACATTTCAGGTGCCGTCAAATTGCGGTGTTGTAATTTTGTCTGAGTCCACAGCGTTACACCATCACTTTGACGCAGACTCATAACCCGATCGTTTTGATCAACAATGTAAATACGATCACCGGAAACAACCATCTCGTTCACTGAACCCAAATCGCGTTTCCAGAGGATCTGGCCTGAACGCATGTCAAGCGCCACCAGATTACCGTTATAGGCTATCGCATAGATTACGCCTTCAGAAATAACCGGTGTTGTATCAACATCATTAAGACGACCGATTTCTGTCGAACTGGTTACCTGAGAAATACGTTGCTGCCAAATCAGTTGCCCCTGAGAAATCAGCACTGCGTTGACACGACCATTATCGCCCCCCACGATCGCGGCACCGTAAGCCACAGCCGGAGCTGATTCACCACGCAACGATAATGATGGGGTATCCATATTAACGGACCACTGTGCTTTTCCATCTGACTCATTCAATGCCTGCAACATGCCGTTGCTGGTATGAATCAATACCAGGCCATCACTCACCACCGGACGCGACAACGCTTCCCCGGCAACTTCAGATTCCCAGGCAATCTGGCCGTCTTCGGTATTTAGCGCGATGACTTTGGCACGTTCAGTGCCAACATATAAATGATTCCCAGCAACGGTCAGGCCGCCAGAAAGCAACGCAGGGATACGGGAAGAGAGAAGACCGGCTTTTTCAGCTAGATTTACCGACCATATCTCTTTGCCGCTATCAATGTCCAGCGCCTTAACGATGCCATGACGATCAGCGACATAGACGACAGAACCCTGCCAGGTTGGTGTCAAGTGAGAGTAATAATGACCAACACCATCACCTACAGATTTATCCCAGATAACACTTGGGCTAAATTGATTCTCAACCTGTGGCAACGGTGACATCGTTACTGTGTCCTGCTCACTTGAACAACCCGCTAACAGAACAGAAGCCACCAGACCAACCAAGAGTGTTTTACGCAACTGCATTGAAAGGATCCCCTTAGCTGGATAAATTATTCAATTTAAGATTTAACATCGATTTGATCGCCTGCGGTGAATCTGATCCCAGACCTTTGGTATAAGCTGCACGGGCACCCGCAATATCACCTTTTTTCAACAGCGCATCGCCGCGGATATCCTCTGCCACAGCAACCCAACCGGAACCTTTCACCTGTTCCAGTGTTTTCAATGCAGCATCCGCCTTATCTTCCGCCAATTGAACCCTGGCTAAACGAATATTAGCCAGAGCCTGCAAATCTTCATTTTTTGTCTGACTAACAGCCGCAGATAAAAATTGATCCGCTTTGGCTAGCTCATTCTTTTCAACAGCCAGTTGAGCCAAATGCATATGAGCCATCACGCCATAACTATTGTTAGTTTCAGCAGCAAACTTCTCAGCGGCGGCATGATTCTCTTTTGCACCGGAAATTAATCCACGATTTACCTGTTCAAAAGCTTCCGCACTGCCCTGCAATTGATTTGTCTGATGAGATTGCCAATAACGCCAGCCAATCAGCGCGCCAGCACCCAGTACCAGCCCGAAAACCAACGCTTTGCCATTATCGACAAAAAAGCGTCGGATCGCGTCAACTTGTTCGTTTTCATTGGTATAGACTTCCACGGAGTCTCTCCTTAACCTAACAATTCAGCCAAACGAGCTGCAATTTCGCTTTGCGGCAACGTTTGTTGTTCGCCTGTACGTAAATCTTTAATCGCAGCCTGACCAGAACGGACTTCATCTTCACCCAAGATCAGCGCAATTTTAGCGCCTTGTTTATCTGCACGCCCCAATTGCTTCTTAAAGTTCCCTCCCCCGTGGTTAGTCACCAAGCGCAATTGTGGCAAAACGTCACGTATCTGTTCGGCCAGAATCAACGCTGCCTGCTGACTGCCTTCACCGAAGGAAGCAAGATAAACCTCCGCCACTGATAGCTCCGCCACAAATGCCGGGTTCATTTCCTGCACCAACAGAACCAGACGTTCCACTCCCATAGCAAAACCCACAGCAGGAGTAGAACGCCCCCCCAGTTGCTCAACCAGCCCATCGTACCGACCACCGGCACAGACAGTCCCCTGAGCCCCCAGAGCCGTTGTCACCCATTCAAATACCGTGCGGTTATAGTAATCCAGACCACGAACCAGACGCTGGTTAATCCGGTATTTGATACCAGCCGCATCAAGAAGCGCACGCAGGCCGTCAAAATGTTCCTTTGATTCGGCATCAAGATAATCAAACAGTTCCGGCGCATCATTAAGAAGTTGCTGAACCTCAGGATTTTTTGAATCCAAAACACGCAATGGATTGCTGTACATACGACGTTTGCAATCTTCGTCCAGCTTATCTTTATGCTGCTCAAGGAAAGCAACCAGCGCTTCGCGGTAACTGGCCCGCGCGGCCAATGAACCAATCGAGTTCAGTTCAAGCGTCACATGTTCAGAAATACCAAGCTCACGCCACCAGCGGGCAGTCAATAAAATAAGTTCAGCATCAATATCAGGCCCCTGAAGACCAAAGACTTCAGCCCCTAACTGGTAGAATTGGCGGTAACGGCCTTTTTGTGGACGCTCATAACGGAACATGGGCCCGAAATACCATACGCGCTGTTCCTGATTGTACAGCAGACCATGTTCAATACCTGCACGCACACAACCTGCGGTATTTTCAGGACGCAGGGTCAAACTTTCACCATTGCGATCATCAAAGGTGTACATTTCCTTTTCGACCACATCAGTCACTTCCCCGATAGCCCGTTTGAATAACGGGGTCTGCTCTACAATCGGTGTGCGGATCTCGCTATAACCATAACCCGCCAACACGCGTTTCAAAGTGCTTTCAATACGCTGCCAAATGGCAGTGTCTGCGGGCAAGTAGTCGTTCATGCCACGAATAGCTTGGATATTTTTTGCCACGTCTTATCTCTGTTAATAATTCAAAAATGATGTTGATTATAGAAGCGAATACGGACGAGCTTCAATTAGCAAACTAAAACAACACTGGCTCATCACAACGATGAACCAGTGTCAGGTATATTATTTATCCAGTTGACTTATGCCGATACGCTTATTTTCATCCAGCATTGATGCCTTAGCGCGGATCTTAGCCTCAAGTTGATCGATCATATCAGCATTGTCGAGGCGCTCTTTCTGCCGCACTCCGTCTTCATAAAAACCACTTTTTGTTCTGGCGCCAGTGACACCCAGAGTAGAAACCTCCGCCTCACCCGGTCCGTTAACCACACAGCCAATGATCGAAACATCCATCGGGGTGAGTAAATCTTCCAGGCGTTGTTCCAACGCATTAACAGTGCCGATAACATCAAATTCCTGACGAGAACAGGTTGGACAGGCGATAAAGTTAATACCCCGGGAACGAATACGCAGTGATTTCAGAATATCAAAGCCAACTTTAACTTCTTCGACAGGATCGGCGGCTAAAGAAATACGCAGGGTATCACCAATACCTTCTGACAGAAGAATACCCAAGCCAATTGCTGATTTTACAGAACCGGCACGAGCGCCACCGGCTTCTGTGATACCAAGATGTAATGGCTGATCAATCTCCCGGGCCAATAAACGGTAAGCGCCAACCGCCAGAAATACATCTGACGCTTTTACGCTGATTTTAAACTGGTCGAAATTAAGTCTTTCAAGAATATTCACATGGCGCATAGCAGATTCCAACAGTGCTTCCGGGGTTGGCTCGCCATATTTTTCCTGAATGTCCTTTTCCAGTGATCCGCCATTCACACCAATACGGATTGGAATATTTTTGTCGCGGGCAGCCGCCACAACCTCACGGATACGCGCTTCATTACCGATATTACCAGGGTTAATGCGCAGACAATCGACCCCATACTCTGCAACTTTAAGCGCGATACGGTAATCAAAATGGATATCGGCAACCAAAGGAACATTAGCCTGCTGCTTAATCAATTTAAACGCTTCTGCCGCGTCCATCGTTGGTATTGATACACGGACAATATCAACCCCAACACGCTCAAGCGATTTAATCTGTTGAACAGTAGCTTCCACATCTGTAGTGCGTGTGTTTGTCATTGACTGCACCGCAATGGGCGCGCCATCCCCGACTGGCACATTCCCTACATAAATACGCGTAGATTTGCGTCTTTTTATCGGCGATTCATTATGCATACTGGTGTTTCTCCCATACTTCCATGTGCTTACTTATAACATGACAACGATGCCGTAACTGCCAAAGGCATTCATTGTGTTCCCGGTACTTTAAGACGCGCAATACGATGCTCTTTAATAAAGCGGCTTAAATCGACAACTTGCCCCCGGAACTGTACATCCACTACAGCAGGGGCACCGATAGTTAATTTATAAGGTAATGAACCGGAGAGACTCAGACTGTCACCTTTCTTTTTAGTTCCGCTAAACAGCATCTTTCCATTCGCATCAGCAACCTGTAACCAACAAGATGCTTTGAAATTCATCACCAGTTTATTACTGTCAGCCACTGCCGTTGAACTATTTTCAGACACATTCGGTGTTTGAGCTGTACCCCGGTTAACGGGTAATGGAACAGTTTGTGGCTGAGTTTCAGGTGGTTCCACCGCCTGATGTTGAGCTGATGCTACAGGCGGAGACGTTTCCCCGCGATTGTTATCAGCATTATTCGCTTTCACCGAATTTTCGGTTGAAGCGGCAGATAATGGCTGCTCACTAGCCTGCAACTGTGTCGCCTGATCGTTACTTTCCGTGGATAAACCCGCTGCCTTGGCTTTCTTTTGGGCAATCTGTACCGCAGACTGATCAGCCATCGAAATCAATTCTTTCTGTTGAGCTATGTGATTTTGCCACCACCATGCTCCCGTCAGACTAATCACTACCAGAATAATTAGCCACGTAATCCACATCAACCAACTTTCACGTTTTTTACGTTTCTTACCCAATGAAAAACTCTGCATTGGTGAAACCTTCGCGGTTTTTGCCGGGGTATGCTTATCCAGAATCGTCAGAATTTCCGCCTCTGGAATTTGTACCAATTTAGCATAAGAACGAACATAACCACGCAGGAAAGTGGGTACCATATTGGCCGGTATATTGTCCTCTTCAATATCACGGATAGTGGAAAGTTTCAGACACAGACGATCAGCCACCGTCTGTTGAGTTAGCCCGTGCTGTTCACGAGCCTGACGCAGGAGCTGACCTGCTGTCAAATGAGCTTGTTCTGGAGTCGTTTCAGTATTCATTAGCAAGAAGACGCGGTACTGTCCAAGTTGTGAAAAACTTCGCGCTGGCTCCTTGCGATAATCCTTACATTATACAATGGCCTGCGCGGCGAAATAGATTTGCTATTTTACTAGCGGCAAATCACTGATAACAAATACGCCTGTCAGCATTATTCCCGGTTAACAGAATTTTGGCTTCTTCATACTGCCCCTGCTCACAGAGAAAAACGCTGTAATAATACAATACCGTATCATTTCCTGGCGCATACTGCATCGCCATTTTGTAACGCTGACGGGCAGCTTCCGGCTGGCCAGAATATTGCTCATACAACGCCATACCTAATTGAGCCTGATAATGGTTTGGCTGTGCCAATAATACCTTATCAAAGTGGTATCTGGCGGCAGGTAAATGACCTTCAGCCAGATAGGCCATTCCCAGTTGAATCCGGGTTTCTGCCGCAACTGTTCGCTGTTTATTTCCGTTTGCCGGTTGATTGGAACATCCTGCCAATAATACGGCAGCAACAATCATTCCCGATAACGATTTCCTTATCATTCCATCCCCACTTAATTAAGGATACGCAATTGTCGCAATAATTTCAGTTACTGCATGACAAAACATAGCAACATTCAGACTGTTCTTACCTGGATAGGTTCACCTGCCTGACGTTTTTTCAGTGTCCGTTTTGTACGATCAATCACATCGCCCGCAAGCTGACCACATGCGGCATCAATATCATCACCACGAGTCTTGCGGACAATAGTTGTGAAACCATATCCCATCAGCACCTTAGAAAAACGGTCGATCCGGCTGTTGGAACTGCGGCCATATGGCGCGCCCGGAAACGGATTCCACGGGATCAGATTAATCTTACTGGGTGTGTCTTTCAGACATTCAGCCAATTGATGCGCCTGTTCTACACTATCGTTAATATGATCAAGCATGACATATTCCACTGTCACACGCCCCTGGTTCGCATTCGATTTCGTCAAATAACGGCGCACTCCCGCAAGAAACTGCTCAATATTATATTTGCGGTTGATAGGAACGATATCATCACGCACATCATCTGTCGGTGCATGCAGGGAAATAGCCAAAGCGACATCAATCATATCGCCAAGTTTATCCAGCGCAGGCACCACACCGGATGTGGATAGCGTCACACGGCGCTTAGACAAGCCGAAACCAAAATCATCCATCATGATTTCCATCGCAGGAACCACGTTATTCAGGTTGAGCAGAGGTTCACCCATTCCCATCATAACCACGTTGGTAATCGGACGGCGACCACTGGATTTCAGTGAGCCAATTATTTTCGCCGCACGCCAAACCTGACCAATAATTTCAGAAACCCGCAAATTACGATTAAACCCTTGTTGAGCGGTAGAACAGAATTTACATTCCAGTGCACAACCTACCTGAGAAGAGACACACAACGTAGCCCGATCATCTTCCGGAATATAAACCGTTTCAACTTGCTGATCGCCAACCGTGATAGCCCATTTAATCGTGCCATCGGCTGAACGTTGTTCCTCTGCTACCTCGGGCGCACAGATCTCAGCAACTTGCTGCAATTTCGCCCGCAGGGTTTTGTTAATATCCGTCATCTGCTCAAAATTGTCATAGCAGTAATGATACATCCATTTCATCACCTGATCGGCACGGAAGGGTTTTTCCCCCATATCGGTGAAGAACTGGCGCATTTGTTTGCGATTCAGATCAAGCAGGTTAATTTTCCCGCCTTTTTTTTCTGGAGTTTCAGACACGACAGAAGCAGCAAATTGTGCCGCAGTATTTGATTGGGACATTTTTTTATATCGCCTCGTTGTTACACTTTCGGCTCTGCGTTGATGAATTCAACGCACGAAGTTTCAATTCGGGTATCACTATCAGTTTAGCCTAGTGACAAATAATAAGCGCCCCGCTGAGTTAACAACGGGGCGCGGCATTGTACAAACTTTAATGCAATGATGCTACGGGTAACGACAAATCAATTACGTGGGCAAATTTCATCTTCTGTGAAGAAATACGCAATTTCACGGTTTGCAGATTCAACAGCATCAGAACCGTGAACCGCGTTTTCAGTAAAACTGTCTGCGTAATCAGCACGCAGAGTACCTGCTAATGCGTTATCAGGATTGGTTGCACCCATCAAGTCTCGGTGACGTTGTACTGCATTCTCGCCTTCCAATACCTGAACTACGATTGGACCAGAAGTCATAAATTCCACCAGACCATCAAAGAAAGGACGGCCTTTGTGCTCTGCATAGAAACCTTCAGCCTGTTCACGGGTCAGGTGAAGCATTTTGGCGGCAATAATGTTAAACCCAGCGCTTTCAAAACGGGCATAAATAGACCCGATAGCATTCTTCTTCACTGCATTAGGTTTAATAATCGAAAAAGTACGTTCAACCGTCATGGATAACCTCTTGGTTCTTTTTTAAGCAACTGATAATTTTAATTTTTTATCCCGATAAGTTAACCGGCTAATACTTATCCCGCAACCCTAGCGGGGATAAAAGAGGCGTTGATTATAGGGACCCGAATGGCAGTTGCCTACAGAAAAAATAACATTCT
This sequence comes from Photorhabdus stackebrandtii, assembly GCF_011189495.1. NCBI lineage: Bacteria > Pseudomonadati > Pseudomonadota > Gammaproteobacteria > Enterobacterales > Morganellaceae > Photorhabdus > Photorhabdus stackebrandtii. The sequence goes on from NZ_PUJV01000002.1 coordinate 312,062, forward strand.
ATTAAATTTTTCTTAGCGAAAATCACCATTTTTTCGTACAAATCACACTTTTACCTGAATCGTTTACTTCAAGGTAAAATTAACAGAATCAACCTGTCCCCCCAAATCCAAAACACTAAGCTGATATTTCCCCGGTTGAGTCAATGTCTGTACAAGCCCTTGATTATTTTCTGTGGTCATCATCTGTTCTCCATTGAGAAACCACCATTGTTGCCCACCACTACCGCCTTGCGTTGTAATACGCAAATCAAGGCTGCCAAGACCGGGAAGCCGTTTCAATACATCTCCGTTATGAATGCCGACGATCAACAGCGGCGCTTCATCTGATTTCAGCGGTGGACACTGAGGGTTAACCGATGGCAAACGCTGCACCCGCCGTTCTTCCGCCGGTAACCATGATTCCAGGCTAATCGGCCATAAAGCGATATTTTTTGGTTGAGCATCAGGGCAATCAGGCGCAACACGCAAACCCTGTTTATCCAGCCATACCTGTTCATTGATGCCAGAAATACCTTCTTGCCCCACAGAAGGCAACGTAGGCGGAATGGTGTTATCCAGAATCCAACTCAGACGACGCTGGCGACAATTACTGTCTCCCTTTGGCAGACTCTGACCTCCCGGCCAACAAATGATTGCCTGACTCACATTTGCCGGACGTGGATCAGAGGGGATCCGTTGAGCGCCATTTCGCATATTTGCCAGCAACAGGTTATTAACCTGATTCATTATCGGAACCGCCGTGGCATAACCGAACTGCCCGGTAACCGGCGTTCCGTCCGGCCTGCCAACCCAGACACCGATGGTATAGCGGGCATTTAAGCCAATAGCCCAGGCATCGCGGTAGCCATAGCTGGTACCCGTTTTCCAGGCCAGTGGTACTTGTGCCGGCAATATATCATCAGGTTGCGGGAGACCTTCTCCAGCCATAATCCGTCTGACTATCCACGCAGCGCCCGGGGAAAACAGTTGCCTGTCACGCAATTTCTGCTGCGGTGTAAATCTCAGGGGGGAAACCTTCCCCTGACGGGCAAACGCGGAGTAAGCCGCCACCAACTGATCCATCCGGGTTGCCGTTCCACCAAGAATCAATGATAAATTAGGCTCACTGCCGGGAGGAAAACGCAATACTGTTCCCACATTACGCAGATTGGCGGTAAACCGCTTGGCACCATAGACTTCGAGTAGTTGCACCGCAGGTAAATTCAAGGAACGAACCAATGCTTCACTGACACTGACCGGCCCATTAAAGCCACTGTCAAAATTTCCCGGACGGTAATAATCAAAACGGCGAGGCACATCCTGTAACAGTGATTCCCCATGAATCAACCCATCATCTAATGCCATTGCGTACAAAAAAGGCTTCAACGTTGATCCTGGCGAACGCCACGAATTTATCATGTCCACATGACCAAAACGGCTGTCATCCCGAAAATCCAGCGAGCCGATATAGGCTTTCACCGCCATATCAGTATGATCAACCACCAACACCCCAACAGAGGTTTTTTCCGGTAACTGATACTTCCAATTCACCGCCATATCCTCAAGCTGGCGCTGTAATCCTGCATCAATGGTTGTTTTGATGATTTCCTGACGGTGACCTTTAGCCATTCGTCTGGCAAGAAGCGGGGCAAGTTGTGGCACTTGCCGGGGAGCCAGCCATAACATCTCTTGCCGAATATCAGCCACTTTGTCTTCCGGCCAGATTTTATACTTCGCCAACCGTTGCATAACCTTGTCACGGGCAGCTTGTGCCCGTTCAGGGTAACGGTCCGGCCTTAAACGGCTAGGGGCCTGTGGCAAAATAGCCAGCAAAGCCGCTTCGCCCGCAGAGAGTTCTGATGGCGGTTTGCCCAGATAAGCCCAACTCGCCGCTCCGACGCCTTGTAATGTGCCACCAAACGGTGCACGGTTGAGATACATTTCGAGAATTTCATCTTTGGAATAGTGCCATTCAAGCTGTAAAGTGCGCCAAATCTGTTTCAACTTACCGCCCAAAGTACGTGAATGCGGATCAATCAACCGGGCCACCTGCATTGAAAGCGTACTGCCACCAGATAAAATTTTACCGGCCCGAATGTCCTGCCATGCAGCCCTGACAAGAGAAAGCGGGTTAACCCCCGGATGCTTATAGAACCAGCGATCTTCATACGTCAGCAATGCCTGAATATATTCCGGTGACACTTGATCCAACCTCACCGGGTAGCGCCAAACTCCCTCATCATCGGCAAAACGCCAAAGCGGAGGCCCATCTTCACCTACGACAATACGCGCCATTTTGACTTCACGCAGTGGCAGAGGCCAAATTTTATCTGCCAGCCATAAACCAGCCGGGATCAGAAACAGCACAATCAGCCAAATAAGGTGATGCGTTTTTTTCATGCAAGAATACCTGACGAGCAATCAGCCCTTACGCCTGAGCATAAGGGCTGACTAGGTTTAGCGGACAACTTCCAGTTTTTCAGGTGCAGAGCCTACCGCACGCCAGTAAGGCACATACATAGATTCAACCTGAGGTGCGGGAATAGCGTAGACACCCGGCGTCACTGCACGGGCCAGATAGAGCAATGTCACTGGCTGATTGGAATCAACCGCGACTGCGGCCACATACCGGTCATCACGATATTCAGTATGACGAATAGTCGCCTGTTGCATATCACCAATCAGCTCTTGGAGATTCGCGGCACTGTCACTCAAACTGGCACTGCTGTTAGCCAGATTCTGATTTTCCACTTCCAGACCGGCAGGCAGTAAATCAACAATCAGCGCATCCGGTACTGATTTATCTGAGCTGACCACCAGCTTCACGACCACCATTTCGCCACTTTTTAAACGGTCAATAGAAACGGGATGACCCTGCATATCCAGATAGCTACGCTGAATGTTCAGCACATTTGAGTAGGGTTTTGGTGAATGCAGCGGGTAACCCACCACATTCAGGCGAGAATAGAGAGTGCTATCGCCACGGTTGCTGATATCAACACCTTGCAGAATCTGTTCCGCATTCATCAATTGATTCAATGACTTGTCACGACTCAACGGTGGAACCTGCTGATTAACCCCCGCTTCCCACGGCTGTTCTGAGGTATCTATAAAGAAACGCCCGGCCAAATAGAGTGAATTACTCTCCTGAGTTGAGAAATAGTTACGGGATGTCAACTCATCAGACAAAGCCAGTAATTTCTCATCACGATCTTTTGGCAACATATTGTTTTCAGTCAATAGCGCGACAATCAATGCATTGTCTCGAATGGAACTGCCATAATCCCCCAATCCGACATCATTATTACGGTTTTTATTGATCCCCAAGCGGACAGCTTCATCCGCTCTGGTGTTATCACCCATCAGCTTCAGTGCAACCCCTAGTTGTACCAGCGACAAACCATTTCCAGCCTGAGTACGACGCTCATAAATTTGTCTTAAAGCCCCCAACGACGCTTTCTGCTGGATGGCAAGCACCAGACCGGCATAAGCCTGAGTCGAGAACCGCATGGCTTCCTGATTCTGGCTGTAGCGATAGTTAATAACATTCTTATCCTGTAAATAACGCAGCAAACGGGTATTGGCAGAATTCAGCACTTCCTTGGGTACGCTATAACCTCGCTGGCTCGCACGGAACAAAAAATCTGTAGCATAAGCCGTCAGCCAATATTCTTCATCACCGGTTCGGTCCCACAAGGCAAAACTCCCGTCATGACGCTGCATACTGAGCAAGTGAATAATACCCTCATCAATACTGGCCCGGCGTTTGCTATCACTGTCGGTTTTGATACCCAGTTTTTTCAGCTCCGCTTCATTTGAATAAAGCGACGGATAAAGTCCGCTGATAGTCTGCTCAAGGCAGCCATACGGATAGGCGTACAGTTCACGGATATAGCGTGAAATCTGTAACGGCGGACGACTGGTCAGTAACAACTGGCCTTCGAGCGTTGCTGGCGCTAAACCCGATATGGCATCTAACGGCAACTGCCAATTTTCTCCTTGACGGATAACCTCAGCAAACAGCCTGGTTTCCGCTGGCTGTGCCGGACGCACACCAATCTTCCAGCTATTTTGATACTGTTTCAGAACTTCACCCGGCAAATTCAGGCCATTAATCGTCAGGGAAACTTCTCCCTGACCAAAGCCATGGTCAGCCATGACAGGAATTTCCACTGTTGTACGTTTACCTTTTTCCAAGGTTATTGCCTTGCTGGCCGCATCCTCTAATTTAATTAGCCCATTAGCCGTAAAGTTTAAGGTCAAGTTTTGCGTCTGTTCGGTTAAATTGGTCAGATCCAACGATAACAATGAATGATCACCCCCCGCCATAAAGCGAGGTAACGCCATCTGTGTAATCACCGGTGCGGCAATGACAATTTTACTTTCACCATGACCAAACTCATCTTCACTCCACGCCTGAGCCATCAGCCTCAGTTCACCATTGAAATCAGGAATCGGCAGAACAATCTCCCCTTCCCCATTTTCATTTAATGTCACCGGCTGTGCCTGTTCAGCAATAATCTGCACTTCAGTTAATGGTTTTCTACCACCACGGGCAGGGGCATCTTCATCACCAGAACCACCAAAACGCAGATTTGCCAGACGACCTTCACCTTCAATCAACTGACCATACACATCATATTGATCGACGCTATAGCGTTTACGGCCAAAGAAAGCCTCATAGGGATCCGGGGTTTTGAAGTTAGTGACATTGAGTACGCCAGTATCTACCGCAGAAAGCAGCACATTAACCTGTTTAGGCAATTTCTGCCCTTGCTGTGGTGTAACCTTGACGTTAACTGTCAGGTTCTGATTTGGACGCATTTTTTCCGGCGCGGATAACGTCAGATCCAGTTTACGGTTTTCATCCGCCAACGGCAGATGTAACACACCAATTGCGCGTTTGGGTGTCGCCTGACGGGATTTATCTCCCGGACGAATAACCACCGCCGTCAGATAAAGGTCATGACGGCGCCACTCTTTATTAACCGGCACTTCCACATCCAGACCTTGTGCCGGTACATCAATCTCCTGCCACCAGAGCGGCCCTTCACTGGACTCCACCAACAGATAACCTTTACCTGCCTGTGGTGCGGCTATATGCAGTTTTACTTTCTCACCCACCCGATAAGCCGGTTTATCCAGAGACAGTTTTACCTGATCAGGACGAACGGCACCGGTGCCACCGGTATTATCCTGCCATGAATAACCTGCCCAGAAATTAACACTGCTAACCAATTGATTCTCTGGATTGATAACCTCAATACGATACGATCCCCAATCAACCGGGAAACTGACTTTTGCGGTACCATCCTGCGCAATCTGGATATGTTCATCCGCCATCACCAAATCTTTCTGGTCATAGCCTGACTGCCAGCCTTCACCATCCGACCAGCGCCAATAGTAATCATGGCGTTCATAAACCAAACGGACGGTTAGATCTTTAGCGGCATATTTTTTGCCATTGGCATCTGCATAAACCAGCTCAAATTCAGCCAATGAATTTTCATCCACATTGTAGCGGCTTTGGTCACGACCAGTACGATAGTCATAAACCGTTTTCTGATTAAACAGCGGACGAATACCAACCAGTTTTTCTGCCGGCCAAACCGCCTGTTCAACCCGACGTGTCACCGGGCGGCCGCCAGATTCAAGCAGACTGGCCTGAACAATCACTTTTACCGGCGAAGAAACTGAATTCCAGTTGTCTGCGCTGACATTCAATGCGGCTTCACCGCTACTGTTCAAAGTCAAATCAAATTCGTCCAATGTACGACTGAGATTTTCTTCAGTGGCAGCACCAAACTCATAACCCGGCAATTTTGCTACCGCATCACGGTTTGGACGCAGGAATAACTGCCCCTGCAGACGATTATCCGCAGCGGGAGCACCATACAGGTAACGGCCTTTGATGTCGAAATCGACACTGTGGTTTTTCATCACCGGTTGCGTTTCACTGCTAATTTCCAGCGCCATCCGCTCCGGCATAAAATCTTCTACATTGAACTTGTAATAACGGGGTTTGTTATCGCCCAGATCAAAACGTAGCGACCAGAGTCCGGTAGCCGCTGACTGAGGAATAGTGTAGCGATACTGATACAACCCATTTTCAGGTTGCCAGACAAAACTACGGACAACCTGACCATCTGTTTTTAATACATCAACTTTAACCGGCTGGCTTTTAATTGCCCGACCGTCACCATCACGCAATAGCCCATTCACAATCAGCGTCTCACCGGGGCGATAGAGATCACGAGGCCCGAAAACAAAAAACAGTTTGCTGTATCCTTGTGGACCCGCGATATCAAACTCAGACAGATCCAGCGCCGGTGATACCAAATCAATCATACTGGTTTGGTTATGACGGGTAGCGAGCAATAATTTAGCTTTCGCATTTTTCTCCAGGCTCGCGTGTCCATCAGCGTCTGTCGTTGTTTTTGACAATAACTGCCCCTTCTCATCCAACAGACGAACTTCCACCCCTTTCAGGCTGTTGCCTTGTTCCAGCGATTGGGTAAACACATCCATTTTATCCAGATAGCTGTGCATAGAAACCCCAATGTCGCTTAACGTGAACATTGTCGCCGGATTAGTAGAGACGTATTTACCCGCCTGTCGCATCACCGCCATATAAACACCGTCTTGCTGCAATACTTTAATGTTATTTAATGGCAACAATAATTTTTCGCGAGTATTTAACGTTGGATTAAGATCAAAACGACCGGTATAAACCAATTTCGCATCTTTAAGAATATCTTCAGACTCCCAGGAGTTCAGATTATTGCGATATTGCCACTGTGCAATAAAAGAGGGTAATGCCGTCTCTTTTATCCGGAAAAAGTTAACATCAATACTATTCACATTAAGTGCTAACACTGGCAAACCTTCAGCTACTTTACTTGGCAACAAAGAGCCCTTGCTGGCAAAACCAACAGACGGAGAAATCGTCTCGGTTGTCAGGGTTTTCTCATACGCCGTTTCAAGCTGACGCTCATTGATGCCTTTAACGCCTTTATCTACGGTCAGTTGCAGTTTACGGGATGGCGGCAGATGGCGCAGGCGAAGCGCCATCATGTTATCTGACAGTTCCCACGCACCATCAAGCTTGCCCTGTTTTACATCCACCAAACGGACATTTTGAGCAAAATTCTGATTCGGATCTAAGGGAACAGAAAATGTCACCACCATCGCGCTGGCACCATCAAGCTGCACTTCCGAGGCATCCAAAATTGTCACCTCTTTACCGGCATAACGTTTTGCCAGTTCGGCCAGTGATGCCGCATCTTTCTGTTTTACTGATTTTGTTGGAATATTTGACTGTTGAGGTGCTTTTTCGCTTTGAATTTCTGTGGACTGCGATTGAGCTGCTTTATTATTATCAGTGCTGTCAGACTGGTCACAACCAGCAAGCATCAGCAAAAACGCTAACATCACTGCAAAATAACGCTTTTTTCTTTCCGGCCACCGCCAGAATTGACTTTGATCCATGACTATAACCCCTGCCTTATCCCAACCAATCGGTGATAGGATTTAATAAATAGTTTTATAAATCAACACATTAAATTTAAATCAAGAAAATATAAGCAACTGAGTACCGACTCTACTCTAATACTACTAAGACAACATACAGACATTAAGTTTATATAATAACGCCTTATTTTGACGAATTAAATATCATAAAAACGATAAATAAGTCTGAATTTATTGATTCAATATTTAATTAAGAACTCAATATATCTAAAATATCATGATCGTATGACATTTTCTTAAGTTACTGGAAAAACCCGTTATTGAGTCATCTCCTCCGATAATTTATGAAAAGTAAAATAACCTAAAACAAGCGATTAAAACCAATTGAATAAAGAGGAAATGAAAGTTACCTCACCGGTTATAAATATCATTATTGGATTAAACACATCCATATTCAACATTATATTATCTTCCCTAATAAAATACAGCAATAAATTACAAACAAAACAATACCAATAACTTCTTCATAGTTAATGATTACTATCTGTATAATATCTGAATTAACCACCCCAACAATTAATACAGTAAAAACATTAGTATTGATATTATTTTACGATTTTATTTAACACACAATTAAATAAGATTCCAAAATAGTGCCACATCTTATACCACTTATAATTCTATATATAACAATGGGTTGAAGAGGAATGTGCGTAACAGAATTATGAAACGTTATTTAACTGTTTACTCATATTAATTATCATATAAGCAATATGCCGACAGTTAATTTTAAATTATAAAAACAAAAAATTCAATATAATCCTTATATTTATAACAACATAATTCACATTAATTAATTTAATATTATCATCATTAAATCCACAATAATAAAATAAAAACAAACATCAATATAATTAATGGTAATATAGCAAAAAAATTTACCAAAGCCATTTAATAAATAATTAAAGTATAATTTACGAAGAAATAAAAAATAATAAAAACATTAACAATGATTAATAATAATGTTATAAATACATCTATTTAACTAACATAAATCCAGAAAAAGAAAACACATCATTAAAATGAAACTAAAAAAATGTTGATATATAATGCCACTTTCTTACTAAAAGTGGCAATAATTACTCGCACAAAACTCCCATTATTTAAATTATTTTTTATAAAAAATAAACAAAATCCTCTGTAATAAAAAAATAAAATAGAAAATGCAAATAAATTCAGCAATAAAAATATTAACCAATCATTATTATAAATCCAATACCATATTACTCTACTAATAGCACCTGTCCTGTTTTCAGTTGCTTAGCATTTGGCAACCAAAGCCTTCCCCAGCTACCGGTACAATGACATCCATAGACTTCTTTTATATTTTCTTTTAAAAAAAATTCTCTTATCTTCAATAACTCTGTCGGTAATGCTCTCTTCAAATGCAACCCACCTATTACTGCGCATACTTTATCCACGCCTGTAATCATTTTAGCGTGATTAATTATTTCACAAATACCCGAATGACCACAGCCAATGATAATTACAAGCCCATTATCACTCTTCCAAATTAGTGCACTGTCATCAAGTATATAATCATTAGCCCAGGAACTTCTTCTGACTAAGCCACAGGATTTCCGATGTTCACTTGCTATTTCACCTGAAAAAACAAATCGTTCACTTATTTTCATATGCGATTTTGTTAAACGAAAAAAGACTTTCTTTTTAATTCTTTTATTAATTTTACCCGATGTTTTTTTAAATTTTAAGGCAATATTTTTAAACATAACACCATAATACTTCTCATTTAATGCATCGGGGTGACATATTAATTTAGCGTTATGGGGGAAATAATTAACACCACCTATATGGTCTGAATGGCCATGAGAGATAACAATCCTGGATATATCATCAACAGATATTCCCATCCTGTTCGCATTCTCAAGATAGCTGCCATCTGGGCCGGTATCAAAAATTATCTTCTCTTCACCATCCTCAAGTAAAAGACTCAAACCAGGTTTAGCTATCAAATATGAATCAGACGTTCTATTTTCAAGGAGTACAGTTATTTTTAATGACATGGCATATCCATTAGTTTTGTTGAAGTAATGCATCTATTAAACGATACGGGTAACAATAGCATTGATACACGTCAATAAAATAATGAAAGGCCATTATATCGTCACATTCTTATAAGCAGATCACAAATTATCTCCGCTCCGCCACAAGTTAATTTTTCAACATGAAATGATTATCTCCCCTTCATATTTATTGTCTTGCAATATTAACATACAATTATTATATCTTGCTGTACAACATATAGTTACAGATAAAAAACAAGTATACTATTTAGCAAATAAAATCCAGCAGAAAATTATTCAATATATTTTAGTGAAAGAAATAAATCTACTATTCATCAATGGAAACAAACCTTCCCACATTAATTAAGAATATAAAAATACAATATCTAAACCTTCTATAAACTCATTAGATTTAAATATCGTTTTAAATTCGATCACCAATTGAACAACTCATTCTTATCTGTACTATAGAGTAAAAATATAAGGCATTTATCAGATATAACATTGAGAATTATTATTAAAAATAATTTTAAAATATAATTATATTGATTATCGTTACACGAAACCATTAATTAAACACGCCAATTTCCATTCATCCATTATTGAATTAATATTAATATATTTGTTACAATAACAATACATTATCTTTCTGCGGACAAGTAAGAGATTCTATTTAAACCAAAGGTAAATTATGAAAATATTTATATCTATCTTGTAGATAAACTTCAATCAAGAAAGTAATATCATACATAAGAGCTAAAAGCTCCCTCAACTGGCTATATAAATATGACTAACACTTATAAATAGTTACATTTAAATATCATTATATTTGAAGCAAGATTTGTGATAAGAAATACGTACATAGTGAACCTTTTACTGATAGTATTTTTAGGCTACACATGACCGTGGAGAAGATGCATGAAAAATACAACCACAACAGTAGTTGGGCTTGCGTTAGTTCCAATGCTTATATCAACGCAAGCTCAGGCATTTCAAACATCAGCGCCATTAGCTCGAATGATAGAGGAATGGGGTTCAACAGGTGGCGCACGGACGTTTCCCAAAAAATCCGTGGCAGCGCTGGATGCCAGCATTCGTGAGCATCTTGATGCCTTAACTCACCAGTGCGAAGAACTTGACAAAGCCATAGCTGAAACTCTTAACAAGATTAACTGTGGTGAAGATGTTGTTCTTTCTCATTCGCTTATTTCAAACTCGAACTCTACGATATCTACAATTAAAGAAAGCATTCAATTTGCCGATGAGCTGTTCGAGGATATTTTATGTAACATCCCATCACGTTCTCAGGCAACGATCAAAAGGCTTAAACATGACACTATCTCAGGTTTGCAGGAGGTTATTAAGACTATGAGTAATATAGTGCATATCCAAGAAAAAATTAAAGATCGTGAAATGATGGCAATCGTTGTCATCGACAAAAATCGTGTTGAAATGGCTTTAGCTTCAGAACGAATACAAGCTCCAAGAAGTATGTCCCGCGAAGAAAAACGTAAATTTATTTTGCAACATGCATCTTAGATGCCTATCCCAGTAGTCGTAATTATTGTAGACCGTTCTTGCGAATGAATAGTGAACACAGATAGTACACAGAACCTGGAACGTACACACAGTACGTGAGGAGTAGATTCGCTTCGCTCGCCTTTCAGGCCGCACTAAAATGCGTTCAAAAGTTATCGCTTTTGTCAGAATACTGCCTAATGTTCGCTCTTTACTACAAAGAACGGCAAATAAAATAGCCCTAATAGGATAGACAATTGGAAAGGTTTGTCGAAATGGATTGTATATATACATGGTCTTTTTCTATTGTATTTGCAAAAGAATTTAAACAGTTTCCAAAAGACCAACAAGATAAAATTTTGGATTTTATTGATCGTTATGAAGAAAATGGATTAGTTACACCGGATACTTTCAATAAATATGAAGGTAAAATCAGCCATTCATGGCGTGGGTTAGAAAAAACAGATAAGAACTCTAGATATGCTTACGAAAACAACTTGTGGCACTACCATATTGGTATACAATACATAAATACGCCTTCTAACTATAAGACTTCTGATTGGGTTCTACATTTTCAGTGGATTTATGGAGAAAATCATATAAATATAGTAGATATATATCGGCACTACATTATAGATGGAAAATTCTATTTACCCCCTGTAACAAATTTGAAAACGATATCATGAATCAATGAAAAACCAGCTCAGACAATCTTTTGATTTAACCAACCCTGCCCAGCAGGGTTAGTTATTATTTCTGGCTGGTAGATTCACATTAAAGTAATAATCTATCTCTTAATTCAATATATAAAAAACTGCACCATTATTAAAACAATCACTTATTCATTACCGGAATATTCCCCCGTAACCAACTGCCTAATTTACGCTGATAAAATGGTTGCGTATGCTGAATCAAATAATGGCTGATCCCACGCTCCTTTTCATCAACCAGGCAGAAGTCAATAGGTTCTTCTTCAGATGTGTATTCGCAGGCAATGCCGCCAGCTTCTTGAATTAGCTGTTCAATCTCATTCGCCGTGCCATTCATTTCCAGCCCAATTAATAAATTGGGCTTCTCATCCACATTTTTATCATGAGCTTGAATGATAAAAGCACGGCGAACAGGTTTACGCTGACTGAATAAACTAACCAGAGCTTCAATGAGCTGCGAAGGATATTCTTCCGGCTGGCTGAGTGTTATCGCACTGCCACTTGGCACATCAACTTCAACCGAAACTAACTCACTTAATGAACTCATAAAAATCTCCAATCAGTTTTTTTATATAAAATGGATTTATTTCGCTTTTGCCAACAATAAATTAGCAATCGAACGAACGCCATAACCCGTTGCGCCAGCCGACCAATGTTCTACCGCAGATTTACGGTAAGTCGCAGAGCAGTCAATATGAACCCAGCCCTTTTGGTATTCTTCCACAAAGTGAGACAGGAAAGCCGCCGCAGTACTGGCACCGGCAGTATGTGATGGTGCAGCAACATTGTTCAACTCAGCAAAATTCGATGGCAGTTGGCTACGATGAAATTCAGCCAATGGCAGACGCCAGAACAATTCATTTTCAGATTCTGATGCGGCCAACAGATCCGCCGCCAATTTATCATCAAAGCTGAATACACAGTGATAATCATTACCCACAGCCGTTTTCGCTGCGCCTGTCAGGGTCGCTGCATCAATGATTAACTTCGCTTTCTCTCTGCTGGCATCAATTAAACCATCAGCCAGCACTAAACGACCTTCCGCATCGGTGTTCATAACTTCAACAGATTTACCATTACGGTAACGGATAATATCACCCAGTTTAAAAGCGTTACCACTGACCATGTTATCCGCAATGCAGAGGAACAGTTTAACGCGCTGTTTCAGGCCTCGGCTGATGGCCAACGCCAGCGCACCCGCCAGCGTTGCCGCTCCACCCATATCTGATTTCATGGAGTCCATAAAAGAAGATTGTTTCAGGCTGTAGCCGCCGGTGTCAAATGTGATGCCTTTACCCACCAAACAGGCGAATATCGGCGCGTGTGGGTTGTCAGTCGGGTTGTAATCCAGCGCCAACAATATCGGATCACGGGAAGAACCGCGACCAACAGTATGAATACCCGCATAACCCTGTTCACGTAAATCTTCTCCTTTAGTAATGCGATAATTTACCGCTTCACCAGCAACACCACACATCAAGTCAATAGCACGCTTTGCCAATTGTTCCGGCCCAAGCTCTTCCGCTGACATATTGATGGTGTCACGCACCCAATCAATAATTTTAATTCTGCTTTCCAGTTCTTGTTTTTCAGCCGCAGGCAATTGAGGCCATTCAATAGAACGGCTGCCTTTTGGTGCACGGAAACCTTGCCAAAATGCCCAACTTTTTTCTAAATCCCAGCCTTCACCAACCAGAGCTACATGACGAATTCCCTGACCATCAATTTTACGTCCGGCTCGTTGAACCGCACCCAATTTGCCTTTACCCGTCAGATGAATCGTCATCCCTTGCTCACTCGAACTAATCAGCGCTTTTTCACCCCAGCAAGCTGCTGCTGGCTCATAAGACAGTGTTATTGGCATGATTTGTTTAGTCATTCTTTTCTCACCTCTTATTATTCACCGCTTGATGGCAGCCAGGATTTTATTCAGACTTCCACCCATATAATTATTCGTCTGCCAGATATTAAACCTATAAAAAAACTGGCTAAAGCCAGTTTTTCATTAACGCTCAGACTACCTTAAAACTGTGACAGATAAATAACAAATTAATGCTATTTGTTACTCAAACTCATCCAGCCAGACCAAAAGAATCGCTTCCAGAACTTTTTCATTGGATTTTTCAGGCGCATCCTCAAAATCATCCAGGTCACAAATCCATTGATGCATATCAGTAAAGCGAACTGTTTTTGGATCCAAATCAGGAAATTTGTCAAACAGCGCTTCACCGATTTCACGGCTATCAGACCATTTCAGGCTCATTGATATTTCTCCTGCCAATCAGTGCTCACGGGCATGGTTAATGGTGTATTTTGGAATTTCGATGACCAAGTCTTCGTCCGAGACTCTGGCCTGACAACTCAGACGACTTTCCGGTTCAAGTCCCCAGGCTTTATCCAGCATGTCGTCTTCCAGTTCTGAGCTCTCTTCCAGTGAATCGAAACCTTCACGAACGATACAGTGGCAAGTGGTGCAAGCACAGGATTTTTCACAGGCATGCTCAATCTCAATCCCATTGCGCAATGCAACGTTCAGAATGGATTCCCCTTCTTTGGCTTCCAGAACTGCACCATCAGGGCAAAGATCGTTATGAGGTAAAAATATAATTTTCGGCATAATTAAATCTCGTCCACAGAATGGCCCGCCAACGCCCGACGAACAGATGAATCCATCCGGCGTGCAGCGAATTCCTGCGTTTGCTTATCCAGTTGTTTAATTGCGTTCTCAATCACTTCAGGCTCACTCCCCTGAACGCTTTTTATCAGGGTTTCTACGGCAGTATCAATCGCCGCGTGTTCTTGTTCATTCAGCAGATCGGCATCTTTTTCTAACGCACTGGTGACACTTTCCAGTACCCGCGCCGCTTCTACTTTTTGTTCTGCCAGTTTGCGCGCAGTGATATCTTCCTGAGCATTCGCCATAGAATCTTTTATCATGCGGGCGATTTCTTCATCAGACAAACCATAGGACGGTTTCACCTGAATAGACGCTTCTACACCAGTGGATTTTTCCAACGCGCTCACGCTCAACAAACCATCAGCATCTACCTGAAACGTGACCCGGATATGAGCGCCACCTGCCGGTAACGGAGGAATGCCACGCAGGGTAAAACGGGCCAGTGAACGGCAATCACTCACCAATTCCCTTTCCCCTTGTACCACATGCATACTCATCGCACTCTGGCCGTCTTTGAAGGTCGTGAACTCCTGCGCTCTCGCAGCCGGAATGGTTGTATTGCGTGGGATGACTTTTTCAACCAGTCCCCCCATCGTTTCCAGCCCAAGTGACAGCGGAATAACATCCAACAGCAGCATGTCGCTATCCGGTTTGTTACCCACCAAAATATCTGCCTGAATTGATGCACCGACAGCAACAACTTTATCAGGATCAATGGATGTCAGTGGCTTACGGGCGAAAAATTCGCCAACCATGTGACGAACCAACGGTACACGGGTTGAGCCACCCACCATAACCACCTGTAAAACCTCGTCCGCAGAGACTTCGGCATCTTTCAACGCCCGACGGCTTGCCAGCAAAGTCCGTTTTACCAACGGGGTAATCAATGCTTCAAATTCGGAACGGGTGATTTTTCCCTGCCAGCCGGCTATGTTTATCTCTGCAACATCAACATCACTCAAGGTGATTTTCACCTCGGCGGACACGTCCAATAGCTGGCGTTGCAAACTATGGTTATCACGATTGCCAATACCCGCCTGTTCACGGATCCAGTCAGCCAGTATCGCATCGAAATCATCCCCACCAAGCGCGGTGTCACCGCCGGTTGCCAGTACTTCAAAGACACCTCGGCTTAACCGGAGAATGGAAACGTCAAAGGTACCGCCCCCTAAATCATAAACCGCGATAACCCCTTCCTGACCAGAATCCAACCCGTAGGCAATCGCAGCGGCAGTGGGTTCATTAAGCAGGCGCAGAACATGTAATCCGGCTAAACGCGCCGCGTCTTTGGTTCCCTGACGCTGGGCATCATCAAAGTAGGCTGGAACGGTGATCACAACCCCATCAAGCTTACCATCCAGTGTTTCTTCTGCACGCTGTGCCAGCAATTTAAGAATTTCAGAAGAAACCTGAATAGGATCGACCAACCCCGTCGCCGTATTGATTAACGGCAAACCGTTTTCACTCGCCTGAAATTGATAAGGCAGATTTGGGTAACGTTGCTGAATATCCGCCAGAGAACGCCCCATCATGCGCTTCACAGAACTGATGGTATTAGCCGGATCATGCGCCGCCTGTTGACGGGCTAGCCAGCCAATTTCAATACCATTTTCATGGTAGTGGACAACGGAAGGAAGCAGGTAACGGTTTTCGCTATCCATCAGTGTTTCCGCTTGCCCACTGCGAACAGTGGCAACTAATGAATGCGTCGTGCCTAAATCAATGCCGGCCGCTAAACGACGTTGATGTGGTACAGCGGATAAACCCGGCTCGCTGATTTGTAATAAAGCCATATACGCTTTCCTTAAAAGTCGTCCAGTAAACGTTCTTCCAGTTGTTCAACCTGCTGCTGCAATTTATCCAGAAAACGCAATTTACGAACGGTATCGGCTGCCTGTTCCCACTGCTGGTCATTCAATTGTTGTTCCATTTGCTGACTGCGGGTTTTAATCATCCCGTTCAGACGTTCAGCGAAATCAGCCAGTGCCGCTTCTGCATTCGCTTTACTTTCAATAAATTCCAACTCTTCCCGCAACATGAGCTGTTCCATCAGGAAAGTGTGGTCATTCATGGTGTGCTGCTCATTGGCTAAATCAAAACCATGCAGAGAAAGCATATATTCAGCGCGTTTCAGTGGATGTTTGAGCATCTGATAGCCGTCATTGATAGTCGCTGCCTGCTGCAATGCCAGCGTTTTTTCACGCTCTGGCTGATTAGCAAAGCGATCAGGGTGAAACTGACGCTGCAATTCCTGATAGCAGTGTGTCAGCTGTTCACGGTCAATAACATAACGAGCCGGCAGCCCGAATAAAGTGAAATAGTCCATAATCTAAATTTACTCTGGATTTGGCCGAAAAACGGAATTAAACGTTAAAACTTTCTCCACAACCACATTCGCTGGAAACATTCGGGTTGTTGAATTTAAAGCCTTCGTTAAGGCCCTCTTTAACAAAATCCAGTTCTGTACCGTCGAGATAGACCATGCTCTTGCCGTCTATAATAACTTTGACGCCCTTCTCTTCAAACACGGTATCGTCTTCGTTAATCACATCGGCAAATTCAAGCAAATATGCCATACCTGAGCAGCCTGATGTTCTGACACCAAGACGTAAGCCAACGCCTTTTCCACGGTGGCCCAGGAATGACGAAACGCGTTGTGCAGCACTTTCTGTAAGGGAAATTGACATACAACAACCTCACTTTTTAAAACCAGCAAAGGCGGATACTGGTTGGTATATAACAGCCAGCATCCACCAAATTTATTTTCTATTTTCTTATTATCAAGGGCAATTACTTGCCCTGGCGCTTACTTTTGTAATCCGCAATGGCCGCTTTAATGGCATCTTCTGCCAGAATAGAACAGTGAATCTTCACCGGTGGCAGTTCTAACTCATCTGCAATTTCAGTATTTTTAATCGATTCTGCCTGCTCCAAAGATTTGCCTTTCATCCACTCAGTGACTAAAGAGCTGGAAGCGATTGCAGAACCACAACCGTAAGTTTTGAAACGCGCATCTTCAATAATGCCTTCATTATTGACTTTGATTTGCAGTTTCATGACGTCACCACAGGCAGGGGCACCGACCATGCCGCTGCCAACTGTTGGATCTTCATTATCGAAAGAACCGACGTTACGTGGATTTTCATAGTGATCAATTACTTTTTCGCTGTAAGCCATGATGTTATTACTCCTGAAACCATCTGATTAGTGATGAGACCATTCGATACTGTTGAGATCCACACCTTGTTTGAACATTTCCCACAGTGGAGAGAGTTCACGCAGGCGGCCAATAGATTTGTGAATCAGTTCAATGGCGTAGTCGATCTCTTCTTCCGTGGTAAAGCGCCCTAAAGAGAAACGGATAGAACTGTGAGCCAGTTCGTCATTCATACCTAGCGCACGCAATACGTAGGAGGGTTCCAGGCTGGCAGAAGTACAGGCAGAACCAGAGGAAACCGCCAGATCTTTTAATGACATTATCAGTGATTCGCCTTCAACATAGTTGAAGCTGACATTCAGAATGTGTGGTGCGCCATGTTCCAAGTCGCCATTAAGGAAGACTTCTTCGATATCTTTGATACCCTGCCACAGGCGTAAACGCAGGCCACGCAGACGCTGAGATTCATTGTCCATTTCCTGTTTGGCAATGCGGTAAGCTTCACCCATACCGACAATCTGGTGAACCGGCAAAGTACCGGAACGCATACCACGTTCATGACCGCCACCATGCTGTTGAGCTTCAATACGAATGCGTGGTTTGCGGCGAACATACAACGCGCCAATCCCCATCGGCCCATAAATTTTATGCGCAGAGAAAGACATCAGATCGACTTTCAGTTTGGTTAGGTCGATAGGTAATTTACCTACGCTCTGAGTCGCATCAACATGGAAAATGATACCGCGGCTACGACACATTTCACCGATTGCAGCGATATCCTGCACCACACCAATTTCATTGTTAACATGCATGATAGAAATCAGCATAGTGTCATCACGCACTGCGGCTTCCAGATCGTTTAAATCAATCAGTCCATTGCTCTGAGGTGCCAGATAAGTGACTTCAAACCCTTCACGCTCTAACTGACGGCAAGTATCCAGAACCGCTTTATGTTCGGTTTTGCTGGTGATGATATGCTTGCCCTTTTTCTGATAAAAATTAGCAGCACCTTTAATAGCAAGATTGTCAGATTCCGTTGCGCCGGAAGTGAAAACAATCTCACGTGGATCGGCACCCACTAAATCAGCAATCTGATTACGGGCAATATCAACCGCTTCTTCAGCCTGCCAGCCAAAACGGTGAGAACGGGACGCTGGGTTACCAAATACCCCGTCCATGGTCAGATAATGCATCATCTTTTCAGCAACACGCGAATCAACCGGTGTTGTTGCTGAGTAGTCTAAATAAATTGGTAATTTCATTGCTCACATGCTCCCTTCTAATACTTCAATTCATCACAAGTTCTGCTTATGCGCGCAGATTAACATTAATTGTTTCTTGTGCTCTGCCGTGAGGTGCGCGGCGCTTATCGTTATCCTGGCGGTCAGCAACGTCTAATACTTCCTGGTTATTAACTAATTCTTCTAAACTGATGCTACTCAGGAAACCGGTAATACGATCACTTAAATCGCGCCATAAAGTATGAGTCAGACAGCGATCACCGCCCTGACACCCTTCTCTGCCCTGGCAACGCGTCGCGTCTACCGATTCATCAACAGCGAAAATAACTTCAGCAACGACAATTTTCCCGGCATCTCTGCCCAGTAAATAACCACCACCCGGACCACGGACACTTGAAACCAGACCATTTTTGCGTAAGCGAGAGAATAACTGCTCAAGATAAGAGAGGGATATACCCTGACGTTCAGAGATGTCGGCCAGTGGTACCGGACCTTCTTGTGAGTGTAACGCCACATCAAGCATGGCAGTTACTGCATAACGCCCTTTAGATGTCAATCTCATAAATGATTACCCCGTGGTGAAATATGACGAAATTGTGTCATTCCTGAGTATTTTAGTCAACTATTTAACCAAGTAATTTACTCAACTATTTTTTCGCCCATTTCTCAATGGAGGTCAGGATACCACGCAGAATATTCAGCTCCTGCGTTTCTGGCCGGGCACGGGTAAAAAGCCGTCTTAACTTATTCATTATTTGACCGGGATGGGCTTTCCTGATGAAACCAGAATCATATAATATACGTTCAAGATGATGATAAAAACGTTCCATATCATCAACTAATGGATATTCAGTCTCATCTGTTTTCTGCTCAGGTTTATCCTGACGCGCCAGATATACCATCCGAATTTCATAACTAACAAGCTGGACAGCCATAGCCAGATTTAACGAACTATATTCTGGGTTAGTCGGGATATTCAGATGATAATGACACTTCTGCAATTCTTCATTCGTCAGCCCTACACGCTCACGTCCGAAAATAATTGCCACTGGCGCATGTTGAGCTTCCTGAACACTGCGCTCGCCACATTCACGGGGTTCGACCATCGGCCATGAGAGAGTTCTTGAACGGGCGCTGGTGCCAATCACCAGTTCACAGCCAGCCAGAGCTTTATCCAAACTATCAACAATAGTCGCATTACCAATAACATCACTGGCGCCAGCAGAAAGCGCAATCGCATGGGAATCTGGCTGAACCAGTGGATTAACCAGATAAAGGTTTGTTAATCCCATGGTTTTCATTGCCCGGGCGGTTGACCCCATATTCCCGGTATGGGAAGTTTCAACCAGGATAATGCGGATATTTTCTAACATGATAACTTCTGGATTAGTTAAAAGAGCCAAATATCTTAACACAGCATTAGTCATTTTTCCGAACTACTGCTATACTGCGCGCCGATTAATTATCCGTTCTTTAACATCCTGGTGGAAGATATCCCATGCATCCGATGCTGACCATCGCCATACGTGCGGCGCGTAAAGCCGGCAACCTGATTGCCAAAAATTATGAAACTCCCGATGCGGTTGAAGCTAGCCAAAAAGGCAGTAACGACTTTGTTACCAACGTTGACAAAGCCGCAGAAGCGCTCATTATCGACGTTATCCGCAAATCTTATCCTAAACACTCAATCATTACTGAAGAGAGTGGCGAATTGCCAGGTGAAGATGATGATATTCAATGGGTAATCGATCCACTGGATGGCACCACTAACTTTATCAAACGCCTCCCCCACTTCGCCGTTTCTATTGCAGTACGCATCAAAGGCCGTACTGAAGTTGCTGTTGTTTATGATCCAATGCGTAACGAACTTTTCTCCACAGCCCGTGGTCAGGGTGCTCAGTTGAATGGCTACCGTCTGCGTGGCACCAATGCCCGCGATCTGGATGGCACTGTTCTGGCGACAGGTTTCCCATTCAAAGCAAAACAGCATTCCACTGTTTTTATCAACACATTAGGCAAATTATTTGTTCGTTGCGCTGATTTCCGTCGTACAGGTTCAGCCGCGCTGGATCTGGCTTATGTTGCAGCTGGCCGTGTTGATGGTTACTTTGAAATTGGCCTGAAGCCATGGGATTTCATGGGTGGAGAACTGTTAGTCCGTGAATCTGGCGGTATCATCACTGATTTCATTGGCGGTCATAATTACATTCATTCCGGTAATCTTGTTGCGGGTAACCCACGCGTTGTTAAAGATATTCTGGCCGAAATGCGTGATGAATTATCAGAGTCATTGAAGCGTTAACTCAAATTAACCCTTAAACTGGAATTACTGGGTGATAATAGGCAAACCGTAATAATGCAATATATCCTCCGCCCGGCAATTCTACCTGGCAACAAAAAAGTCACTGATGAACTTTTTTGTTGCCATTTTAGACCTGAATTATTTTGCTAACCAATAAACGGCTTCATAAGGTTGTAATTGTCTATTTTTTGCAGGCGATTGATGTTCAGGATAGTTCCCCATTAACTTAACCCATGAACAATCGGATAAAGAAGCGTCCAGCGACCATTCCTGCACTTCCGCACTGAGATTGGCGATAACCAGCAACGTTTGGTTTTCCCAACGGCGCACATAACACCAAAGCGAAGAGTGAGATGGCAACAAATCTTCATAGCTGCCATAGGTCAATACCGGATATTCCTTACGCAGTTTTATTAAGCGCGCATAACAATGGAAAACGGAATCCTCATCCTTGATAGCATTTTGCGCGTTCACTTCCTGATAATCACTATTCAGTGCTATCCAAGGTTCTCCCTGAGTAAATCCGGCATTGGAAGTCGTATCCCATTGCATCGGCGTTCGCCCATTGTCGCGGGATTTTTTCGCTAAGACCGATAAGATTTTTTCCTTATCATTGCCTTGCTCAATCTTCTCCCGGTAAATATTTAAACTTTCTATGTCCCGGTAATCTTCAATTTGGGAAAAATCAGGGTTAGTCATCCCCAATTCTTCCCCTTGATAGATATAAGGGGTTCCCTGCATACCGTGCAGCACCATTGCCAGCATTTTAGCGGATGGAACCCGCCAGACACCTTCACCACCAAAACGTGAAACAATACGCGGTTGATCGTGATTACACCAGAACAGCGCATTCCACGCCCGTTGATGCATGCCTTGTTGCCACTTAGCAAAGATTTTTTTCAATTCAATAAAATCAGGCGGTGCTGTAACCCATTTTTCGCCATTGGGATAATCGACTTTCAAGTGGTGAAAAGCAAAAACCATCGACAGCTCTTCACCCTCTAATGAAGAATAGCGCTGACAATTTTCCAGTGAAGTAGAAGACATTTCCCCTACCGTCATCACTCCCGCCGGCTGGAAGACTTCTCTGTTTATTTCTTGCAGAAATTCATGAATACGGGGACCATCGGTATAGAATTGACGCCCATCACCCTGCGTTGCTTCTGGAAAATCCTGCTGCTTAGAAACCAGGTTGATAACATCCAAACGGAAACCATCAACACCAAGATCAGCCCAGAATTCACAAATCTTTTTCAGCTCGGCCCGTACGGGTTCATGCTCCCAGTTGAGATCTGCCTGCTCAGCAGCAAACAGATGTAAATAATATTGTTGACTCGCTTCATGCCACTCCCAGGCACCCCCACCAAATTTTGACAACCAATTATTAGGGGGTGTTCCAGGCACTCCATCCCGCCAGATGTAATATTGCCGGTAAGGGCTATTAATATCCTGTGCCTGCCTGAACCATGAGTGTTGAGTAGAGGTGTGGTTGAAAACGATATCCACAATCACACGGATATCACGTTGATGTGCTTCATCAACCAAACGCTTAAAATCATCCATTGAGCCGTAAGCCGGATCAATCGCACAATAATCAGCAACATCATAACCGTTATCTACCTGCGGTGAGCAGTAAAAAGGCGTCACCCAGATAGCGTCCACACCCAGTTTTTTCAGATAATCAAGCCGGTAAGTAATACCGTTGAGATCACCTGTTCCGCTACCGGTAGTATCCTGGAAACTCTTAGGATATATCTGATAGATGACACCTTGTAACCACCACGGAATGATTTTGTCCATCGAAAACGCCTTATCAATATATTTCTGAATTGAATAACCTAAATGGTTACTTTTATATCTGTTACTCAGATGAAGATTTAACAGAATTATTCAACAGCTAACATACCGCTCATACTCTTCTTTCGATAAACAACCGTAGTCAGTATCAACGGAACAATGACAGCTACGAGCATGGCTAATACGTAGATTGCCCAAAATTGCGGTTTGATCGAAAGGATACCGGGTAAGCCACCAACACCAATACCGTTTGCCAACACACCACTTAACCCACAAATCAACCCGGCCAAACCTGAACCAATCATGGCACAGAGCATAGGGAATCGATATTTGATGTTAATCCCATACATTGCCGGTTCAGTGACGCCTAAATAGGCGGAGATGGCGGCGGGTACAGATAACTCACGCTCATTATGCTTTTTGCTGACCAAAATAATGCCCACAACCGCTGACCCCTGAGCAATATTGGATAGAGCAATAATCGGCCATATCGGTGTCCCACCGATACTTTGAACCATCTGCATATCGATAGCTAATGTAGTTTGATGTATACCCGTGATAACCAAAGGCGCATAAAAGAATCCAAATAAAGCCGCACCGACAGGCGCAAAACTTCCCGTCATCAACGCCTTAACAACCCAGGCGACTCCATCTCCAATTAACCGGCCAAACGGCCCAATAAGACTATGTGCTAAAAAGGTTGCCAATATTAACGAAACTACCGGAACAACCACCAAATAAAGATAACTAGGAACCACCTTCTTTAATTGAATTTCAATCCACCCCAACGTAATACCCGCCAAAAGTGACGGAATAACCTGCGCCTGATAACCCACTTTTCCAATCGTGAACAGGCCAAAATTCCATATATCAGGGATCTGTTGCCCTAATTGATAAGCATTCATAAGTTGCGGAGATACCAAGGTTATTCCCAATATAATACCTAATATCGGGGTTCCACCCATTGTTCTGACCGCAGACCAGCAAATACCCACCGGCAGATAGAAGAATATTGCCTCTCCTAACAGCCATAAAAAATCATATATTGTTTTCCAGACAGGATATATTTGAGCTAAAGTTTTACCGTCACTAAAAGGAATATCACCAATAATATTACGGAAGCCCAGAATAAGACCGCCACTAATTAATGCCGGCAGGAGAGGAAAAAAGATTTCTGCAAATTGAGAAATGACACGTTCTTGCCATTTCATATTTTTTTTCTCAGCCTGTTTTATATCTTCTTTATTTAATTCAGTTTTATCAAGATAGCTATTTAAAACCTGATAATAATCACCCACATTCGTGCCTATCACTACCTGGAACTGCCCTGCATTGGTAAAACAGCCTTTAACCATCGGCAGATTTTTTATTTCATCCGGCCGGGCTTCCGTCGGTTCAACCAAAGAAAATCTCAACCGGGTAATACAATGCATTACACTGGCTATATTTTTACAACCACCGATTAATGTAATTAGTTTTTCTATGTCTTTATAATTTATTTTATTTTTCATAATAGCCAGTCATCATAAGTTAGTATCAGTTACTATGCCATGCTTAGTAAGATAATTTCATCCTAATATCATTTAGTTATGCTTGTCATGGGAACGTTCCCAAAAATGCGTTAACGATCACATTGAAACAACAATATTCTTATTTTTAAGCCAACTTACTCGAAATGATTACTTGCTGTTTGGGGTATCGCTGATTTATTTGAGCTATTAATTGACCAGCTGCATATTTACCCGCTTCACCATAACCTAAATCCACAGAAAGCGTGTCAGGGTACAAAAAGTTCAGCAAAGGCGTATTACCAATACTGCCTATTTGTATATCTTCCCGATTATTTTGTTGTAAATACTTATATGCACCTAATGCCAGGCTATCAGTTGCACAGATTAAGGCCGTCGTCTCCTTTCTTAATACCTTGTCGACATGCTGAAACCCACTCTGATAGTTTAAATCACATTGAACGGAAAGCGGGTGTAACGCCTTCTGTTCACAACAACTCAGATAGGATTGATGGCGACGAAAACCTGTCGTGGTATCACAATCGCGTACACCAAGAAAACTGATCTCTCTGTGACCTCGCTGATAGAGTTCATTCATCAATAGACGAACAGCACCAACATCGTCATAGCATACAGAAGCAAAATCAGTATATTCGCGCGCAAATACCACTATTTTGTCACGCCAGGGCAAAAGGGATTCTTCTGGCAATCCGGTGAAACCAAACAAAATAACACCATCTGCATGACGTAATGCCAACTGACGCAGATGTTCCTGTAAAAGCTGGGGATCAAAATCACTTTCCATGATAATGGGGTCATAACCATGCTGATAAAACAGCGGCAACATCGTACTTATTGATAAATTTTCCGAAAAAGATCCCAACCGTGACACAATTAAAGCAATAATTTTGTCACTTTTCACTCGCATCGCTCTCGCTGATTTAGAGGGAATAAAGTTATTTTGATCAATAATCGCTTCAACTCTTTCACGTACTTGTGGACTGACGCTATTTTCGTTATTTAATACCCGCGAGACGGTTGATTTACTGACATTAGCCAGACGTGCAATATCTTTTATTGTTAATTTATTCGACATGATATCTCATGAAAATATTATTATTAGAAGCATCCAGTTTCTTACAAAAATATCATAAGAAACTGAATTCATATTGTTAATAATGATGAGCTTTAACCTGTGGTCGCAGGAAAAGAGCCGGAAAAGCAACGAAAGCCATGACCCAGAAAATGCCGCTGTGCAGATAATCATACATAAATCCCGCAACTACCGTCATAACAGCGATACCGCCCCCCATCGCCAATGCAGAATAAGCCGCCTGCAAACGAACAATTTCCCCTTCCTTTCTCGCGCTGATAAAACGCATTGCTGCCAAATGGCAGACAGTGAACGTACCACAATGCAATATTTGAATGATAATCAATACCGGTAATGTCGTGAATGTGCCCATCAATCCCCAACGAACGACACCACATATACCGGAAAGCAGCAGAAGAGTACGGGCATTCCAGCGCCGGAATAATTTATTACTCAGAGTAAAAATAACAACCTCAGCCACTACCCCCAACGACCAGAGATAACCCACTACCGAGGCGGAATAACCTGCTTTCTCCCAGTAAATGGCACTGAAGCTGTAATATCCCGCATGAGCGCCCTGCAATAAAGCTACGCATAGCAAAAACCGGCACACCGATTTTTCAGACAATAACTGTTTAAATGACACAACATCAACTTTAGCAGATTTGGCTTCACCAACAGGCATGATGGAGGGTTTAAGCAATGTCGCCAACAGCGTTGACAAGACACTGAACAGTATGGTTATCAGAATGGCCTGATGTCCCCAGACAGAGATCAATTCTCCGGTCAACGCCGAGCTGATAATAAAGGCAATCGAACCCCAAACCCGTATTTTGCCGTAATCAAAGGAAAATTGCTTTTGCCATGTCCCCGCCAACGCATCACTCAATGGCATCATCGGCGAAAAAAACAGGTTGAAACCAATCATGATGAACAGCAGCCACGCCCAGTGATTTCCCAATGTAAATCCAATAACGAAAATCAGGGTCAGCAATGCTAATACACGCAGCGCGAAAACAAGTTTTGCAGGATCTTTAACGGTAGGCGCGATTAATAAACTCCCCAGGAAACGGGAAACCAAGCCCGCACCCAATAAAATCCCCATCATATCGGGTTTTATTCCTTCACCCTGGAGCCAGACCGCCCAGAAAGGCAAAAATATCCCGTAAGAAAAGAAATACGTGAAATAATCTAACGCCAGCCAACGTGTCGACTGAATAACCATTAATCCTCCCTGGTTAAAAGTGCAAAAAACCCGCTCAAAACTAACCTGATTAGCTTAAGAAATTAAGATATCAAGGACTATCTTGAGATGGACATTCCTTTAATATCTCGCTTAAGCAAACAATGTCAGCCGGAGCAGGTTTTTGTAATGACTTATTAAAATTATAATTTATGCGTAAACCGGATATTTTGCGCAAATAGCCAGAACTTTTTGCTTAGTCGCTTCAATGATCGCTTCATCATTGATGCTGTCCAATACATCGCACATCCAGCCAGCCAATTCACAAGCTTCAACTTGTTTGAAACCACGGCGGGTAATCGCCGGCGTACCAACACGCACACCGGAAGTCACAAATGGACTCTTCGGATCATTTGGCACGCTGTTTTTATTTACCGTGATGTTGGCACGGCCCAGCGCAGCATCAGCCTCTTTACCAGTGATGTTTTTATCAACCAGATCCAGCAGGAACAAGTGGTTCTCAGTGCCACCAGAAACCACTTTGTAGCCACGTTTCAGGAAGACTTCAACCATGGCTTTAGCATTATCAGCAACCTGATGTTGATATGCTTTGAATTCCGGTTCCATTGCTTCTTTCAGCGCAACCGCTTTACCGGCAATAACATGCATCAGAGGTCCACCCTGGCAACCAGGGAATACGGAAGAGTTCAGTTTTTTATACAGCTCCTCGTCACCACCTTTCGCCAAGATCAAACCACCACGTGGGCCCGCCAGTGTTTTATGCGTGGTAGTCGTCACGATGTGAGCATGAGGCACTGGGTTAGGATAAACGCCTGCAGCAATCAGGCCAGCAACGTGTGCCATATCAACGAACAAATAAGCACCAATGCTGTCTGCAATTTCACGCATTTTTGCCCAATCAACAACGCCGGAGTAAGCTGAAAAACCGCCAATAATCATTTTTGGCTGGTGTTTTTGAGCTTGTGCCGCGATATCGTCGTAATCAATTTTACCGCTTTCATCAATACCGTAAGGTACGATGTTATATAACTTACCAGAGAAGTTTACCGGAGAGCCATGAGTCAAATGACCGCCATGTGCCAGATTCATCCCCAGCACGGTATCACCCGGTTGCAGCAAAGCCATATAAACCGCCGCATTCGCCTGAGAACCCGAGTGTGGCTGAACGTTGGCATAATCAGCACCGAATAACGCTTTAGCACGATCAATCGCCAGCTGCTCAACAACATCGACATATTCACAACCGCCGTAGTAGCGTTTACCCGGATAACCTTCGGCATATTTGTTAGTGAGTTGAGAGCCTTGTGCCTGCATAACTCTTGGGCTGGTATAGTTTTCAGAGGCAATTAACTCGATGTGTTCTTCCTGACGAACAACTTCTTGCTCCATCGCCTGCCATAGTTCGGGATCATAATTAGCAATATTCATTTCACGCTTTAACATTGGGTTCTCCAGACTCAGCTAACTTCTCTTCAAACAACACCCCAAAGGGCAGAATGGCACACAGTGTAAACCCTTTTCACGGATTGAGATAGTCTTGACAAAATATTTTACGCAAACGATTGCACACCAATTAAAGCAAGGCACGGGTTCTTTACAGGCATAACGAAAACTTCCTGTATTTTACCTCATTGTCAGAATTTGTAACCTCAGTCGGCTCCTGCCTTAGTGTAAATATCTATCAAGAATATTTTTTCACCATAAAGACCACATTTTATATTTACAAGATCCTCAAAAAATTATAAGTTGTATTTAAATTACATGTTATAACTTTCATAATCACTTGAAAGAAATTCAGGAGCTTCACCATGCTGGATAGTCAAATCATTGCAACTGTCAAATCAACTATTCCACTGCTTTCTGCTACTGGCCCGAAACTAACCGCCCATTTCTATGAGCGGATGTTCAAACATAATCCTGAGCTGAAAGATATTTTTAATATGAGTAATCAACTCAATGGCGATCAGCGTGAAGCCCTGTTCAATGCTATCTGCGCCTATGCAGCCAATATTGATAATTTGGCAGTACTGCTGCCGGCGGTTGAAAAAATCGCGCATAAACACGCCAGCCTGAATATTCAACCAGAGCATTATCAGATTGTCGGAACTCACTTATTGGCAACGTTAGATGAAATGTTCCAGCCGGGAAATGCAGTGCTGGATGCTTGGGGAAAAGCGTACGGTGTGCTGGCTGATGTTTTTATCAACCGTGAAGAGCAGATTTATCATCATGACGAATCAGTCGATGGCGGTTGGCGTGGTTTGCGTCCATTCCGTATCAACCGGAAACAGGTAAAAAGTGATGTGATTTGCAGCTTTGAGTTTGTGCCACAGGATAGCGGGCAGGTGATGGATTATAAACCCGGTCAGTATCTGAGCATATATCTGGAAGACGGCAGCTTTGATAACCGCGAAATTCGCCAGTATTCACTGACAGCAGCCCCAAACGGCTCCAGCTACCGGATTGCTATCAAACGTGAGCCACAAGGAACGGTTTCCAACCATATGCATGATAAGATGCAAGAAGGCGATACCGTCTGGCTGGCCGCTCCACGCGGGGATTTCTTCCTTGATATTCAGCCAGAAACGCCAGTTACTCTGATTTCTGCGGGTGTCGGCCTGACACCTATGATGAGTATGCTGCATCAACTCCACCAGCAAAATCACAACAGCCAGATTAACTGGTTACATGCGGCTGAACACGGTGGCCATCATGCGTTTACCAATGAAGTGACCGCTATTGCTCAGGCAATGCCGAATCTTAGCAGCACAATCTGGTACCGCGAACCAAGAGATGAAGATCAGCAAGGCATTCATTATCAACATAAAGGTTTTATGGATCTGGCGGTACTGAATAACGCACTGAAAACAGAAGGAATGCATTTCTATTTCTGCGGCCCGGTTCCCTTTATGCAATATGTAGCAAAACAACTATTAGATATGGGAATTGATAAGCAAGATATTCACTATGAATGCTTCGGTCCGCATAAAGTGATTTAAATTTTCAGTTTAACGGTGTTTGTTTATCATGGAGCCCGTCCCATTGGACGTCAGCTCCATTGATTTCAAAAATCATGGGTAAATCCGATTTAAAAAGTGTTGAAATGCCTTATCCAGATTAACGATGTTGCACTTATTATGTGAATCTACCATCAAAGGCAAAAAAATCGTGATTAAGGATTTTTTAAAGCGGGCAAAAGATTCAATATTATACTGATATTAGAAGAGAAAACATCAGGGAAAACGGGTTTTAAATTGATTAACAAAGTGACAAGGTTAACCGTATAACGAAAAAAGAACCAACGCATTTAACAGGGTTAAAAACCATTAAAAAAATAGGCTTTGATTTTAATACCATTGACCACTACAGATTAACTCAGCTATCCATCAATTAAAGGTTAAAAAAAACAGGCATTAATACCCGAAATTTGAAAAGATACAGAGTGACTAAAAACAGCCTATTCACAACCATATTTAATTCGTTTATCGGCAATACTATCCTACGCTGATTTTAAATTTATCTCACCTGCCATAACCATTTAAAAACGCGAATAGAGAGATTAAACCTTTTATATAAAAGGCAGATTTAACTCAATAAACGTGCTTTTCAGAAGGAAAATGAATCGCGTTTAATCGAAGTCCATTAAACATTAGCAGGAAATTGAAAACAAATCAGCACACAAAAGAATATTATCCAAACCGACTGATATTCAAATGCTTTCTCACTGTCATTTTACGAAGCAAGCCATTTTCGCTAAGTCACCTTTTCCCGCGGCAGGAATACCCTGATAAAGATATTGGACTATGGCAGTAACCATCTTACCGCCATGATCTGTCGTATCACCCAGCAGAATAACCGCTTTTGACATTAACGTTCTCCATCGTTTTTCGATTGGTAAATAACATCATTCCCCATTAAACTTCGGTAATTAACGGCAATAATCCTAGGTTAACCAACTGTATTTCGACATCATTGGATTTATCAATATCGTCCTGATTTCTTCCATCAAAAATGCCTTTTTTGGTGATAATCAAGGTGCCGGTTTGTTCATTATTTTGATACACAGGAAGCACACCTTCCGCCATAGGCAGATAGGATTTATCAATAATACGGGGCTGGTAAAGCATCCAGCCAACACTGAGACGATCAGGGAAAACCTGTTTATTCCGTAATGTATATTCGTTGGTTTCGACCTGAATATAAGGAAGATCACGGCTGGTCACCAAATATTTGACAAGTTCAATTAACTGGGAAACATCAAGCTGACTGCTGTCAATTTTTAAGTTTAGTTCTAACCTAACCCAATTAGGGCGTTTTATTGACTGTTTACTATAGCTAATACCACTAGATAGGTTATCTTCTTCGCCATCCCACATATCTTCAATAAGCAATGGAAAATCTTTTTTATAAGATTTTTCAAAATAACTCACCATCTTTTCTGTTGGCCCTTGTTCATCAAATACAATGTGTTTTAGTGCTTCTTTTCGTGAGTAGCCAGTTAAATACCACGTTTTTTTTCGCCCGAAAAAAATATCAGCTTGTCGTGTGATACGAAATAAATCCATTAACGCTGTATTTACGGTAATGGTTTCCTGTTGTTCATAACGTACATTGATTTCTATACGAATTATCGCCATATTTACCTCGGACTAAACTGTTGCCATCAAATCGGAGCAGTGGGTATAGTGAACACTGATGTTTTTATGTTCAATAAATAGTGTCTTAAAATAAGCACAACTTATCGGCTGTAAAAAATGCCATTCCACATGGGGCGTATTATCTAATACGTCACATACAGCTTGTTGTCGAGCGCCTTGTTTTCTTCCTGCTTTCATCCCTTTCCACCAACTTTTAGGTTTACCCTCACTATCAAAAAACTGGTCATACCGCGCCTTGGCTTCCAAAAACAGGCAATACGCTGGTCGCCAGCCATCAAAGGTCACTTTCAGGCACTGAAATTCCTGGATCATTTGTGTGGCCGGGTCATATTTAGTTTTAGCAATAAATCGCTGATAGTTAATCGTGATGGCG